>JAAYDE010000041.1 GCA_012729375.1 Deltaproteobacteria bacterium | reverse complement strand
GCGCCCACCGCCGGCTCGACCAGGCGGTGGACGCCGCCTACGGCCGCCGGGGATTTTCCGGCGAGGCCGAGCGCGTGGCCTTCCTCTTCGACCGCTACCGGGAGCTGACGGCGGCCGGTTGAACAGCTGCGGCATTCCGGCTGCGTCAACCATGGGGTTTAAAAAGGTTCAAAAGGTTTTCAAACCCCATTTTTCCGCTCGCCGGAGGGGCGGTTTTTTGGCGGGGAATTCGAGCGCAAACTGTCTGAGGCGTTCCCCAGCCGAGTTTTTGCGCTCGCCGCCAAAAAAAGCGGCCCGGAGGGAACCCGAAGGGCGAGTGGAAACGGGGCCGGTTTCTTTTGCCTCCTTTTCTTTATCGGCATAAAGAAAAGGGGGTCGCCGGACAAGGCGAAATCAAAAGTCCAAAATCGGCAAGAAGCTGCTATCGGCTGACGGCGCAAAATTTCAGGTTTTCCGCTTCTGCCTCGGGGCTCCGCCCCGCGCCCGGCTTCCTTTTTGCGCGCCCAAAAAGGAAGCGAAAAAGGGCGCCCCGTTGACTGGCCCGCCAGAAACCGGCGGGTACCCTCCATGCCGCCGCCGTTTCGGGGAGCGGCAAAAACTCCCTGCGGTCAGACAGTTTGCCGCTCTGTTTCCCGAAACGGCGGCGGCATTCCGGCTGCGTCAACAATGGGGTTGGAAAAGCAAGGGCTCAAAAGGAGAGGTTCAAAAGACTTTTACCCCCATTTTTCCGCTTGCCGGAGGGGCGATTTGTTTGGCGGGGAATTCGAGCGCAAACTGTCTGAGGCGTTTTTTGCCGAGTTTTTGCGCTCGCCGCCAAAAGAAGCGGCCCGGAGGGGACCCGAAGGGCGAGCGGAAACGGGGCCGGTTTCTTTTGCCTACTTTTCTTTATCGGCATAAAGAAAAGTAGGTCGCCGGTAAGGCGAAACCAAAAGCCCCAATTCAGCAGAACGCTGCTATCGGGTGATTGCCGGTTTTTTCCCGTCTGCTCCTAATCCGTCTGCGTCAACCTTGGGGGTGAAAGGGAAAGGGTCATAAGACCAACACCGGGATTATGGATCGGTAGAAACCTGATCTGCTCAAAAATCGTAATTTCAATGGGATACAGTCAATTTACCGGAGGGGATTGAACGGATTTCCCTTCAATGATATCATTTTGATATCAAAAACGGAGGTTGCGGTTATGGGCAATCTATTGGTTCGGAATTTGCCCGACGAAGTGGTCGAGGAGCTCAAGCGCCGGGCGCGGCGCCACAACCGGCCGCTTCAGCAGGAGGTCAGCGAAATCCTCATCCGCCATGCGCAACGACCCGATGTCGCTCGGAAGGCGGCGGAAATCCGGGACCGGCTCAGCGCCAAGGAGATCGATTTTTCGGACAGCGCCGAACTGCTGCGGGAGGACAGGGCGCGGTGATACGGGTGGTCGATGCCAGCGTCCTGATCAAGGCCTATGTGCCGGAAACCGGTTCCGAGGCGGCGGCCCGATTCTTCGCAGCCATGGATGGCGGAGAGGTCGAGGCCCTGGCTCCGGATCTGATCTATTCCGAATCCGGAAACATTTTGTGGAAGAAGGTGCGGCGGGGAGAACTGACGGCTGGGGAGGCCCGCGAGATCTCCGCGGCCATTCTCGGCTTGCCGTTGCGGGTCGAACCCGGTCACGTCCTGCTCCCCCTGGCTCTGGATCTTGCCCTGAGCTGCGGCGTCACGGTTTACGACGCCCTTTATCTGGCCCTGGCCTGCGTCCATGAAACCACCTTTGTTACCGCCGACCGAAAGCTGGTTTTGGCCCTGGAGGCGACCGATTTTCGCCGCCATGTTCAGGACCTGGAATGAAGGGGAAAGCGAAAAACGTCCCGGAGGGGACCCGGAGGTAGCCGGTCAAGGCGAAACCAAAGGCTTCGAGTCAATGAACTACTCCACCCAAACCGCTGACGCGGCTATGGATGGAGCACTAGCCGCTAATCCTGGTAGATGACCTACTGCACCAGCACCAGGCCCATTTCCACGCCGTAGGGAATCTCCTCCGGCTTGGTCTTCTTGCCGATGGGATAGACCTTCCAGCCGGCTCGGGAGGCCATGGCGATAGGATCCATGCCCACGCCGTGCATGGTGAAGTTGACCTTCTGCCCCATGCGGCAGCCTTTCGGCGTCAGGCCGCTGCATTCCACCTTGGCGCAGAAAACCCGCTTGCAGGCCGGTCCGCCGGCAAAGGCGAGGGCGTTGGCATAGCCGTCGTAGAAAGCGGCGGACTGGATGGCCGCCACCAATCGGTACATCTTCATGGCGCCGGGGATCTTGTGCTTGTCCGGATTGTCGTAATCGGGGTCGGCCATCTCCTCGGGCGGCACCTTGAGCAGAATGAATATCCCCTTCTGGTATTTGTCGACGATGTGGCGGGTCTCCTCGGCGCTCCAGGAGTGGGGCGGGCAGTGGAGGTTGGTGTTGTAGTAGGAACAGCGGGGGGAATAACAGCGGGCGACGATCCGCTCGTCGATGATGATATCCTCCCTGCCGATGATTTTGGCGTCGTCGGCTCCCATCTCCACAGCCATGGCGAGGAACTTCTTCAGATCTTCCGCAAGTTTTTCCCCGTTCTGCGAATCCTGGAAACTCCGTTGAGCTTCAGCCATTGGTCTTTCCTTTCGTCGGGCGGGTTATGGATTTTGCCGCTTTCCGGTGCGAAGGGCATGGCCCTTTCCGGAGCCGATGGTAGAATCGACAAATACCGCCCCATTTTATACGGAGCGGAGTTGAAAAAATACCCCTGTTTGACTCAAGTCAAGGATTTCCTCTTCCACTTCCGCTTCAATAGCCCCACAAGGTTACCAAAACCCAGCCATTTCTCAAAAAAAGGAGGTTTTACATGTTCTGTTTTCAGTGTCAGGAAGCAGCCGAAAACACGGGATGTACCGCGGTAGGGATGTGCGGCAAGGTGGAGGAGACGGCCAATCTCCAGGATCTGTTGATCTTTGCCCTCAAGGGGTTGTCGCTCTACGGCAAAAAGGCTCATGAAATGGGGATGCCGATCAACGAGGACGGCCTTTTCGTCGCCCAATCCCTCTTTGCCACCATCACCAACGGCAACTGGGACGACGACCGCTTCGCCGCCTCCATCAGGGAAGCCCTGCGCCGCCGCGAGGCCCTGAAAAAGAAGGTATCCGATGCCGGGGCGGTACTGGGGCACCTGCCCGAGGCCGCCACTTGGTTCGCCGACGATATGGCCGCCTTCCATGAAAAGGCCAAAAGCGTCGGCGTCCTCGCCACGGAGAACGAGGATGTCCGCTCGCTGCGGGAACTGCTGGTCATCGGCGTCAAGGGGGTCTGCGCCTACGCCGACCACGCCGCCATCCTCGGCAAGGAAAAGCCCGAGATCTACGCCTTCATCATGGAGGCGCTGGCCGCCACCACCGAGAACAAATCCGCCGACGAACTGGTAGGGCTGGTTCTCAAGGCCGGCGAAACCGCGGTCAACACCATGGCCCTGCTGGACGAGGCCAACACCTCGGCCTACGGCCACCCCGAAATCACCGAGGTCAACATCGGCGTCCGCAACAACCCCGGCATCCTCATCAGCGGCCACGATCTCAAGGACATGGAGGAGCTGCTCAAGCAGACCGCGGGGACCGGCGTCGACGTCTACACCCATTCGGAGATGCTGCCCGCCAACTACTATCCGGCCTTCAAGAAATACCCCCACTTCGTCGGCAACTACGGCGGCTCCTGGTGGCGGCAGAACAAGGAATTCGCCAGCTTCAACGGTCCCATCCTGATGACCACCAACTGCATCACGCCGGTCAAAAAGGACAGCCCCTATTTTCACCGTATTTTCACCACCGGCGTCAGCGGCCATCCCGGCGTCAGGCACATCCCCGACCGGGCGCCGGGAGGTTCCAAGGATTTCTCGGAGATCATCGCCCTGGCCAAAATATGCCCGCCGCCCACCGAGATCGAGACCGGCAAGATCGTCGGCGGCTTCGCCCACCATCAGGTGCTGGCCCTGGCCGACAAGGTGGTGGCCGCGGTCAAATCCGGCGCCATCAAGCGTTTCGTGGTCATGGCCGGCTGCGACGGCCGCCACAAGAGCCGCCAGTACTACACCGACGTGGCGGAGCATTTGCCCAAGGATGCGGTGATCCTGACCGCGGGCTGCGCCAAGTACCGCTACAACAAGCTCAACCTCGGCGACATCGGCGGCATCCCCAGGGTTCTCGACGCCGGGCAGTGCAACGATTCCTACTCCCTGGCGGTAATCGCCCTCAAGCTCAAGGAGGTTTTCGGCCTCAAGGACATCAACGAACTGCCGATCTCCTTCGACATCGCCTGGTACGAGCAGAAGGCGGTGGCGGTGCTGCTGGCGCTGCTCTACCTCGGCGTCAAGGGGATCCGCCTCGGGCCGACCCTGCCGGCCTTCCTCTCCCCCAACGTCGCCAAGGTGCTGGTGGAGAACTTCAACATCAAGCCGATCGGCGCCGTCGACGGCGACGTCGCCGCCATGATGGCCGGGAAGTAGCGCCAACCTGAAGGACGACAAACCGGCGCTCCCGGTCGTTCCGGGGGCGCCGGATGAAAAGAAAGGATTCATCATGAAAACCATCAATGCCAAAAGCGCCGCAACGATGAAGAATCCCCACAATGTCCAGGCGAGTAAACTCTACGACACGGAGCATGCCCAGGTCGTCCATCTGACTCTGGAACCGGGGCAGGCACTGAAGAAGCACATCACGCCGGTGGACGTTTTCTTCTATGTCTTGGAAGGGAAAGGGGTGGTGGAGATCGGCGACGAGAAACGGGAGGTCGGCGCCGACACCCTGATCGACAGCCCGGCCAAGATCCCCCACTGCTGGTACAACGAAAGCGATGTCCCGTTGCGGATTCTGGTGGTCAAGGTGCCGCGCCCCACGGATCCGACCCGAATGCTGTAATTCAGACCCCTAAAGCGGCCTTTCTTGTCCTTTCATCGCCAAGAAAGGCCATTTTCCTTTGGTTCCGCCGGCCTGCTTTCCACGCCGGCAACCATTGAATTTTTAAATAATTTTCTTGTTGTCGCGAAATGGCATTTACTTTAGAATCCGCGCCGCCATCCATCATCAAGGGAAAGGGGATTACCGTCCCCTGAACTTTTCACCGTTTCCGGGTAGGCCGGCGGGAAAGGACAACGATGAACAAAGAGAATCATCAGGGAAAAAGATCTCCAGGCCCCTGGGAACTGACCGACGAAGACGTCATGGAAGCCCTTGAGGAGATCCCCGGTTACGTGGATATCACGCCGACCGACTTCAAAAAGGTCTTCCATCTGGCCCTACGCCACGCCGTCAGGCGGCTGCGGCGTTTTCTCAGGGCAAGCGACATCATGACCCGTGACGTAATCGCTGTAACAGCCACCACACCGGTTTTGGATGTGGCGGAATTGATGGCCAAAGAGGGCATCTCGGGAGTCCCGGTCCTTGACGCGCAGAAAAAGGTGGTCGGGGTGATCTCGGAAAAAGACCTGCTGCGCCTGTTGAGTGCCCAGGAAGCATCGACGGCCATGCAGATCATCGCCCAGAGCCTGCGTTTCGGAAGTTTTAAAACCGCGCCGCCCGCGGCGGAAAAAGCCGGTGACGTCATGACCTCGCCGGCGGTGACGGTGCGCGAGGACACCCCTGTTCAGGACATCAGAAATCTTTTTTCACTAAAGAAGATCAACCGGGCACCCGTGGTAGATGAGGAGGGGCAGATTCTCGGTATCGTCTCCCGGGACGATATCGTCCGGACCTCGGTTTTCGATCTGAACGACGAAGAATTTTCCGAAAGAGGCTGATCAGCATGGATTATTTCAAAAAAATGGCCGGCGGCGCCAAATGCCCCCCACGCGTGAGCATTTCCGAGATCTTCTGGTCCTGGGTCGGCGCCTTCTTGGGGATCAGCGCCGTCTGTTACCTCCATTACGATTTTGCCGCCAAGGTGGATATGATCCTGATCGTCGCCTCCTTCGGCGCCTCCGCGGTTCTCATCTACGGTGCGCCCAAGGTTCCCCTCGCTCAGCCTCGGAACCTCATGGGCGGCCATGTCCTTTCCGCCCTCGTCGGCGTGGCCTGCTTCAAACTCCTCGGCACCGAACCCTGGTTGGCGGGAGGCGTCGCGGTGGCCACCGCCATCGCCCTCATGCATTACACCCGCACCCTTCACCCCCCTGCCGGGGCGACAGCCCTGATCGCCGTCGTCGGCGGCGAGAAGATCCATGCCCTCGGCTTTTTTTACGCCTTGATGCCGGTGGCCGCGGGCGCTTTCATCATGCTTGTCGTCGCCGTTCTGGTGAACAACCTGGCCAAGGATCGCCGCTATCCCGAGTATTGGTTCTGAAAATCCCGGGAGGGGGGCCATCCCCAACCAACATAAGTGAGGCGCATCATGAATCGGATTCCATCGGAAAAAGCTGAGGATCAACGGACCATCGGCGATTATGTGGCGGAAGATTACCGCACCGCGGATGTTTTTGAAAAATACGGCATTGACTTCTGCTGTGGAGGGCGGATGACCGTGGCGGCCGCGTGTCGCCGGCAAGGCCTCGATCCCCAAATGGTTTATCAGGAACTTGCGGCGGTAGGCCGCCAACCGTCGCCGCAGAGGGAAAATTTTGCGGAGTGGGATCTGCCGTCGCTCATCGACCATATCGTCGCCACCCATCACGCCTATCTCTGGGCAAACGACCCGCGGATTCTCGAACATGCCCGCAAGAGCGCCCAGGCCCACGGTTCCAATCATCCCGAAATGGCCGAGATAGCGGCCCTTTTCGAAAAGATCGCGGCGGACATGGAGGGGCATCTGAAGGAAGAAGAGGAGGTCTTTTTCCCGGCGGTCAAACGGCTTTACGGCGGCAGCCTTGACAAGCAGGCGGCAGGGCAGGAACGTGCCCTGATCCGGGCTTCGCTGGCCAGGCTTCACCGCGAGCATGAAGAGGTTGGCGATGCCGTCCACCGGATCCGCCGTCTGTCCGGCGGCTATGGGATTCCGGCGGATGCTTGCAACACCTATGCGCTCACTTACCGCCAACTCAAGGAATTTGAGGAGGATCTGCACAAGCATGTGCATCTCGAAAACAACATCCTCTTCCTCAAAGCGGCGCAGCTCTGAGGGCTGGCTTCAAGGCGGATCTTATTGACGGGAGGGAACTCATGGGGATAAGGCTGAAAAGAGCCTATGAGAAACCGGACCCCGAAGACGGTTGCCGGGTGCTGGTGGATCGGATCTGGCCGCGGGGCGTCAAAAAGGAGGAACTGCGGGTGGACTTTTGGATGAAGGAGATTGCCCCAAGCACCGAGCTGCGCCGCTGGTTCGGGCACGACCCGTCAAAATGGGATGAATTCCGGCAGCGCTATTTCCTGGAACTGGAAGGCCTGAAAGAGTCGGTGGAAAGCCTGCGGAATCGTGCCCGGCAAGGGCCGCTCACCCTGGTCTACGGCGCCGCCGACGAAAAGCACAACAACGCCGCCGCCCTCAAGGAGCTTCTCGAAAGCGCCAACCCCTGACGGCCGATTCGCCGATTTTGCCGGCAATCTGGCCGAGGATTACTCGAACCCCCGTCCCTGCCCCTGCTCCTCGTAGGTCACCCCGTCCCGGATATGGTAGATGCGCTTGAAGGTGGGAATGATCTTCTCGTCGTGGGTGACCACGATAACGGCGGTTTCGAACTTGCCGGCCATCTCGTTGAGGATGCGGATCACCGCCAAAGCGCGTTCGCTGTCGAGAGGGGCCGTCGGCTCGTCGGCCAGGATCACCGGCGGCCGGTTGACCAGCCCCCGGGCGATGGCCACCCGCTGCTGTTCGCCGCCGGAAAGTTGGCTGGGCATGGCCCTGGCCCGGTGGGCCACGTCGAGAGCTTCCAGTAGTTCCAGCGCCCGGCGGCGGGCCTCGGCGTTGGCCGTTCCCGCCAGCATGGAGGGCAGGGCGACATTGTCGGTGACGTCGAGAAAGGGGATCAGGTAGGGCGCCTGAAACACGAAACCGATGCGGTCCCGGCGCAAAGCCCGGATATCCTTGACCTTCCAGCCGTCGTCATAGATGATCTCGGCGCCGAGCCGCATGGTTCCCGCCGTCGGTTCGATCACCGCCCCGAGACATTTGAGCAGGGTGCTTTTTCCCGACCCCGAAGGCCCGATTAGGCCCACCACCTCCCCCGGCGCCACGTCCATGTCCACTCCCTTCAGGGCGTCCACCGCCGTGTCGCCGCGGCCGTAGCGCTTTTTAAGGCCTTGGATGCCGATGCCCTTGCCGGTCATGTCAGCCTCCCACCGCTTCCGCCGGATCGACCTTGAGGGCGGCGCGAATGGCGACGATACTCGACAGGATGCAGATGAGGATCACCGCCAAAAGCCCGGCGAAAGAGTCCCGCGGCACCAGCAGCACATGCTTGGGGAAGTAGGGGGCGCCGAAGGTCGCCGCGATGCGCCCCACGACGAATCCGATCAGGCCCAGGGTCACCGCCTGCTGGAGGATCATGGCGGCGATGGTGGTATTGCGGGTGCCGATCAGCTTCAGCACGGCGATCTCGCGGATCTTGCCCAAAGTCAGGGTGTAGATGATGAAGGCCACGATGGCGGCGCTGACCACGGCCAGGATGACGAGAAACATGCCGATCTGCCGGGCCGAGGTGGCGATCAGCTTGCCGACCAGGATGTTTTCCATCTGGGCGCGGGTGTAGACCGTCAGGCGCTTCCAGCGGCGGATCTTGTCGGCCACCTCCTCGGGGTGGCTGTTTGGGTCGATCTGAACCAGAACGGCGTTGACAAAGGGGTTGAACGATTGGGCGGCGATCACCTCGTCCACCAGGTTGGGAATGCCGGGGCGGTCGTAGATGGGGTTTTCCGCAGTGCGCCGCCGCTGCTGGCGGATGGCGTCGTTGTCCTTGAGAAACTGGGCTTCCTGGGCATCCTTCAGGGGGATGAAGACCATCGGGTCGCCGTTGGAGGAGACCATGCGCCGAGTGAGTCCGACCACGGTGTAATGGTTGCGGCGGATGCGCAGCCGGTCGCCGATCCGGCAGCCGGTGGCGATATCGGCCACCGCCTCGTAATGACCGCGGGTGAGGTGGCGGCCGGCAACCAGCCACGGCGGCCAGCCGGGGGTGCCCGGCCCGCCGACGGCGATGCCGGAGACCATGCAGCGCACATCCTCCTCGCCGCGCCGCACCTGCATGGTGAGATAGGTCACATTGACGGCCTGGGCCACTCCCGGCATGGCGCGGATGCCTCGCCACGCATCGTCGTAGATGCTCGAGGATTCGGCATAGGGACCGAGGGTGTCCTTCTGCACCACCCAGAGATCGGCGCCGCTGTTGTCGAGGAGCACCTTGGCGTCATCCACCATGCCCCGGTAGACCCCGGCCATGATCAGGGTGACGCCGATCAGCAGGCCCAGGCCGATGCCGGTGAAGACGAACTTGCCCCAGGCATGGAGGATGTCCCTGGCCGCCAGGTTGATCACGGCGCGACCCCCGGCAGTCTGTCCACCACCTTGACGCGGCTGTGGGCGTTCAGCGCCTTTTCGCTGTAGAGGACGATGGCTTCGCCGCCGGCGAGCCCTTTGTCGATTCGGACCCAACCATAGAGATCGGCGGCCCCCACGGCAACCGCCGCGAAGCGCAGATCCCCGTCCTCCAAAAGCCATACCCCCGGCTGTCCCCCGATCCGCCGCAAAGCGGCGTTGGGGATGGCCGGACCCTCGGCCAGATCCGGCAGGGCCACGGTGACCTCGGTCAGCTCGCCGATGGGGGGCAGGGGCTCGGGAAGTTCGTCGAAGATCACCCTGGTCAGGGTTTCCTCGGTGACGGCATCCGCCAAAGGTTCGATCCGCAACACCTTGCCTGAAAACCCGCGAGCGCCCTGGGAACGCAAAACGATATGGGCGCTCAGATCGGCCCGCAGCCCCCGTGCCGTCAACTGGTCGAAGCGCGCCGCCACCCAGAGGCTCGCCGGATCGATCATCTCCAGAACCGTCTGCCCGGCCACCACCGTGTCGCCCGGCTCGGCCCGGCGGGCGACAACGAGCCCGTTCACCGGCGCCACCAGGTCCAGATCGGCCCGCTGCGCGGCCACCGCCCGCAGTTCCGCTTCGGCGCGGGACAGTTCCTCGCCGGCGGCCTTCAGTCCCGCTTCGGCCACTCGAAACTCCTGCTGTTTGGCGGCGGCGAGTTCCGCGCTGACCGACCGATCCCTGAGCGCCTGCCGGTAACGCCGCTCTTCATTGCGGGCATGTTCGTGGCGCACCTCGGCCTCCCTGAGCTGGGCCTGAGCGCGCTTGCGGGCCGCTTTCATGGCCGCCAGGCGCTCATCCAGATCCACCGGATCCATGGCGCCGATAACCTGGCCGCCCGCGACCCGGTCGCCGACATCCACCGCCAGGGATTTCACGCGGCCGGCAAAGGTCGGACCGATCCGGTAGCGGTAGCGGGCCTCGACGGTGCCGATGCCGAACAGGGCGGGAGACAGGCTGCGCTTTTCCACCTTGGTCACGGTGACGGCAATCGGCGCCAGGGGACCCGCTGTCAGCGCCACATAGACAAAAAGCCCGGCCAGGGGAAGCATCAACGCCAGCAAGGCCAGGGTTCTTTTCTGCAGTGCCGGCCGTCTCACGTCTTCCTCCCGATGCTTTTCCGCAAAAGGCTGAAAACCCCCGGCGCGTGCCGGCGGATCTGGTTCACATCGCCGGCCAGAAGGGACTGCATCACCAGCCCCTGGATGGAACCGATGAAGAGGGCCGCCGCCGTCCAGGGATCGATGTCGGGCTCGATCTCCCCGCAAGCCTTCCCTTGTTCGATCAATCCCTTGAGACGCTCGCTGTAACGGTCTAAGAGTTTGCGCACGATATTTTTGGCGGCCGTTTCTTCGCCCTTCTGCAGTTCGCCGAACAAAAGGCGGGGAATGCCGGGATGGTCGGCGACGAAGCCGGCATGGGTTAAAAAGAGCCGCTCCAGGGCGACAAGAGGGGATGTATCCGCTGCCAGCACCTTTTCGATTCGTGCTGAAATGCGTTCCGCTACCCATTCCATGACCGCCTCCATAAGGGCGTCTTTACTGGCGAAATGGCGGAACAGGGCACCCTGGGACAGGCCCATGCGCCGGGCGATGGCGGCGGTCGTTATCTTCGAGGGATTCCCTTCGGCGGCCAGCGCGATCACGGCTTCGACGGTCACCTCGCGGCGCTCCTCCGCGGGGAGGGGTTTGACGGAATGGCCCATGGTTTTCTCCAAAAGTAAGTAATTGATTACTATCTTAGCGAGAGAAAAAAATTTGTCAATGTTCCCCGGAAACAATGAGAGACAGTGACTGGTGACCGCTGTTTAGTTCAATTTTCATCTTTTGATATTAAGTAGTTGGCAGTAATCAGCAACTAGTCGCTGCCTTCCGCAGTGTATAATAAAAATTTTAGCCATGGCTTCTATTACACATTTCAGGCAATGCCTGAAATGTGTAATAGGGCAGCTGGCAGCTGGTAGGTCATGGCTCGCAGCAACAACACCAAATCCTCCTCATTCCCCCTTTACAAAGGGGGAGGGAATTCAAATCTCCCCTCCCTCGATGGGAGGGGTCGAGGGAGGGTGAACCTGGGGCAGGCACGGGGGCCTGCGGCTACCTAAAACCTGCTGCTTAACACTGAAATTTCTTTTGATGTTAACTTGTTACCAGCCACCAGTCACTAGTCACTGCCGCTCAGTGGTTAAAAGGGTCTTGCAATCGCCAAGGCAGCGAAGTCATCGATCTCATTGGCCAATTCCCGGTGATCAGTCAGCCCCCGGCGGAGTTCATCGGGTATTTCCCCGGCCGCGGCGCCGAGTAGCAGGCCGAGGATCATGCCGCGGTGAACGTTGTCGCCGCCGGCGTTGACATTGGCCAGCAGCGCCTTTTTAAGGTCGTAGTCGTGGCGGCGGGCGAGGTAGAGCAGTAGCGGCACTCCGTGTTCGGGGTAGCAGGCCGTGGAGAGAATCCCGCGGATCACTTCCTCGTCCGTTTTCTCCTGCACCATCTTTTCCAGATCAAAGGGCTCTGCCGCGAGGCGGGTGTGCAGATCCCACATCTCTTCCCGGGGGATGTTGTTGGGGCCGTTGTATTCCCAGTAAATGCGGGAAAGTTTTTTCCCGGTCGTTCGCGGCAGACGCAACCGGCGGGCGGCTCGCGGCATCGCCGCCAGCGGATCCTGGCCGTCCACCAGGGCCTGGAGGAGGGGCACCAGAATTCCCAGGGCGGCGGCGACGTTTTCCGAACGGTGAGTGAGGTGCTGGTGTTCGATGGCCAGACCGAGGCCCTGATAGGGATTTTTCGCCAGCAACGAGAGGACGAGGGGGCGGATGATGCCGCCGTGGGAGCCGATGGACCAGATCTGGCGCTGGGAGGCGGCGCAGAGCGGCCCGGGAAGCCCCCGGGAGTAGTTCTCGAACCAGCGCCGCAGGTAGATCTCTGTGTAGGGATCGGCGTTTTTCCCCGGCGTGGTCATATGGGCGACGAAATCGTCGAGGAAAGCCTCGGGATCGTAATCCCCCTTGCGCAAAACCGAGCGCATCAGCACCCGGACCAGGTGGGCGTTGAGGGTGTTGTTCCCTTTGCGCAAGCCGTGGTGGTAATGGAAGCGTTCCTCTGCGGTGGGGACAAAGAGGCCGTTTTGCGATTTCCGGCAGCCGGCCGGCAGGCCGGGGGGGGCGTAGTTGCTGCGGAAAAAGCGGGCATGCTGATGGAGGATATCGAAGGGGCGCCCCAGGTCGGCCGCCGTCGCCGTATCGGGCTCGTAGGCCATCTTGAACATGAAGCTTTCGGGATGGGGATGAGGCGGATCGCGGAAGCCGTCGATGCCGCCGGGAAAGAGCGCGGCGATTTTATCCAGGCTGTAGATCCAGTGGGCCGGCATCGCCAGGGCATCGCCGATGAACAGCCCCCACAGGGCGTTGGCCAGGCGGCGGCGCCTGGCGTCAAGGTTCGTACCGGGCTTCGATTCTTCCATGATTTCAGTTTTTTTCCCGGACCAGTTCCACATCGATGACGATATCCACCTCCTCGCCAACCAGCAGGCCGCCGGTTTCGAGGGCCTTGTTCCAGGCCAATCCGAAGTCTTTGCGGTTTATGATGGTGGTGGCCTGGGCGCCGCGGCGGGTGTTGCCCCAGGGGTCGGTGACGGCGGGGGTCGGGCCGCTGACCAGCAGCTCCACCTCCCGGGTGACGCCGTGGAGGGTCAAGTCTCCGACGACGTTAAGGGTGTTTTCCGCCGCTCCGAAAGTCACCTTTTTCGATTTGAAGATCATCTCCGGGTATTTCTCCGCGTGGAAAAAGTCGGCGCTGCGGAGATGCTCGTCCCGTCTGGCGTTGTTGGTGTTGATGGTGGCCACCGGGATGGTCGCTTCGACGACGGCCGCGGTCAGGTTGTTTTCATCGGCCGTCACCTTTCCCTGGATTCCCGCAAAACTTCCCCGCACCTTGGCGATCACCATGTGTTGAATGCTGAAATGGGCGCTGGTGTGGTCGGCATCGATTTTCCAGGTCGCGGTTTCGGCAAAGGCATAGGCGGAGAAAAACAGGGCGAAAACGGTTATGAATATGGAAAAACGGTTCATATTTCCTCCTTGATTTGGGCATTGATGTTGAGGTCGTTCAGCGGCAGCAATCATCGCTTACCGGTTAATTGTAACAGGCCGGCGGCGCCATGACGGCAAACGAGGGTGCCCGGCCTGTTTCGCGGAAGAGGCCGCCCCCCCTTGAAATCGGCCGCCGGTTTGTTTATATTATCGATCATGGGCATTTAAACCAAACCTCGGGATTTCCTCGAAAAAAGATCATAAACCATTGTTTATAAAGCGGAAAGGAGAACAGATATGTTTGTGGAAGGTGACGGCAGCGCTCTCGAGATCGTACCCGGCTCCCATGTTCTGGCCGAGCAGGAAGACGGCAACGAGTATGTGAAATGGAGCGATCTGAGCCCCGAAGAGAGAAAAAATTACGAGATGCTTTATCAAAACCTGGAAAGGGATATGAAAGAATAGCCTTTCCCGTTGAGTTTTTACAGGCTGGTGAACGGCAAAAGGGGAGCCTTTCAGGGGTTCCCCTTTTTTTGTCAAAAAAATACCCCTTTACCGGGAGGGCGATAAAGGGGTGAAAATGGTTTTGGGAGTGAGGCTTGCCGCGACAAACTCCCGTTTCCAGTTCGCGGCAAGGGGAAGATTTTTTTTAGGTTGTCAGGGGGTAACAGTGATTTTCTATTTTTTTGCGACGCTGTTGTCCTGCGCCTTATGAAAAAAGTATACACGCGGGAGGGAAAAACGGGGGTTAAGACTTCTTTGAATTGTGTAAAGTAATGTTAAGGAGAGGGGTTCTCCTTGGCGGGAACGGCACTCATTTCCAGGTTCGATAACGTTTTCTTTCGATCCGCCACAGGTCCCAGAGCAACAGGGTCACGCCGATGGAGATAGCCGAATCGGCGACGTTGAAGGCCGGCCAGTGGTACTGATACCAATGGACGTCGATAAAATCGATCACCTCGCCGAGGCGCACCCGGTCGATGAGATTGCCCATGGCCCCGGCAAAGATCAGCGAGAGGGGAAACTTGAGGAAGTCTTGGTCCCTTTCCAGGTGATGGATATACCAGAGGATGAACAGGCCGGCAGCGATGGAGACGATGATGAAAAAGGGCTTGCGAAGGCTGCTGTCGGCAAGGATGCCGAAAGCGGCGCCCTGATTGCGCACCGAGGTGATGTCGAGAAAGTTCTCGATGAGGGTCACCGATTCGTGAAGGAAAAAGTTCCTTTCGATATAAAACTTGGTGATCTGGTCGACAACGACCACCACCCCGGTGATGATCAAAAGTAGGCGGAATCTGGCGGACAAAAGCGCTCGTTCTCCCTCTGTCAAAGGGTGCCCTGCCGGTTGCTGTGCGTCGGCAGGCCCCCCAAAAAAAAATCAAAAGCGAAAAAGCAGTCACCAGTGACGGGTAACTGGTAAAAACAAAAAACCAATCACCCGTCACTGTTTTTGTCCACTAAGTCCACAATGTCCACGAAGGTTAAAGCTTCTGCCTTTGCTTGCACCGTGAGCCACGAGCCACCTGATCCCTATTCTTCAAGAATGTCGCTGCAGCGCCGGCAGAGGGTCGGATGGGCCGCCGAGTCGCCCACGGAGAGGGCGTAATTCCAGCAGCGCTCGCATTTTTTCCCCAACGCCTTTTCCACCCTGATGCGCATTCCCGGAATGGTTTCCGCCTCGACTCCTTCGACCGGCTGAGTGACCAGTTCCGCCTGGGAGACGATGCACAGGGTCGGCAGCTCATCGGCATAGGCGCTCAACAGTTCCCGCCATTCCCCGGCGGGCACCTCGATGAGGATGCGGGCGTCGAGGGAGTGGCCGATCCGTTTGTCGTTGCGGGCCATCTCCAGAGCTTTGGAAATCTCGGCGCGGACTTCCAGCAGGCGGCCGTAACGCTCTTCCAGCGCCGCGTCGCCGAAGGCAGCCGTTTCCCTGGGGAAGGAGGCCAGGTGGACGCTCTCCTGGCGGTCGCCGGGAAGACAGCCCCAGATCTCTTCGGCGGTGAAACTCAGGACCGGGGCGATGAGCCGGGTCAGGGCGTCGAGGATCCGGTACATGGCACTCTGGCCGCTGCGCCGCTGATAGCTGCCGGCGCCGTAGATGTAGAGGCGGTCCTTGAGGACGTCGAGGTAGAAGGCGCTCATGTCGACGATGCAGAAGTTGTGCACGGCGTGGTAGAGGATGTGGAACTCGTAGTCGTCGTAGGCCCGGCGCAGTTTGGCGATCAGCTTCTCCAGGCGCGACAGGGCCCAGCGGTCGATCTCCATCAGCTTTTCGCCGGGCAGGGAATCGGTTTCCGGATTGAAGTCGTGAAGGTTGCCGAGCATGAAGCGGGCCGTGTTGCGGATGCGCCGGTAGGCGTCGGAGAGACGCTGCAGAATCTCCTGGCTGAGGCGGATATCGTCCCGGTAATCCTGGGCCGCGGCCCACAGGCGCAGGATCTCGGCGCCGAACTTCTTGATGATCTCCTCCGGCTTGATGACGTTGCCCATCGACTTGGACATCTTCTTGCCGTTGCCGTCGACGACGAAGCCGTGGGTGAGGACCGCTTTGTAGGGGGGGATGTCGCGGGTGCCGACGCTGGCCAACAGACTCGAGTGGAACCAGCCGCGGTGCTGGTCGCTCCCCTCCAGGTAGAGGTCGGCGGGGGTGCGCAGGTAGTCCCGGTGTTCGAGGACGGCGGCGTAGGAGACGCCCGATTCGAACCAGACATCGAGGATATCCATTTCCTTGGTGAACTCTGCCGCGCCGCAGCCAGGGCAGGCGGTTTCCGGCGGCAGCAGTTCGGCGGCTTCCTTTTCGAACCAGATGTCGCAGCCCCGCTCCTCGAAGAGGTCGGCCACGTGATGCATGGTTTTGCCGTCCATCAGCGCCTCGCCGCACTTCTTGCAGTAGAAGACGGTGATCGGCACCCCCCAGTTGCGCTGGCGGCTGATGCACCAGTCGGGGCGGTTTTCGATCATTCCGTAGATCCGTTCCCGTCCCCAGTGGGGAATCCACTGCACCTGGTTGATGGCCGCCAGGGTCTTGGCGCGCAGTTCGTTGGCTTCCATGGAGATGAACCACTGCTCGGTGGCGCGGAACACCACCGGCTTCTTGCAGCGCCAGCAGTGGGGGTAACTGTGGGAGACCTTGGTTTCGCTGAGGAGCCGGCCGGCTTCGGCCAGCTTGTCGCAGACGGCGCGGTTGGCTTCGGTGATCTTCATGCCGGCGAAAAATTCCATGTCGTCCCGGTAGCAGCCGTAGTCATCCACCGGATTATAAACCTCGAGGCCGTATTCGAGACCGACGATGTAGTCGTCGTGGCCGTGGCCGGGGGCGGTGTGGACGCAGCCGGTGCCCGCCTCCAGGGTGACATGGCGGCCGAGCATGATGAGCGAGTTGCGCCTGTGGAAAGGATGGCGGCAGTTCTTCCCTTCGAGGATGCGCGCCTCGAAGGTGGCCAGTATTTTGGGATCGTTCCAGCGCAGGGTGCGGGCGACCTGTTCCAGCAGGCCTTCGGCGATCACCAGGACCTCGCCGGCCACCTCCACCGCCACGTAAGGCAGGTCGGGGTTGAGGCAGACGCCGAGATTGGCGGGGATGGTCCACGGCGTGGTGGTCCAGATCACCAGGGCGATCGGCTTCCCTTCGAGGTCGGCCAGTTGCCGCGGCAATTCGTCGGCGAAGGGGAACTTGACGTAGATGGAGGGGGAAACATGATCGGCGTACTCGACCTCCGCTTCGGCCAGGGCGGTGACGCAGGAGCAGCACCAGTGGACCGGTTTTTTCCCCTTGAACAGCCCGCCCCGCTCGGCAAAGCGCGCCAGTTCACGGGCGATGGTAGCCTCGTAATGGGTGTTCATGGTCAGATAGGGGCGCTCCCATTCCCCCAGCACGCCGAGGCGCTGGAATTCCTGACTCTGGATGTTGAGCCACTCCTGGGCGTAGGCGCGGCACTCCCTGCGGATATCGCTTTTGCTGAAATCCTTCTTTTTGGCGCCGAGCTTTTTATCCACCATCAGCTCGATGGGCAGGCCATGGCAATCCCAGCCGGGGACGTAGGGCGAGGAAAACCCTTCCATCCTTTTGCTCTTGATGATGATATCCTTGAGGATCTTGTTCAGGGCATGGCCGATGTGGGTGTTGCCGTTGGCGTAGGGGGGACCGTCGTGAAGGATGAAAAGGGGCTGTCCGGAAGCGGTTTCGGCCATCTTCCGGTAGAGTTCCATGTGGCGCCACCGGTCGAGAATCTCGGGCTCCCGCTGGGGAAGATTGGCGCGCATGGGGAAATCGGTGACGGGGAGATTGAGCGTGTCTTTGTAATCCATTTGTTCCAAGCCTCCGGGGGTCAGGCTGATGAAAAACGGTGTGGCGGGTGGCCGCAAAAAAAAGGAGCAAGGCTGACTTTCCTGCCGATGAAAAGGGGAGGGGCTTGTCCAGGCTGCCGGGCGGCCGTTTTTCAAGAGACCGAAAAACAATTGTCTGCCATCAAAAATAAGACCTCAAAACTAGCAAAACCTTCGTTTAAGTCAAGGAAAATTGAAGACCTGGACAAAAACCCCGGAGGCGCCGCCCGGGTAGCGGAGGTTTTCCCTGTTTTCGTTCCCCATCCACGTATGATAATCTAACCTGCTATGGGTTTATCGCGCCTTTGAGAATGAAAGATGACACCAGGAATTGCCATGGATTCTGTGCCTGTCCTTAAAACCGACCTTCACATCCATACCATCGCCTCGGGACATGCCTTCAGCACGGTCAACGAGATCGCCGCCGAGGCCGCCAGGAAAGGGCTGGAGGCCGTGGGCATCGCCGATCACGGTCCGGCCCTGCCGGGCTCGCCCCATCACTTCTATTTCCCCTGTCTCAAGTTCATCCCCGACCTGATCGACGGAGTGCGCATCTTTCGGGGGGTGGAGGCCAACATTCTCAACGGCGGCGAGGTGGACCTCAACGAGGCCCTCCTGGAGCGGCTCGATTTCGCCCTGGCCGGCTTTCACGACCACGCCGGATATACCGGGGAAACCCTGGAAGACCATACCGAGGCGCTGATTGCGGTCATGCGGAACCCCCGCATCCAAATCATCACCCATCCGGGCAACCCCCGCTTTCCCATCGATCTGGAAAGAGTGGTGAAGACGGCGGCGGCCACGGGAACCGCCCTGGAGATCAACAACGCCTCCTTTGTCGGCAGCCGTCACGGCAGCGAGGAAAACTGCCGCGAGATCGCCCGACTCTGCGCCCGTTTCGGGGCGCCGGTGGCGATCAACAGCGACGCCCATATCGCCCAGGCCGTCGGCGTTCTCGACGCCGCCCTCGGGGTGGTTTTGGAAGCGGGGATTCCCTGGGCCAACGTCGTCACCCGCGATCTGGCGGCGGTGCTGGCCTTTCTGGGGCTGGAAAAGTAGGGTTCTGTGACTGGTGGCTGGTGATTGGTGACTGGTTTTTTTATTTGATTTCCACTAGTTTCCAGTCACCAGTCACCAGAATTGACCGTTTTGGAAACGAAGTGATTTTAAAATTTTAAGAATAAGGCAGCAAGCCAGAAATGTCTCAGCGGCCCATCGGCATATTCGATTCCGGAGTGGGGGGGTTGACCGTCTTCAAGGAGATCGCCCGGCTTCTTGACGAGGAACTGATTTATCTGGGGGACACGGCCCGCGTTCCCTACGGCAACAAGGGCGCCGCCACGGTGGTCCGCTACGCCCTGGAGGCGGCCAACTTCCTTCTTTCCCGGCAGGTCAAAATGCTCGTGGTCGCCTGCAATACCGCCTCCGCCGTGGCCCTTCCCTTCCTCGAGGAGCGTTTCCGGGTGCCGGTGCTCGGCGTCATCGAGCCGGGGGCGCGCAAGGCGGCCGCCGTCACCGGCAACGGCCGCGTCGGCGTCATCGGCACCGCGGCCACCATCGGCAGCGGCGCCTACACCAGGGCGATCCGCGCCTGCCGTCCCGACATCGAGATCTTCACCCAGGCCTGTCCCCTCTTCGTCCCCCTGGTGGAGGAAGGGTGGGTGGAGCATCCCGTCGCCCGCCTGGTCGCCGAGGAGTACCTGCGGCCCCTGGCCGAGCGCGGCATCGATACCCTGGTACTGGGCTGTACCCATTACCCGATGCTGAAAAAAGTCCTGCGGGGGGTTCTCGGGGAGGGAGTACGCCTCGTCGATTCCGGAGCCGAGACGGCGCTGACGGTGACCTCAATCCTGCGCGAACAAGGGCTCGTCCGTCCTTTGCCGGCGCTTCGGCCGCGCTTTTTCGTCACCGACAGCCCGGCCCATTTCGAGCGCGTCGGCGGCGCTTTCCTGGGTAAGCGGCTGGCCCATGTCCAACGGGTGGAGTTGGGCATGGCGGCCCCGGCCGTGGCAACCCCCGAGGAGGGAAATGAAAAATGACCAGAATGGAAGGCTATAAAATCCTGCTCCTCGCTTTTTTGGTTCTTCTGGTGGTTTTCGGCGGGTTGACGCTGCACAAGTACTGGCTGCGCTCCAGGCCGCCGCTGCCGGCGGCGGCCACTTCCCAGGAGTCGCCCCATCAGCGCCGCGAGGTGATCCTCTATTTCGCTTCCGAGGACGGCAGCCGCCTGGTCCCGGAGGTGCGGGAACTGAACGGCTGCCGGGATCAGGAAAGCTGCATCAGGGCCACCATCCAGGCCCTGATCCACGGACCCATCGGCAATCTGGGACCGGTCATGCCGGCCCACGCCCTGCTTCTTTCCTGCACCGAAGCCGGCGGCACGGCGGTAGCCGATTTCAGCGCCGACCTGCAAAAGGGACACCCCGGCGGCAGTATGTCGGAGCTGCTGACGGTTTACGCCCTGGCCGACACCCTGGCCAGCAATTATCCGCACATCCGTCAGGTCAGGATCCTCATCGAGGGGGCCGAGGTGGAAAGCCTGAAAGGGCATGTCGATCTGCGCCGCCCGGTGCCGGCCGATTTTTCCCTGGTCAGGAGGCAGGGGACCGGTGCCGCGCCGGGGGAGCCGGCTCCCGGCACCATTATCGAAGAGGAAGTCAAGGAAGGGGGACGTTAGAGTGAATGCTTTTCTTGCCGCGCTGCGCGACCGAATACTGGTGCTGGACGGCGCCATGGGCACCCTGCTGCAGGAACGGGGCCTGGCCGCCGGTGGCTGCCCGGAGGAGATGAACCTGGTGCGCCCCGAGGTCGTCGCGTCGATTCACCGTGACTATGTGGAGGCCGGCGCCGACATCATCGTCACCAACACCTTCGGCGGCAGCCGCATCAAACTGGCCCACTACGGCCTCGACCCAAAGGTTCACGAGATCAACGCCCGCGCCGTGGAGGTGGCCCGCGCCGCGGCCGCCCCGGAAACCTTTGTCGGCGCCTCCATCGGGCCCACGGGGCGTTTTCTGGAGCCGGTGGGGGATGCCGTTTTCGACGACATGGTGGCGGTGTTCGGGGAGCAGGTCAGGGCTTTCGCCGCGGCGGGAGCCGACCTGATCACCCTGGAAACCTTCCTCGATATCCGCGAGCTGCGGGCCGCGGTGGTCGCCTGCAAGGAATTTTCCCGACTGCCGGTGATGGCCCTGATGACCTTCGACGAGCACGGCCGCACCACCCTCGGCACCACTCCGGAAGCGGCGGCGGTCACCCTGGACGGACTGGGGGTCGATGTCGTCGGCTCCAACTGCGGTCTCGGCGTCGACGGCATCAGCGACATCCTGGCGCGGATGCGGACGGTGACCTCGCTGCCGCTGATCTCCCAGCCCAACGCCGGCCTGCCCGTTCTCAAGGGGGGGCGGACCCTCTTCCCCGGCACTCCCGAGGAACTGGTGGCGTTCAATCGGCAACTGGTCGATCTCGGAGTGCGCGTCTTCGGCGGCTGCTGCGGCACCACGCCGGCCCACATCCGCCGCCTGAAAGAGGATGTGGCGGGCCGCCGGGCCTTGTGGACGCCGCCGCCCCGGCGGACCCTTGTGGCCAGCCGCGGCCGCGTCGTCGAGATTGGCCGCGAGACCGGCTGCGCTCTCATCGGCGAGCGCATCAACCCGACGGGCAAGAAGCGCTACAGCCAGGAGCTGCGCGAAGGCAAGACCGCCTATATCCGCGAGGAGGCCGCCGCCCAGGTCGCCGCCGGCGCCCATCTTCTCGACGTTAACTGCGGCGCTCCCGGCGTCGACGAGGCCGCCGCCATGGAACGGGCGGTCTTCGCCCTTTCCGGCGTGACCGACGCACCCCTGGTTCTCGATTCCTCCAACCTGCAGGCCCTCGAAAAAGGGCTCAAGGCCGCCGACGGCAAGGTGCTGATCAACTCGGTCAGCGGCGAGGAGAAAAGCCTGGCCGCGGTCCTGCCCCTGGCGCGCCGCTACGGCGCCGCCGTCATCGGCCTGTGCCTGGACGGCAAGGGGATTCCGCCAACCTGGCAGGGCCGGGCGGCAATCGCCGAACGCATCGTGGCCCGCGCCGTCGCGGCGGGGATGCCCCGCGAGGATGTGATCATCGACTGCCTGACCATGGCCGTGGCCACGGAAAGGGAAGGGGCTCTGCAGACCCTGGAGACGCTGCGCCGCGTCCGCGACGATCTCGGCCTCAACACCGTCCTCGGCGTCAGCAACATCTCCTTCGGCCTGCCCTGCCGGGCGCTGATTTCCTCGGCTTTTTTCGCCATGGCCGTCGAGGCCGGGCTGAGCGCCGCCATCATCAATCCCAAGGAGGGGCGCATGATGGACGCCTACCGCGCCGCTATGGTCCTGCTCGGCAAGGACCTGCGCGCGGCCGGCTATGTGGCCGCCTACCAGAACCAGCCGTCGGCCGCCGCCGTCGGCCCCTTGACACCGGAAGCGCCCGTGGCCGTTCGCGAGCGGCTCGGCCGCGCCGTCATCCAGGGCGACAAGGAGGGGATCGTCGCCCTCGTCGAGGAGGCCCTGGCGGACGGGCTTTCCCCCCTGGCCATCAGTAACGAGGGGTTGTTGCCGGGGCTGGAGGAGATCGGCCGCCGTTTCGGCGCGCAGAAGGTGTTTTTGCCGCAGATGATGCTTGCCGCCGAAACCATGCAGACCGCTTTTGCCCGTCTCAAGAAAGAGATGAAGGGCAAGCCCGCGGCCGCGTCCCTGGGGAAGGTGCTGATGGCTACCGTGGAGGGGGATATCCACGACATTGGCAAGAATATTGTATGCACCCTCCTGGAAAATCACGGGTTCGAGGTCATCGATCTGGGGAAAAACGTACCCGCGCAGAAAATCCTCGCCGCCGCCCAGGCCCACCAGGTGGATGTGGTCGGCCTGTCGGCGCTGATGACGACAACCCTGGAAAAGATGGAACAGACCATCCGCGAGCTTAAGGCCCAGGGAGTGCGCGTGGTGACCATGGTCGGCGGCGCCGTGGTGACCCCTGATTACGCCGCATCCATCGGCGCCGACTTTTACGCCGCCGATGCCGTGGAAGCGGTGGCCAAGCTCAAGATATGCCTGGCCGGCGCGGCCGGGAAACGGTAAGGAGGGAGGTCTTCCCATGGTGTCCGGTTTCAACCACGATTTCATCTACAGAGGGGAAAAGTTTCATCTCCAGGCGGAGGATTGCGGCAGCAAGACGGCGCGTATTGTCACCCATCTATTCAAGGACGGCAGCATCATCGCCTCCCGCAAGACCTCCTACGCCGACATCCTCACCGTCGACAACCTGGAAAAAGTGGTCCAGGAGCTGATGAAGGACCAGGCCCGGGATGTGCTCCGCTCCCTGCGCGGCGGCGAATATGACCCGATCATCTACGGCAAGGACCAAAAAGGCGAACTGATTCGGGAAAAGGCGGTCCGCCACCTGGAGCCCGAGGCCGCGCCCCCTGGCGGGGAGCCCCCCCCTCCTCCGGATACCGGCCACGAGGAGGCTCCGGCCCTTTTTTCGGTGGTGGAGGATGACAGCGATCCCCTCGAGGCTTTCGGCCTCGCCAAAAAATTGGCGGTGCCCTGGTGGCAGGCCGAGGGCGGTGAAACCGTGGAAGAGGAAGAAGAACCCGCCCCAGGCGGCCTGCAGCTGGCCGCCCCCTGGTGGGACGAAAAATCGCCGGAAGAGGGGGAGCAAGAGGAAAAAACGTCTCCCTTCGCCGGCCTGGAGCTGGCGGCGCCCTGGTGGGGGATTAAGGACGCGGCGGAAAAGGCTGAAGCTGCGCCCAATGGCAAGGCGCAAACCCCAAAGGACAACCCCCTGCTGAAAAAGAAAAAGTGAACTCTGCCGTCGGCATATCCCAAAAGGGCTGAAAAAGCCCTTTTTTTTCGCCCGCCTCCTGGGCTGGAAAATTTGTTGTAAAGTATTTATTAAGAGGTGATCGGCGGCAGCGGAAAATTATTTAGCGATCAGGGATTGGCGACTGTTGATTCGTTAAATTCAATAGAAAAATTATAATAAGCAAACACCGGTTACGGTTTTTTGTCCATTTTGTCCATTTTGTCCACGGCGTCCACAATGTCCACCAGGGCCAAAGCTTTTGACTTTGCATTTACGCGCCACGCGCCATCAACTGCCTTTCAACACTCTTTTCAGCACCGGGGACACAGAGAAAACCTTTAAAAAAACAAACAATTCAAACGGGGGTGAAGGGGTGGAAAGGCAGCTGGCAGTTCGTGGCTGGCGGCGACACAAATTCCCCTCGATCCCCCTTTACAAAGGGGGAAGGCAATTCAAACATCCCCTCCCTCAATGGGAGGGGCCGGGGGCGGATGGCCCTCGGGCAGGCACGCGGCCGGTTCTGAAAACAGTGACCGGTGAATAGGGATTAGTGGCTGGCTTTTGCCTGTTTTTTTAACCATTTACCAGTAACCGGTCACGAATCACCGCTTTTCAGCCCGCGGGGATCACGCAAAATACCGCGAAAGAACTAACGCTTTACGGATTCTTGTATGGAAAGAAACAACGACAAAGGGAACATCCTGGTGGTGGATGGGGATTTTTCGCTGCGAGCCTCCATTGCCGAGGGTTTGGGAAAATACGGCTATGCCGTGGTCGGGGCGGTCTCCGGCGAAGAGGCCCTCAAAAGGCTTCGCAACGAGGCTTTCGATGTGGTGTTGGTCGATCTGCAACTGCCCGACTTTAACGGCATCGAACTGCTGAAGCGGATCCGCCAGGGCTGGGACGATCTGGTGGTGATCATGGTGAGCGCCGTCGGCAACGTGGAGACGGCGGTGGAGGCGATGCAGCAGGGGGCCTTTCATTACATCACCAAGCCCTGCCGCGCCGATGAGCTGGCCATCCTCGTCGACAAGGGGCTGCAGGCGGCGGCGATGGACCAGTGCGTGGCCGGTTTCCGGCTCATGCAGCAGCAGAGATTCGGCGTGGCCAGCATCATCACCGCCAGTAAGCAGATGAAAGAGGTGCTGAGCCTGATCCGTAAGATCGCCGGACGGGAAAGCTCGACGGTGCTCATTCAGGGAGAAAGCGGCACCGGCAAGGAACTGGTGGCCAAGGCGATCCATTTTGAAAGTCCGCGTTCCGGGCAGCCTTTTTTGGCCATCAATTGTGCCGCCGTGCCCACCCATCTTTTGGAAAGCGAGCTGATGGGCTATGAGAAGGGAGCCTTCACCGATGCCCGCAACCGCAAGAAGGGACTCCTGGAAATGGCCGAGGGAGGGACCCTGTTCCTCGACGAAATCGGCGAGATGGATATCCTGATGCAGGCGAAACTGCTGCGGGTTCTGGAGGAAAAGGCCATCCGCCGAATCGGCGGCACGGCCATGATACCCGTCGATGTCCGCATCGTTTCCGCAACCAATCAGGATCTGCCCGCGGCCGTTCGCGAGGGCCGCTTCCGCCAGGATTTATATTACCGGCTCGATGTCCTGCCGATCCATGTCCCGCCGCTGCGCCGGCGCCGGGAAGACATCCTGCCCCTGGCGACCCACTTTATCAGCCATTTCAAACAGGAACTGGGGCGGGAAGTGGCAGGGCTTTCCAAAATGGCGGAGAAGTTTTTTCTGGAATACGACTGGCCGGGGAATGTCCGCGAACTGCGCAACGTCATCGAGAGGGCGATGATCCTGGAAGGTTCCAGCGAGATTCTGCTCGAACATCTCCCCCGGGAAATCATCGACAAGACCGGCGGCGCCAAGTCCGGAACCCTCAACTTCCAGCTTCCCCCGGAAGGGGTCGATATCGAAGAGGTGGAGCGGGAACTGATCCGCCAGGCCCTCGAAATATGCCGGGGGAACCAGTCCCACGCCGCCCGCAAGCTCAGCCTGGGCATCGACGCGTTCCGCTACCGGATGAAGAAGTTCGGGTTTCTGTAGGGGGCGGGTTTGGAAACAGTGACTGGTGACTGGTGACTGGTTAAAATCAAAAGAAAATCAGTGTTAAGCAGAAGGTTTTAGGTAAGGGGCCGGCCGTGCCTGCCCGGGGTTGCCGCCGAAAGGCGAGAACCTTAAGGCAACAGGGATAAAGGGGATAGGCAAACCCTGAAATTCAGGGATTTTGTTTCTGCCGTTATCCCTTTCATCCCCTTTATCCCTGTTTGGATGGTTTAACTTTTTAAGAATTTTCTCCTTGCCCTCTGTCTTGTAAGTTTTTTAATTTGTTTTCACCAGTCACCAGTCACCAGTCACCAGTCACCAGTCACCAGTCACCAGTCACCAGTCACCAGTCACCAGTCACCAGTCACCAGTCACCAGCCACCAGTCACCAGCCGCCAGCCATGACCTATCACCCCTCCCTGTTGTTAATAGCCCTGGATTCCCGGCGGCCGGCAGTCTCCTAGAGATCGAAGGCCTGATGCATTTCGGGCAGGACCACTTCGGTTTTGTCGAGGAGCTCGCCGAAGGTTTCCATGCTCTCCTTTTCGCCGTGGACCAGAAAGGTCACCTCGGGGTTTTGCGCCTGGCCGTGCCACTGCAGCAGCTTCCGCTGGCCGGCATGGGCCGAAAAACCGCCGATGGTGTGAACGCGGGCGCGGACCTGGTATTCATCCCCGAAGATTTTGACGGTTTCCGCTCCGTCGACGATGTGCCGGGCCAGGGTCCCCTGGGCGGCGAAACCGACAAAAACGATGCTGGAACTGGCGCGGCCGATGTTGTGCTTGAGGTGATGGCGCACCCGTCCGCCGGTGCACATGCCCGAGCCGGCGATGATCACCGCGCCGCCGTTGATCCGGTTGATGGCCATCGACTCGGCGGTTTCCCTGGTGAAATGGACGCCGGGAAACTCGAAGGGGTCGTTGCCGGTGCGGAAAAGTTCGGCCGTTTCCTCGTCGTAACATTCCGGGTGGCGCTGGAAGATTTTGGTGGCCGAGATGGCCATCGGCGAGTCGAGGAAGATCTGCAGGGATTCGGAGAGGATTCCCTGCTGTTTGCCGGCGTGCAGGTAGAAGAGGACTTCCTGGGCCCGTTCCAGGGCGAAGGAGGGGATGATCACGTTGCCACCGCGCTTGACCGTCTGGTTGATGGCCTCGTAGAACTCCTCCACGGAGGGCTGCAGCTCCTTGTGCTGGCGGTTGCCGTAGGTGGTCTCCATGATCACCCCGTCGACGGCGGGGGGGGTGTCCGGGTCGCGGAGGATGGGCCGTTCCTCCATGCCCAGATCCCCGGAAAAGAGCAGCCGCCGCCTCTTGCCGTTTTCCGTCAGGTCGAGGACGATGCAGGCCGATCCCAGAATGTGCCCGGCGTCGATAAAGGTGGCTCCGATGCCCCCCGCCAGACGTATCGGCTTGCCGTAGGCGGCCGTGCCGTCCATGAAATCGAGGGCGTTGAGGGCGTCGAGGGTGGTGTAGAGAGGCTCGATGGGGGGCGTGTTTTTGCCCCGCTTCTGGGCGCGGCGGTTGAGGTAGCGGGCCTCCTCCTCCTGCAGGCCGGCGGAATCGAGCATGACCAGCCGGGACAGCTCGCGGCTCGCCGAGGTGGTGACGATCTGCCCTTGAAAGCCGCGATTGGCCAGCAGCGGGATGCGCCCGCAGTGGTCGAGATGGGCGTGGGTCAGCAGCAGGAAGTCGATCTCCCTGGGGTCGAACCCGAAGTCGTCGGCGTTGTCCTCCTCCAGTTCCCGGCTTCCCTGATAGAGGCCGCAGTCTATCAACAGCCGTTTGCCGGCGCATTCGACCAGGTGACAGGAACCGGTCACGTTCTGGGCGGCGCCGTGAAATGAGATTTTCATCCTTCATCTCCTTGGTGGGGGTAAAAGGGGTCCGGTGGAATAAGCGGGTTGCCCCGGTGGTCGCTCTTGCCTCTGTCCGGCCCGGCCGGCGTCTGCGGAAATGATTGGGCGGCCACAAGTTAGAACTTTAATACGTTTCCTCGCCCCTGTCTCCAGGTTTTTCCCCCTGATGATGGAAAGCCGCCGATGCCACCCCCGCCGAAGGAGCCTTTTCCTGTCCCGGTTGGGAAAAATAGGGGAGTGATTCGCCGGCGTTTTCCGGTATTATTCCTGAAAGGAAGGGGCCTTGGCGAAGGCTGTGTCCGCTTCCTCCCAGGGGACCGGGAAGCCCGGAAATTCTCGATCACCAGGGATAAAAGAGGATGGAAAGGCCGAAAGCCGGCAACAGGATTTTCCGGATCAGCAGTGCCATTATTATCGGAAAGGAGAATGAATCATGGGCAAAGGAATGAGGATTTCCGTTTTTTGCGCGGTCCTGGTGCTGGTTTTTGCAACCCTGGTCTATGCCGACAACGAGGTGGAAGGGCGCGTCGAATCCATCAATTATCAGGAGCGCTCCCTTGTTGTCCAGGGCATCCGCTTCCATGCCACCGAATCAACGGACTACGACGACGGACTGAAGCGCTTCGAGGATCTCAAGGTTGGCCACAAGGTGGAAATCGATTTCGTTTACCGGCAGGGGAAACACTACATCAAGGAGATTGAACTGGATGATTGACGGGGGAAGCCATCCCCCTGGTTTTGGCCGGCCGCGGGCCTGAATTTCATATTTTTAGTCTTTGGAGATGGTAATGAAAGGTTTTCGTTTGGGTTGGGTTTTCCTGCTTTGCCTGGCGACCGGCTGCAGCAGCCTGTATTACGGCGCCATGGAAAAGATGGGCGTGCACAAGCGCGACATCATGGTGGATCGGGTCAAGGCGGCGCGGGACACCCAGAACGCGGCCAAGGAGCAGTTCCTGACCGCCATGGAGCAGTTCAAGAGCGTGGTCAACTTCCAGGGCGGCGACCTGGAAAAGGAGTACGACAGGCTCAACGCCACCCTGCAGCGGACCGAGGCCGAGGCCGCCGCGGTGCGCCAGCGCATCGGCGCCGTCGAGGATGTTTCCAAGGCCCTGTTCGCCGAATGGCGCGCCGAGATCAAACAGTACAGCAGCGCCTCCCTGAAGCGGGCCAGCCAGCAGCAATACGACGCCACGCAAAGGAAATACGCGGAACTCATCGCCGCCATGAAAAAGGCCGAATCCAAACTGGAGCCGGCCCTGATCCCTCTGCGCGACCAGGTTCTGTTCATGAAGCACAACCTCAACGCCCGCGCCATCGCCGGCCTGAGCGATGAGGTGGTCAGCGTGCAGACCAACGTCGACAAACTGGTCCGCGACATGGAGGCCGCCATCGCCCAGGCCGATGCCTTCATCGCCTCCCTGCAGGCCCAGTAAGCCGCCCGGTGGCCCGTGGCGGCGGGGCCTGGGCCGGCAACCGGCCTCAGGCCCCGCTTTCCGCCCTTTGGTCCGCGTTCAGAATCTCCTCCTTGCGTTCCAGCAGATCGCCGCTGATGAGCATCTTTTCGGTCACGGCGATGCCGAGCCGCTCGATGGTCGTGGACAGCCTTTCCCCCGGCAGGCCCTTCTCCTTGAAGAGCAGGATCGTCCCTTCGACGATGTTCAGGGCCTCCTCCCGGTTGAAGATGGCATAAGGCTGAAAGCGGCAGGCGGGATCCTTGATCGGCGAGCCGATGCGGGTATGCTTTCCCCAGCGCCCGCCGAGGGTGATTTTGTAGCCGATCTCTCCTTCGGGGATGGCGTTGAGGTGGCACTTGCCGATGCACAGGCCGCAGTTGTTGCAGATCTCCCAGACGATCTCCATGATCCCTTCCTTCATGGCGCAGGCGTTCATGGGGCAGGCGGCGATCACCGGGCACTTGGGGCAGCCCTTGCACAGGGCACGGTCGTATTGGGGCACCCTCTGGCCGACGATGCCGATATCGTTGAGTTCCGGCTTGGCGCAGTTGTTGGGGCAGCCGCCGACGGAGATCTTGAATTTGTGGGGAAGGATGACCTGCCGGTAGCCCTCGTAAAAACGCCGGTGGATTTCGGCGGCCAACTCCTGGGTATCGACGTTGCCGTAGATGCAGACGGTGCCCTTACAGGCGACCACGGGGCGGACCTTGGGACCGGTGCCGCCGGTCATCATCCCTTCCTGGGCGATGTGTTCCTGAAAGGCGGCGATGTTTTCAAAAGGGATGCCGGGCACCTCGACAGTCATCCGCGAGGTGAAGGATATCCGGCCGTCGGCGTATTTTTCGGCGGCCTCGCTCAGATTCTTCAGTTGGCGGGCGGTGAGGACGCCGTTTCCGGTAACGACCCTGGCGGAGAAGTGGACATTGTCCTTGTTGGAAAGAAACCCCTGTCCCTTCACCTGTTTTCTCTGGTCAGCGGAAATGCTCATGCATGTTCTCCTTCCCTCTATTGGTTTTCCGCCCGGTCCCTTCCGTGGGGATGAATTTTGGCGAGCCCCGCGGCGCAGCAGGGAATGGGCGGATGATAATCATTTTCCCGAGTGTGCCTTTACCCCCGGCAGAAAAACAAGCATTTTCTCCATCGATCCTTCAGCTCCCGAAAAAATCCATCGTGCCGGGAAAGCCTCTGATGCCCATGGGCAGGCCAAAGAAAGGCAGTGACAAGTGACTGGTAACTAGTAACTAGTGAAAATCAAAAGACAAAAACCAGTCACTAATCACCAGTCACCTGTCACTGGTTTTTCAACCTCCCCTTTGTAAAGGGGGATCGAGGGGGATTTGATGTTGCTGTTACTGTTACAGACCGAAAAATCCCCCCTGACCCCCCTTTTGTAAAGGGGGGATAAAGGCAAGTGGGCTTTGGTTTTTTTTCCTCCCCCTTTAAGAAAGGGGGACCGAGGGGGATTTGGGTTTGCCCCAGCCACGACTAAAAATTTTATTACACACTACGGGCATTGCCTGTTTTGTGTAATTTGCGAAGGCAGGGACTAGTAAATGGTAACTGGTCAAAAACAAAAGATAAAAACCAATCACCAATCATCAATCACCAGTCACTGGTCATAGGTTTTTTCCTTCCCGCCATTCGAGGTCTTTATGAAACTTTTTGATGCCCTTGGTTTTCGATGGGGCAGATCGGCAGTGCCGACTTCGGTCCGGTCCTATTCGCTTGAGCGGGCTTGCTTCCGCTTCCACAAGATGCTGCCTGAGTTCGTCTGGGATGCTTCGATGCTCGAAGGCGCCCGCCAGGTCGCACCGTGTGTTTTGTATGCAATACAAAATAGGCTTTGCCTGTAGATTTGCATTGTATATAATACAAAACATGATGAAATCCATTGGGCAATCTATTCGCGAAGAGCGGAAAAAGCGCGGAATGACGCAGGCGCGGATCGCTGAGATTCTTGGGATGAGCCGGACAACGATCAGCCAGGTGGAAAACGGGTCGGTGCAAGACATCGGGATTAGGAAGATCATCAGGATGCTTGAGGTTTTACACCTTGAGATCAGCATACGTCCAGCCGGCGCCCCGCCAACACTGGATGAGCTTTTGAGGGAAAACGAGACTTTGTGATGGCACTAAAGGGTCTGTCCGTATGGATAGGCAATGAAAAGGTTGGCTTGCTGGCAAAGGAGAGCCAAGGAGTTTATGCCTTTGGCTACCACCCTGGTGCAGCGGAAACCGTTTCTCTGACCATGCCCGTGAGGGTGCAGGGTTGGGCGACTCGTGAACTCCTCCCGATATTCCAGATGAACATCCCGGAAGGCGCCCTACTCGAAACCATTAGGAACGCGATTTCAAAGATTATCGGAGATGATGATCTTGCAATTTTGCAGGCAACGGGCGGCAACCAGGTTGGGAGAAACCGGTTTGCGCTGCCGGAAGAAGATCAGCCAGAGGGCAAACGCCAGGTCGAATCTCTGAATGAGATACTGACATACCCGAATACGGCCGAGTTGTTTCATGAACTTGTGTCTCGATATGCCCTCCGATCCGGGGTTTCGGGTGTCCAGCCCAAGGTTCTTATCGAAGCGGAGCCACGGGGAACCTTGGCTGGGGAAGGGTATATCGTAAAAAGCTGGGGGAACGAATTTCCCCAATTGGCCGCCAATGAATTTTTTTGCATGACAGCCGTTAAAAATGCGGGACTGGTCGTTCCCGATTTTTTTCTGTCTGAGAATGGCGGCCTTTTTGTGATGTGCCGATTCGACAGGAATCCAAATGATGGCTTCCTTGGGTTTGAGGATATGTGCAGCTTGCAGGCATTTGGGACAAAGCAGAAATACTCTGGAACGTATGAGCGGATTGCCAAAAGTCTCACTAATTATGTTTCCGGGGAAAACCTGCCTGCGGCTCGACGCCAGTTTTTTGCCACGCTGGTTTTGTCTTCCATGATGAAAAATGGAGACGCCCATCTCAAAAACTTTGGACTTCTCTATCCTTGTTCGTCCGGTTCCGTGTCTATCGCCCCGGTTTATGATGTTGTCACGACAACGGCCTACATCAAAAACGACGTACCGGCGCTGTCGATTGAAGGATCAAAGAAGTGGTGGCCTCGCAAAGTATTCGTTCGGTTTGCCACAAATTGCCTGTCGTTGCCGGAAGGGGAAACAATGACAATTTTCGAGCGATGTGCCGATGCCGTCATGGAAACCCGGCAAGCCATTCCGGCCTACATGAAAGAATCCCCCTCTTTCCAGAAAATAGGCGAAAAAATGATGGCGGCATGGGAGTCGGGAGTTGAAAGCCTGATGCCCAAAAAAGCCATTTCCGTCCCCACATTCGACGACGGTTCGGGAGATGGTGACGGTCCAAGGCCTTGACATCCTCCCGGCTGTGAACGGACCGGGATATAAGGCGCCGAGGCGTTTCTTCCGCAACAAGGGCGAAGAAACACCCGGAGATAGAGCGACACTACTGGTGGAAGGACGGCCTGTGGTCGCCGTCTTATTGCGCCGCTTCCCGGGGCGACGCCCCGATCTCCATTGTCGGACAATACATCGAACAGCAGCGGGCCTGACGGCCGGGCGGCGCTTCCTCCCCATGTCTGAAGCCAGGGGTTTCCGCGCCGCAAGGAGGTTTTGATGAAAAGTTGTCGCGCGGTCGTCATTCTCTGTTTGCTCTTGCTGTGGTTGTCCACTGTTACCGGCGGCGCGGAAGGAGTCTCCCTGCGCATCCTCTACTTTAATGATTTTCACGGCTTCGCCGAGCCCTACACGCCCTATGGCGGCACGGAACCCCTGGGGGGGATCGCCTGGCTGGCGGCGCGGGCCCAGGAATTGCGCCGGGAAAAACCGTCCCTGTTGCTGGCGGCGGGTGATTTTATCCAGGGGCACAACTGGACCAACCTCTCCCGCGGAAAGGCCGCCGTCGAGCTGCTCAACCTGCTGGAGGTCGACGCGATGGTGGCGGGCAACCACGAGTTCGACTTCGGCCCCGAGGTTTTGCGAAAAAGGATCGCCGAGGCTCGCTTTCCCGTGCTCGGGGCCAATGTGGAGGGCTTCGACCCCCTGCGCCCCTATGTCATCCGCGAGGTCGGCGGCGTTCGGGTCGCCGTCCTCGGCGTCGTCACCGACGACACGCCGGTGGCCACCCATCCCCGCAATGTCGCCGGTCTGACCTTCCATGCCCCGGCGGAAACGGTCTCCCGCCATCTCGGCGAGCTGCGCCGCCGGGCCGACATCGTCGTCCTCCTCTCCCACCTCGGTTACGGGGCCGACCGGAAACTGGCCGGGCAGGTCCCCGGCATCGATGTCATCGTCGGCGGCCACTCCCACACCCGCGTCGACCATCCCACCCGCATCGGCAATACGCTCATTGTCCAGGCCTGGGAGCACGGCAAGGCTCTCGGCGTTCTCGATGTCGATGTGGAGGAGGGGAAAATCGTCGCTTTTAATGGCCGGCTGGAGGACATCCGTCCGCGGGGGGGCGCCCCGGACGCCGCCGTCCAGGCCCTGGTGGAGAAATACCGTGAGCAAGCCGATGCCGCCCTCCAGGGCAAGGCCGGTGAGACCAGGGTGCCTCTGGTCGGCGAAAATGTCCGCCGCCGGGAGACCAACCTCGGCAACCTGATAGCGGACATGATGCGGGAGCTCGCCGGGGCCGACGCGGCGATCATCAACGGCGGCGGCATCCGCTCCGGCATTCCCGCGGGAACCATCCGCGTCAAGGATGTCTATACCGTCCTGCCCTTCGACAACTACATCGTCGCCGTCCGTCTTCGGGGACACGCCATTCGCCAAGCCCTGGAACACGGCGTGTCCCGCGTCGAGGAGAAAGCCGGCGCCTTCCCCCAGGTGTCGGGCCTTTCCTTTGCCTTTGATCCCCAGGCCCCGGCCGGCTCGCGGGTGCGGGAAGTGACCATCGGCGGCCGGCCCCTCGATTTGCAGAAGGAATACGCCGTCGCCACCAACGATTTTTTGGCTGCCGGCGGTGACGGCTATACGGCCTTCGGCGATGCCGTGCGCTCCTCCGCCGATTTTGCCCTAGTCGGCGGCATGATGAAGGGGGAAAAACTCCTTTACAGCGATTCGGGGCGGTGGCTGCGGGATGCGGCCGTCGACTGGCTGCGCGACAAAAAAACCATTCAACCGGCCGTGGAAGGAAGAATCAGGGAGGTGACACGATGACCGTCTATGTCAACGAACGCAAGGTGGACTTGCCGGGCGGCATGAGCGTCCGCCACGCCCTCATCGGCGCCGGACTGCTCGCCGAGGTGGAAAAGGGCAAAGGGGTCTTTGACCAGTGGGGGAACCGCATCGGCCTCGACGGGGCCCTGACGGACGGGGACCAGATCTTCATCCGTTGAAGCCGGCTTGCCGAAAAAGGGGGCTTGGCGACGGGGATCGGCTTTTTTGAAACCGAGGATTGACCGCTCCGCCGCAAGTCATCCGTGGGAGGGCGCGGCAAAAAAACCGCTCTCACCCCGAGTCTCTGGAAAAGATGGGGCCGATCATCCCGGCCTTGGCCGCTTTTTTCGCCATCCCCCAACGGGTTTTCCGCCCCGGGACGATGCCCAGGACGTCACCACGGCATAGTGTTTTGGCCGCCCGCTAATTTTTTTCATCTTTCCGCGTTTACCTCATTGAAAAATTTTATCGACTATGAGATAAGTCTAAGCTGTCTTGTTTCGGCAGCGTCCCGCCCGGCCTTTTGTTCACAAGACGCATCGCCGCCGAACCTGGTCGATTATTTCCCCGAACCCGCCCTGTTGGTTGCTATCGGTTTTGCCCCGAAAGGCGGCGGCAAGTCACTGGTAACCGGTAACCCCTTAGAACCAAACGATAAAAAACAAGTCACCAGGCAATGGCCATTCAGTCTCAAGCGCCGCTGCCGGCTTCCAGTCAGTTTTTCGTCTCAAAGAAGGTCTTGGGTGACAATTTTTGACTTTGACATTTTTTATCTGGAAGAGAATTTTTCTTTTTAAAAAAATTATTTCTTTTAAAATAAATTCTTTACAAAGATATTAATTATTCCCAATAAAAATGGGTAAGAAATTTGCATTAATTCCTGGTCTGTATCTGGAGGAACTGGTGAGGAAATGGGTCAAATCAATTAAATTCAGGGTTTCTGAAATGGCCGGGGCGGTTTTGCACCGCTGAAAGACGGAATTTTGACTTCCTAGTGTCGGAATCCGTCGCTGTCGTTTTGATAGCTGAAAGAAGGAGGGTGGAAGCAGGATAAAAGACAAACGTTGATACGGTGATCCGGTTGCGGGTCTGTAGTTATTGGCACATGGTTTTGTCTGATCTTCTTTCTCCCATGCCTTTTTTCGGCTTTTTTTGTTTATCCGGCGGCAACCCAACGGTCCCGGGCGGCGGTTTCCCGACAGCCTGGGAAGGGCAGGGCCAGCGGCCGGCTTCCGGTAATTGCCAAAACCGAAACCGCCCACCCGTCATCATGTTTTCCTCTGTTCCCGTGTTGGCCGATTTTCGCTTCCGCCCGCGCATTGACAATCCATTTACGGAGTGAACGCTCCTTCCCGACAATCCTTTAATCGAGATGCAGGGGGGATGGATGGCAAAGGGAAAACAAAGTGCTTTGCCGCTGCTCCTCGGCGACTTATATCGAGTTGAAATTAAATATTAAAAT
>JAAYDE010000040.1 GCA_012729375.1 Deltaproteobacteria bacterium | reverse complement strand
TCCTTGCGCACGTGAGGCAAGTCTTTCAAATCAGTTGATACCGTTTCATGACGGTCTTGAGCCGGTCAAGATTGGCGGCGCTCAGCGGCGCCAACGGCAGGCGCAGATGGGGCTCGCATTTGCCCATCAGGGCGGCGGCGGTCTTGACCGGAACCGGGTTCGCTTCGAGGAACATGGCGTTGTGGATGGCCAGCATCTCCAGGTGAATCTTTCGCGCCTCTTCCCAGTTCCCTTGCTGAACCGCCGTAACCATTCCCTTGACCTGTTTCGGCATGATATTGGCGGTGACCGAGATCACCCCTTTGGCGCCGCAGGCCATCATCGGGAAGGTAAGGAAATCATCCCCCGAGAGAACGTCGATTTTGTCTTCGGCGCCATGGATGATTTCGCAAATCTGGGTCATGTTGCCCGAGGCCTCCTTGATGGCGGCGACGTTGGGGAGCGCGGCCAGGCGCAGGGTGGTTTCCGCGGCCATGTTGACCCCGGTGCGTCCCGGCACGTTGTAGAGCACCTGGGGAAGGGAGACGGTTTCGGCGATCTTGCGGTAGTGGAGATAAAGCCCTTCCTGGGAGGGCTTGTTGTAGTAGGGGGCTACCAGGAGGACGCCGTCGGCCCCCAGTTTCTTGGCGTGGAGGCTGATGTCGATGGCTTCCTGGGTGGCGTTGCTGCCGGTCCCGGCCAATACCGGAACCCGCTTGTTCACCTGCTCGATGCAGACGCGGATGACCTCGTCATGTTCTTCGTAGCTGAGGGTGGCCGATTCCCCGGTGGTGCCGCAGGGAACGATCACGTCGGTGCCGTTTGCCAACTGGAATTCGATCAGCTGCCGGTATTTTTCCCCATCGAAACGCCCCTCCTTGTCGAAGGGGGTGATGATGGCGACCATGGATCCTCTGAACATCGTTTCCTCCCGTCATTTTTCCTATAATGGCGGCTCGCCGTTGCCGGCGGAGCGTCTCAATCACAAACTTTCCGGGACGGTTTCTCCCCGAATCAGGTCTTCCAGTGTTTCCCGTCGGCGCACCGTGAGGATTTTCTGCCCTTTGACCAGGATCTCGGCGGCCCGCGGGCGGCTGTTGTAGTTGGAGCTCATGGTGAAACCGTAGGCGCCCGCCGAGGTGACCGCCACCAAATCGCCGGGACGGAAGGCGGGGATTTCACGATCCTGGGCGAGAAAATCGCCCGATTCGCAGATCGGCCCGACAACATCGGCGGTCAGGGTCTCTGTCCGCGATCGGTCGATGGCGATGATGCCGTGGTAGGAGCCGTAGAGGGAAGGGCGGGCCAGATCGTTCATGCCGGCATCGGTGATGACGAAATTCTTGACCTCCCCCTTTTTGGTGTAGAGCACCCGGCACACCAGGATGCCGGCGTTGCCGACCAGCACCCGGCCCGGTTCGAAGATTAAAGTGACGCCTAGATCGCGGGTGGCGTCGATGACCGCCTGGGCGTATTCTTCGAAATCGGGAGGGGTTTCATCGGCGTAGGTGATGCCTAGGCCGCCCCCGAGATCAAGGTAGCGGGTGGCGAATCCTTCCTGCTGCAGGGCCTGCACCAGTTCGCGGATCTTGGCGATGGCGTCGACGAAGGGGGAGAGCTTGGTCAACTGGCTGCCGATGTGGCAATCGACTCCCACCACTTCGATGTTGGCCAGGGCCGCCGCTTTGCGGTACTGGTAGAGGGCCTGCCCGATGTTGATGCCGAACTTGGCCTTCTTCATGCCGGTGGAGATGTAGGGATGGGTCTGGGGATCGACGTCGGGATTAACGCGGATGGCGATCCGTGCCTTTTTTCTGGAGGCCCCCGCAACAGCGTCGATTTTTTCCAGTTCCTGCTCCGATTCAACATTGAACATGAGGATGTCGGCGGCGAGGGCCTGGTGGATCTCCCCTTCGGTTTTGCCGACTCCGGAATAGACGATTTTCTGTGGCTCGCAACCGGCCTTGCGGGCGCGGTAGAGCTCTCCGCCGGAGACGATATCGATGCCGGCGCCGTTATTGACGAAGACCCGCAGCACCGCCAGGTTGCTGTTGGCCTTGGCCGAGAAACAGACCAGATGGGGAACCTCGGCGAAGGCCTGGCGGAAGCGTTGGATGTGCCGCTCCAGGGTGGCGTGGGAGTAAAGATAAAACGGGGTTCCGGCTTGTTCGGCGACTTCGCGGACAGGCACTTCTTCGCAGTAGAGTTCGTTCTTTACATAATGAAAATGGTTCATTCTTTATCCTCTGTGCTGGGCATGGGCCAAACCGGGGAGCGGAGGTTTTCCACCGGCGTTTTGTCGGCACAAAATAACACATAATGGACGACTAGGCAAAAACTCCATCCCTTTATCGCGGTGAGGAAAGAGATGAAACCATTCATGGAAAGGGAAGCGGTTCATCACCGGCTATTCGGAAGCGGTTGCCGGCGATGAGTCGGCGCTTTCCAGAAGCTGATTTCCCATCCGCCACACCGAGCGCAGGGTATAGAGGTAAGAAGCGGCCTTTTCCGGCACAGCCTGAACATCCAGAAAGGTGGTATCGATCAGATACTCTTCGTTTATGGGTGCCGAAGGCGGGGGCTCGTCCTTTTCACGGCGGTAGATGTTATAGCCCAGAAAACCGGCAGCGGCGATCTCGTTGCCGGAAGGGGACCAGTTCAGGTGGATCCCCCGGGTTTCACGCTTGACGATGGGTTGCCGGGGTGGCAAGGGGGGAGGATGAAAGAGGGTCGAGATCGTCGCCGGCGCTCCCCTGATCCCCTTGGTGTCAACGGGAACGACTTTGTAAAAGTAGCCGCTACCGGGAGCAAGGGAGGTCTCCTCGACAAGAAGTCTGTCGCCGCTTCGTTGCACATCCTGCAGATATTCCAGGTCGACGCTGAGGTAAGGGATGCCCGGCTGGCCGCATTCGGGGCAGGCGGAACCGGCGGCGAAGGCGTTGCGGAATACCTCGAAACCCTGGAGCTCCAGGAGTGAGCCGTCCTGGTTGGTTTTGGGTATGGTCCAGAAGATCTGCAGATGGTCGCCGATCTGGCGAGTGGCCAAGCCCTTAGCCGCGGATGGGGAGCGGCTCAGGGGGGGCTTGACCGGTCCTTTGACGCCGCAGGCGGCCAGGGAAAAAATCAGCAGAAAAGTGGCGGGCCATATCAAAATGATGCGGGTGACGGTTTTCATGGCGATTGGTCCAGTTCGCGGCGGGCCCGGTCGATCTCCCGGCGCACGGCGGCGGCGGCGGTTCCGCCAGTGGCGGCGCGGGCGTTGACCGAGGCCTCGAGGGTCACATGGTCATAGATGTCGGCGTCGATGTGGGGGGAAAAGCGGCGGAATTCCTCAACGGTCAAAGCGGGAAGTTCCTTCTCCCGCTCGATGCAGTAGCGCACCGTCCTGCCCACCACTTCATGGGCTTCGCGGAAGGGGATCCCCTTGCGAACCAGATAGTCGGCCACGTCGGTGGCGGTGGAAAAGCCTTTCGCGGCGGCCTGGCGCATCCGCTCGGCCTTGACCCCGATGGCGGGGATCATGTCGGCAAAAACCTTGAGGGAGCCCTTGACGGTGTCGATGGTGTCGAAGAGCGGTTCCTTGTCCTCCTGCATATCCTTGTTGTAGGCCAGGGGCAGGGACTTCATCAGGGTGAGGAGAGCGACGAGGTTGCCGTAGACCCTGCCCGTCTTGCCGCGGATCAACTCCGGCACGTCGGGGTTCTTCTTCTGGGGCATGATCGAACTGCCGGTGCAGAAGGCGTCGGAGAGTTCGATGAAGCCGAAGTCGGCGCTCGACCAGAGGATCAGCTCCTCGCAAAAGCGCGACAGATGCATCATCAGAAGCGCCGCGGCGGCGCCGCATTCGATGGCGAAGTCGCGGTCGCTGACGCCGTCGAGGCTGTTGCGGCCGACCTCGGCGAAACCGAGTTCTCGGGCGACGAACTCCCGGTCGATGGGGAAGGTGGTTCCGGCCAGCGCCCCCGAACCGAGGGGCAGGACGTTGATCCGGCGCAAGCCTTCGGCGAAGCGCTGGCGGTCGCGGCGCAGCATCTCGAAATAGGCCATGAGATGATGGGCAAAGAGGATCGGTTGGGCGGTCTGCAGGTGGGTGAAGCCGGGCATGATGACCCCCAGATGCTTCTCCGCCTGGTCGAGGAGGGCTGTGAGCAGTTTGTCGAGGTAGGAGAGGACGGTTTTTACCTCGTCCCGCAGGTAGAGACGGATGTCGAGGGCCACCTGATCGTTGCGGGAGCGTGCCGTGTGAAGCTTCCCCCCTACGGGGCCGATCCGTTCGATGAGGCACGCCTCGACGTTCATGTGGATATCCTCAAGGGCCACGGAGAATTCGAAATCCCCGGCCTCGATTTCCGCCAGGATCTCCTTCAGTCCGGTGACGATTTGTTCCATCTCGGCGCCGCCGATGATTCCCTGGCGGGCCAGCATGCGGGCATGGGCAATGGAACCCTCGATGTCGTAGCGGTAGAGGCGCTGATCGAAACCGATGGAGGCGGTGAACTCCTCCACGAATCTATCCGTCGGCTGGCTGAAGCGTCCCTGCCAGGGCTTTTCGGCCATTGATATCTCTCTCCGTTAAAAAAGGAACTTCGCAATTGGCTATCGGTGACGGGTGCCGACCGATCCTCGAGAAAATACAATTTTTTTGGCAAGCTAGCTCTTGTCTCGGCACCAGCTTTAACTCAAAATTCCCACCAGTCACCAGTCACCAGTCACCAGTCACCAGTCACC
>JAAYDE010000039.1 GCA_012729375.1 Deltaproteobacteria bacterium | reverse complement strand
CGCTGTTTCCCTGGTCAGGATTCAGCGCGATTGTAACCCGCCAGGAACTCTTCCTTGAAGCTGCGGAAGCGCCCCTGCTCGATGGCCTCGCGGCTTTCCTTCATCAGCGTCTGATAGAAATGGACGTTGTGGATGGCGGCGAGGATGGCGGAGAGGATCTCGTTGGCGTTGTAGAGGTGGTGGAGATAGGCGCGGGTGAAATTGCGACAGCAGTAGCAGTCGCAGGAGTGGTCGACGGGATAGAAATCGCGGCGGTAGTTCCTCTTGGTCAGGCGGATGCGGCCGACGCGGGTGAAGAGGGTGGCGCTGCGGGCGTAGCGGGTGGGGATGACGCAGTCGAACATGTCGATGCCCCGCGCCACCGATTCCAGGATGTCCTCGGGCAGGCCGACCCCCATCAGGTAGCGGGGCTTGTTTTCCGGCAGGAAGGGAGCGGTGTATTCCACCACCTGCTTCAGCAGCTCCAGCCCCTCGCCGACGCTGACGCCGCCGATGGCGTAGCCGGGGAAATCCATGGCCGTCAGTTCTTCGGCGCAGTTCCGGCGCAGATCGGGATAGATCCCCCCCTGGACGATGGCGAACAGGGCCTGGTCCCGGCGTTGGTGGCTCTGCAGGCAGGCCTCGGCCCAGCGCAGGGTCTTGCGGATCGACCTGGCGGCGTAGTCGGCGGTGGCGGGGAAGGGGATGCACTCGTCGAAGGCCATGATGATGTCGGCGCCGAGGGCGTTTTGGATGGCCATGGCCTCCTTCGGACCAATAAAGATCTCCTCGCCGGTTACCTCGTGGCGGAAGAAAACGCCGTCCTCGGTGATCTTTTTTTTGGGCAGGGAAAAAACCTGGAAGCCGCCGCTGTCGGTGAGGATCGGCCCTTGCCAGGCCATGAAGGAATGAAGCCCCCCCGCCTTGCGGACCAACTCCTCGCCCGGCTTGAGGTGGAGGTGGTAGGTGTTGGCGAGGATGATCCGGGAGCCGGTCTCCTCCACCTGGGCCGGGGTCATCGCCTTCATGGCGGCATGGGTTCCCACGGGCATGAAGGTCGGCGTTTCGATGACGCCGCGGGGGGTTTCGAGGCGTCCCCGGCGCGCCTGGCAGGAGGGATCTTTGTTGATCAGGGTGTATTGGAACATGGCGGCTGAACCGGATGGGCATTGGTGAAAAAGGATCCCGGTTGCGGGATGGGCTGTGTTCTCCTTGTAGCAGAAAAGCCGGTCCGGGGCAACCGTCCCCTGCCGTGGCGTTTTCGTTTTCCCCTTTTTGTCGAAATGGGCTGATTCGCTCTCTACCATTAAACAGGTTCCTTTGCCCAAGGCCCGAACACTCGCTCCTGAATACCAATAAAATAATATAAAAAACGTATATTTGGGTGCATAAAAATAACTTTTAACTTCAAATAAATAAAGGTGGCCGGGCGAATCTTTTGAAATAATTTTCACGGTCATTGACAAAACGGAACCAGGTTTTTTATTTTTGTAGCGGTGGCGACGGCGACCTTGGGCTGATTGGGGCTGGTTTCAACAGCCGTTGTCGCAGGATTCCCCCTGCTGGGCGCGAAGCGCCAGGAGGCGGGAGGGATGCGATGTGTTTCGCTCACAAAGACATGACATTGTGATATGCTTGTGAACATGAAATCCGACACCCAAACAATAACGGCAAAGCTGAAGCTGCTCGTAGGCCGTGAGCAGAAGGACCAGCTTCTGACCACCGCTCTGCGCTACCGGGACGCGCTGAATCATGCGTCCCGGGTCGCCTTCGCGCATGGCAAGATGAGCCAGGCGATGAAGCTGCAAAAACGGGTGTATTCGGAGTTGCGCGAAACCTTCGGCCTGCCGGCGCAGATGGCCTGTAACGCGCCCCGGCAGGTGGCCGCGTCCTATAAAGTGTTGTGGAGCCGG
>JAAYDE010000038.1 GCA_012729375.1 Deltaproteobacteria bacterium | reverse complement strand
GCTCAGGAACGGGGGCGGCGGCGAAAACGGATGAGGGTTCCTGCCGTGACGCCACCGCCGGCGTTGGGCTGGGGGCCTGCTTCGGTGCGCCGAAATAGAGTTTGCCCGCCAGCAGACCTACGGTCAATGCGAGGACGGCGATGATCAGCAGGCTGAGGGAATTTTTCCTTGCCACCGGCTGCGGGGCGGCATTTTCATAGGAAGGGGGCGAGGGCTCCCGGAGAAGCGCTTGGCGCTCCGCAAATTTGGCGAAGACGATGCCGCAGGACCGACAGACCTCGGATTGTGCTTGTTCAAGTCCGCATTTCGGGCATTTCATGCAGGAATCTCCTCAGCCTATTTTTATGCAACATATGTGCACAAGGCCATTTCTTCATAAACCAACCCTGGCAATTTCTTCCGAGGATAAACTTTTTCGCCATTCCGGAACAGGGTAGAAAAAGGAGGACCAGGGGATTTCTGACCAGCGAGGCGGTTTGCGGTTTTCTCAAAATGGCAGAAGATATTTTTTTCTCTCTATTTCTGACTAAAATAGTCATGATAACCTTGATTGATAGGTCATCATTCGAGGAGATAAAAGGTCATGACGGATTCTCTGCGTCACCAGTGGCAAGAACTTCTGTTGCGGGCGCTCGCAAACGGCAAGGAAAATAGGCGGCCGCTCCTGGCCGCCATGGAACCGACTTCCGAGCCCAGCGGATGCGGCAAAGGAAACCGGCGGATTTCGGGTGTGGCCTGCCTGGAAAAGCTGAAGAAGGAGATTGCCGCTCTTCAGGGCTATGCCCGCCTGGCTGTGGCGGAGGGGGATTTCCTGTCCTCTGTTGCCGAAGAAAAAACGGCGGACGGCCTTCGTCAGCTTCGCTATGTCCGCTTGACCCGCAACGACGGCGGTCTCATCGTCGAAGAGGGGGTGGAAAACATGCTGGGGAGCCGCGGCATCCTTCCCCGTTCCGTTCTGGTGGCGACTGACGCCGAAAGCGGTCTCAAGCTTGATCTGGGAGAGCTGCTGCCACCTGCTTGCGGTTTCGCGCCCTCGCGGCTGATCAAGATCGGCGTCGCTTTTGATCCTGAAGCCCGCCGCATCCGCTCCCAATTCTTCGCGGTCGATCTGAAAAGCTATCCGGGGGCGACCGGCGATGGGGAATTTTACTTCAACCGGGAGGTCGGCAAAGTGGCCTACGGCAACCTTGCGGCGGCGGATTCCTTGCTTTTCCTGCTTCACGAAATCGCCCATGCGTGGCAGTTCGCCTGTCTGGGGACATCGGCCAAAAAGGACTTCTTCACCCTTTTCAACTTTTTGGCCATCCGCCTGCACAATCTGGGGGTGCGCCTGGAGGAAAGACGCAGCGGCATCATTTCCGAGGATAAACTGCACGATTTCATAGGTATGGCGCGGGACAGGCTGGCCGGGAAAGGGGTCGAACTCGATGTCGACAGCATCTGCCGGGGAAGCTCCCGTCCGGTGGACGACAGCCTCATCTTCAAAGCCCGCAGCGGCAAGCGGTTTTTCTTCAAAAGCTCGGCTTTCGAAAAGATCCTGCAGGAATATGTACTCGCCGAAAGGGACGGTTGGGCTTTTTCCCTGCGCGCTTTGCGCCGGCTGCGCCGGACGGGAATCGACCTGGAGCCCCATTTGCGGGATGGGACCGCGGTGAAAGCCTGCATCCATCCTTTTCTGGAACATTACCAGCAAAGCATCGACAGCCAACTGGATATCGGCGCCCGCCCGATCCGTTTTCTGAAAAGCCCGCCACCTGCCTGACGGGCACCGGCCCGGCTTTCCCCGTCAGCGGCCGAAACGCAAGCCCTTCAAGATCTCTTTGCCCTGATCCCGCAGGGAACGCAGGGCTCTTTCTTCCTCCTTGAGTGATTCCCTGAATTTTTCCGGGTCGGTCAAGGCTTCCCGGAGGCGCTCCTGAATCCTTCTCTCCAGGTCGGGGCGGAAGATCGGCCTGGAGAAGGTGCCGGAAACCAGGACGGGAACCATGATCCCGGAACGTTTTTCAATGTCTCCTTGGCCCTTGATGGTGCCGACAACTGTCGGCTCTAACCGGAAATCGAGGGTTTCTGCGACCAGGTCGGCGGTGCCGGCGGCCCTGACTCGCAGCAGGGAGGAGACCAGAGCGGCATCGGTGGTGGTGAAGCGCCCGTTGGTCATGGTGAAGGGCACCTTCATCTCCGAGAACTCGGTGCGCGGCTTGGGGCCGCCGATGGTTTCAATGAGGCCGAAGGCTGTTTTTACGTTGGCGATCATGGCCGTCAGGTCGATCCCTCTGATGGCGCCGTTGCTCAAGTTGAAATTCCCGCGGCCGTTCAGGGTCTGTTTGATCTCCATGGTATTGGCGCCCTGCATGGTGAGGACGGCATCCGCCTGCAGGGTTCCCTCCAGGTTGTCCTTTTCCAAGACAGCGGTCAGCAGCGGGCCGGCCTGAATGTTCCGCGCCTGGAGGTTGACGCTCCACCGGGGGGTGTTGCCTCGGACATCGGCCGCCAGGGTGCCGCCGAGACGGCCGCCGTAGAGCTTGCAGGTCAGCGGATCCAGGTGGTAACGCCCCCCGCTTGCCGTCATTTGCCACTGGATGTCCTCGGTTTTAACGTCCCCAATCTGCAGGTTGCCGATTTTCACTGTGCCGTTGAGGGCCGGTTGGCGCAGTGATCCGTAGTCCGTTTTTGATTTTCCAGCCGCACCCGGGGCGCTGTTTTTCCCATTGACCCTTTTTTCAGGGGCGGGGGGAAGGTAACGGTCGGCATCCAGACGGTCGATATCGACCCGGAAAGAGAGATCAGGTTTGCTGAAATTTTTGGCATTGAGCGAGAAGTTTATGGTGGCATCATCCACTTGCAAAATTCCCTGGGAAATGGCCAGAGATTGCGGCGTTCCCTGGATGAGCGCCTGGGCGGAAAGCCGGGACAGCGCGTTGCCGTCTCTGGTCCGCATGGGGAATTCCCGGCCGAGGGACTGGGTCGCCCGCCGCGGGGAAAAGGAGTCGAGGTGAAGGGTGAGAGCGAAACCGGGCTTACCGAAGGGATCCGACAAGGTTCCTTTCAGCCGCAGGCTGATTTCCTCTAGCGCCGTCACCGCCAGATCGACCGGCAGAGGCGTGGCGCCGATTTCCCCGCCCAGGGGCCCGACCTCGCCTTTGACCGTCAACGGGTGTCCGTCCAGATGGGCGGCAAGATCGAGATAGATCGGCCGGTTCCAAGAGACACTCTTCATGTCCACCCTCAACTGGGAAATTTCACTGCTGGCGCTGCTTTTGTCGTCCCGCCACAGGAGCAACCCGTTGCGAACGGCAAGTTCCTGCACGGCCAGGGATCGGATCGGCAGTCCGGCGGCGGTGGATGTGGTCCGGTCCTCCGCAATCCCTGGAGTCTCAGGGGCCGATTTTCTGCCCAGGCGCTCCCAGTTGCCCCGCCCTCCTCTATTTTTAACCAGGACGATGCGGGGGGAGTCGACGACGAAGCGTTTTACTTCGAGATCCCCGGAAAGAAGGGGGATCAGTTTGACGCGCATCTCAATGGCTTCGGCGGATACGAAATCCTTTTCGGCAAAACCGTCCGGGTTGCCGATATGCAGGTCGGTGAAGGCGAAACCCACCCAGGGGAAGAGTGACAGATCGATCTTGCCGCCCAGGGTGACGGGGTATCCAGTCATCGTGGAGAGGCGCTTCTCGAGATATGCTTTGTAGCGGTTAAGGTCGATGAAACGGGGCATGACCAGTAGGGCGGCCATGACCAGAAAGCCCAGGGAAACGGCGCCGAGGAGCCATTTCTTCAGGGGGCGCTTCATGGTATCCTCCTTACAGACAGCGGTGTAGGGGGACAATTTTGGATTACATTTATATACATATAGCAGGTTCCCCGCACAGCCACAGGGATGCCTTTGCGGTATTTTCGGCAAACAGGAACAGTGCGCTCTCGCCTGGCTTGCAAACAGCAGGAGTCTTCATCCCTGGCGGCGCACCAAAACTACTTTCCCGTTGACAATGGACGGGGCGTCTGGCTAATATAGCCGCAAATTCCGGTGGGTGTAGCTCAGATGGTAGAGCACTGGATTGTGGCTCCAGTTGTCGAGGGTTCGATCCCCTTCACTCACCCCAACTTAAAACACCCCGCCCTTCCTTTTCCTCCTCCGACAGGTTTTCACTGTGAGGGTAGAAAGGTGGGGTTTTTAGTTTTTGATTATTTAAGAATTCTTTCATGGCTCTTTGCCCTTTTGGGGCGGGGGATCGACATCCCCATCTCTTGCCCCCGCTGATTACAAGCGAGAGTGGCGGAACTGGCAGACGCACTGGACTTAGGATCCAGCGGGCAACCGTGGGGGTTCGACTCCCCCCTCTCGCACCAAGATCCATATCGTCACTAAAAGCCGTATAGATCAATTTCTACCGATTGGGTTTGTCGCCCGGCGGCCGAAGGGCGCGGTGCCCTGGACCGCTCATATCCTCATGGAAAGGTTTGTGGGAAGATGGAAGTCAAGGTTGAAGATGTCAGCACGACAAAAAAGAAGATCACCCTGGAAATCGAGAGCGACAGGGTGGATAAGGTTATCGATGCAACTTACAGGAAGTTGGGCAAGAAGGCCAACCTCAAAGGATTCCGCCCCGGCAAGGTGCCGCAGGCGGTGCTGGAGAAGGTCTATGTCGGAAAGATGACCGAAGATGCGACGCGGGAACTGATCAATCAAAATTATGTCAGGGCGTTGCTGAACCAGGACTTCACGGCGGTCGGTGAGCCGGAAATCAAGGATATGGGCGAACTGGAAAGGGGCAAGCCTTTTTCCTTTTCCCTCGAGGTAGAGGTCAAGCCAGAGATAGAAGCCGTCGGCTACACCGGTCTGGAACTCAAGAAAGAGAAATTGCAGATCGACGATCAGGTCATTTCCCAGCAACTGGAGGAGATTCGCAAGGATAAGGCCGAGACCCGGGAAGCGGAGCGGGAAGTGGCTGCGGATGGTGATCAGGTCATTATCGATTTCGAGGGCTTCCGTGATGGTGAGCCGATTGCTCATGGCAAGGCGGAGGATTACCGGCTCGAACTCGGAAGTCGCAGCCTCATCCCCGGTTTCGAGGAACAGGTGGTGGGCATGAAAAAGGGGGAAGAGAAAGAAATCGAAGTGACCTTTCCGGAAGGCTACGTCAACCAGGAAATGGCCGGCCAAAAGGCCCAATTCAAGGTGCTCCTGAAATCGATCCAGGAAAAGGTGCCGCCCCCCCTCGATGACGAGTTCGCCAAAAAATTCGGCGTCGAGACCATTGGTGAATTCCGGGACAAGATCGCCAGGATGTACCGGGAACATGAAGAAAAGCGCGTCATGGACGATCTCAAGGAGAAGATCGTCAACATCCTGATCGAAAAGAACCCCATCGAGGTTCCGGAAGTGCTGGTCGAAGAACAGCTTCGAGTCCTTTTTGACAACTTCCTGAAACGTCTCAAAGAGCAGGGACTTTCCCTGGAGAAGATCGGCATGACCATCGAGGAGTTCCGGGAGAAGAACCGTCCCAAAGCCAATCGCCAGGTAAAAGCGGCATTGATTCTGGAGGCGATCACCAAACAGGAAAATATCGGGCCTACCGTCGCGGAAAGGGATGAGCGGATCCGCAGGATTGCGGAAGAAGCCAACGCACCCGTGGACAAGGTCCAGGAATTCTACGACAAGGACGAACACCGGAAAAACCTCAACACGATGATCCTTGAAGAAAAGGTGGTCGATTTCCTGCTCTCCAAAGCCAATGTCGAGGAAGTGCACAAAGACCAGCTGGCGGAAAAATAAACCATCATCTCATGGGGGCACAGGCATGAACCTTGTACCGATAGTCGTTGAGGAAACCGGCCGCGGCGAACGGGCTTTTGATATCTACTCCCGCTTGCTCAAGGATCGGATCATCTTTCTGAGCGGGGTGATCGAGGACCATATGGCCAACCTGATCGTGGCCCAGTTGCTGTTTCTGGAGTCCGAGGATCCCGAGAAGGATATCTTTATCTATGTCAACTCCCCCGGCGGCATGGTCACCGCAGGAATGGCCATTTACGACACCATCCAGTATCTCAAAGCGCCCGTGTCGACCATCTGTGTCGGGCAGGCCGCTTCCATGGGGGCGCTTCTGCTGGCTGCCGGAGCCAAGGGGAAAAGGTTCGCTCTGCCCAACTCACGGATCATGATCCACCAGCCCCTGGGCGGATTTCAGGGGCAGGCCAGCGACATCAAGATTCATGCCGAAGAGATTCTAAAGCTGAGGGAGAAGCTGAACGAAATCCTCGCCCACCACACCGGCCAACCGGTGGAGCGGATTGCCGCCGATACGGACCGGGATTTTTTCATGGGTGGCGCCGAAGCGAAAAGCTATGGTATCGTTGATGACATAGTGAAGCGAAAAGTCTAACCCATTTTTGGAGGTGCTTGCATGGATCGAAAAGATGGCCATCCTGGTCAATTGACCTGCTCTTTCTGCGGGAAGAGCCAGGAAGAGGTCAAAAAGCTGATCGCGGGACCGGCGGTCTATATCTGCGATGAGTGTATCGACCTGTGTAAGGATATCATTGCCGAAGAGGCCAAGGTCGAAGACGCGGCCGGGAACAAGGGACGGCTTCCCCGTCCCAGCGAGATCCGGGAGATTCTGGACGATTATGTTGTCGGTCAAGAGCGGGCCAAGAAGATTCTTGCCGTCGCTGTCTATAACCATTACAAGCGGGTGGAGTTTGCGGAACGCAAAAAAGACAAGGACGATATCGAAATACAGAAGAGCAACATTCTTCTGCTTGGCCCCACCGGCAGCGGGAAAACCCTTTTGGCCCAGACTTTGGCCAAGGTGCTTGACGTTCCCTTCGCTATTGCCGACGCGACCAATCTGACCGAGGCCGGATACGTGGGCGAGGATGTCGAAAACATCATCCTCAACCTGCTGCAGTCGGCCGACTACGATCTTGAGAAAGCCCAAAAGGGGATCATCTATATCGACGAAATCGATAAGATTGCCCGCAAGACCGATTCCCCCTCCATCACCCGGGATGTTTCCGGGGAGGGGGTGCAACAGGCCCTGCTCAAGATTATCGAAGGAACCATGGCCAGCGTCCCGCCGAAGGGCGGCCGCAAGCATCCCCAGCAGGAATTTCTCAAGGTTGATACCACCAACATCCTTTTTATCTGCGGTGGCGCCTTCAGTGGACTCAGAGAGATCATCCTGCGCAGAATCAGTTCCAAAACCATGGGGTTTGGCGCCGACATCAAAGGGAAGAACGAAAACCTGGGGGACATCCTCGCCCAGGTGGGGCCGGCCGATCTGCTGAAATACGGGATGATCCCCGAATTCGTCGGCCGCGTGCCGGTGATCGCGACCCTGGAGGAACTGACGGAAGAAGCCCTCATCGAGATTCTCAAAGAACCCAAGAACGCCCTCATCAAGCAGTACCAGAAACTGTTCGAACTGGAAAAGGTTGAACTTAAGTTCACCGACGGCGCGTTGGTGGCTGTGGCCAAGGAGGCCATGAAAAGAAAAACCGGGGCCCGCGGGCTGCGTTCCATCCTGGAAAACTCCATGCTCGAGGTTATGTACGAAATCCCTTCCCAGGACCGGGTTAAAGAGGTCGTCATCAATGAGGATGTCATTCTCAAGAGTGCCAGCCCCATCATCGTTTATGAGTGTGCCGCCGAATCGGCCTGATCCCTCGGCTTTCGTTTCGGAACCGCAGTTTTTGGAGAACAATATCCCTTGGACAATGATCTGACGTTTGAACGTTACCCCCTGCTGCCATTACGGGATGTCATCGTCTTTCCTCACATGGCTGTCCCCCTGTTCGTGGGCCGGCCCCGTTCCATCAGCGCCCTGGAAGAGGCGGTGGCCAAGGACAAGATGATTTTCCTCGCCGCCCAGAAGGAATCCCGGGTCGATGATCCCGACGCGGACGATGTCTATCCTTTCGGCACCCTTGGCGAGATCATGCAGATGATCAAGCTGCCCGACGGAACCTTCAAGGTTCTTCTGGAAGGAAAATCCCGCGGCCGGATCGTCGAATTCCTTCGTCAGGAGAATTGTCTCTTCGCCGACATCGCTCCTTATCCGGAAGTGGCAACGGCCGGCCCCGAAACCGAGGCGCTGATGCGGACGGTGGGCGCGACTTTCGAGGGCTACGTGCGCCTCAGCAAGAAGATTCCCGCCGAGGTGGTCGCTGCCGTTCAGAGTACCACCGATCCGTCCCGTTTTGCCGACACGGTGATTTCCCATCTCACCGTCAAGGTGGCCGAGAAACAGGAAATCCTGCAAAGCCTGAATGTCAGCGAGCGTCTTGAAAAGCTCCTGATGCTGCTGGAGCGGGAGATGGAAATCCTGCAACTCGAGAAGAAGATCCGCAACCGGGTCAAAAACCAGGTGGAAAAGAGCCAGAAGGAATATTATCTCAACGAGCAGATGCGGGCCATCCAAAGCGAGTTGGGCGAAAAGGACGAATTCAAGAAGGAATTCCTTGAGCTTGAGAAGCAGATCATCGAAAAGAAAATGTCCGCTGAGGCGACGGCCAAGGCTCTCAGCGAGTTCCGAAAGCTTAAGATGATGTCGCCCATGTCGGCGGAGGCCGCCGTCGTCCGCAACTATATAGATTGCCTGCTCTCTCTCCCCTGGCGCGAGAAAACCCGGGACGTGCTTGATCTGGAGCGGGCCGAGGCGGTTCTGGAAGAGGACCACTACGGCCTGGAGAAGGTCAAGGAAAGGATTATCGAGTATCTGGCGGTCCGCGCCCTGGCCAAAAAGAGCAAGGGACCGATCCTCTGCCTGGTCGGTCCACCTGGGGTGGGCAAGACCTCCCTGGGGCGCTCCATCGCCAGAGCGTTGGGGCGGAAGTTCGTGCGCATCTCTTTGGGAGGGGTGCGGGACGAGGCGGAAATCCGCGGGCACAGGCGTACCTACATCGGCTCCATGCCTGGCAAGATCATCCAAGGCATGCGCAAAGCCGAGGTCCGCAACCCGGTTTTTCTGCTGGATGAGGTGGACAAAATGAACGCCGATTTTCGAGGGGATCCTTCTTCCGCCTTGCTCGAGGTCCTCGATCCCGAACAGAACCGCAATTTCGGCGACCACTTCGTGGAGGTGGATTACGATCTTTCCGATGTGTTTTTCATCGCCACGGCCAATTCCCTCCACAACGTTCCCCACCCCTTGCAGGACCGCATGGAGGTCATCCGCATCGAGGGCTACACGGAGGAAGAAAAGCTTAACATCGCCAGGCGTTATCTGCTTGCCAAGCAGGCCGAAGCCAACGGCATTCCCAGGGAGAAAGTCGATTTTTCCGACAGCGCTCTGTTCGAGATCATCCGCCACTACACCCATGAGGCCGGGGTCCGCCATCTGGAAAGGGAGATTTCCAACATTTTCCGTAAGCTGGCCCGGGAATTCGTCAAAAAAGGGAAGCGGATCGAAAGGACCGTCCTGGAGGGGGGCGATATCCCCCGTTATTTGGGTGTTCCCAAGTATCGATTCGGCGTCAAGGAGGCGGATGATCTGGTTGGTGCCGCCAACGGCCTGGCCTGGACCGAATTTGGCGGAGAGTTGCTGACGGTGGAGGTTTCGGTGCTGCCCGGCCAGGGGAAATTGACGGTGACCGGGAAGTTGGGGGATGTCATGAAAGAGTCGGCGCAGGCGGCTCTCAGCTATGTCCGCTCGCGCTGGTCGGAGCTTGGTTTGGACAAGGATTTTTACCAGGGAGTCGATATCCACATCCATGTTCCCGAAGGGGCCATCCCCAAGGATGGGCCATCCGCCGGCATCACCATGGCCACCGCCTTGGCTTCGGCTTTGACCGGCAAGCAGGTGGACCGGGATCTGGCCATGACGGGCGAGATCACCCTCCGCGGCCGGGTGTTGGAGATCGGCGGACTGAAGGAGAAATTGCTTGCCGCCAGGAGGGCCGGCCTGAAGAGGGTGCTGATCCCCCGGGGAAACGAAAAAAACCTTGCTGAAATCCCCGCCCATGTCCGCACGGCCCTGGAGATCGTTCCCGTCGCCCATATGGATGAGGTCCTGGATCATGCGTTGGCCAAATCGGCGGGGCGGAAACTTGAAGGAACCCCATTAAAAAGATACTCGAAGGAAAACGTATCCCATTAGGAAGACCCCGGGAATAGGGAAAATATCTCCTTGACACTTTTTTTTTGATTCTGTATAAAGTTCGCATTCTCTTGATCAGGGCCTGTCATTCCGGGAGGTGAGCCGTGACGAAAGTCGAGCTGGTAAATGCGATTGCAGAGAAAGCCGATTTGAAAAAAGCGGATGCAGAAAAGGCGCTCAAGGCGGTACTCGATTCCATTACCCAGGCTTTGAAGGATGGTGACAAGGTCGCCCTGGTCGGTTTCGGTACTTTCAGCGTCAGTGAAAGAGCTGCCCGCAGCGGTAAAAATCCGCAGACCGGAGAGAAGATTGATATCAAGGCATCCAGGGTTCCGAAATTCAAAGCCGGCAAGGTTCTCAAGGATGCTGTAGGCTGATTGACGAGGTTTTCAGGGGGGCTGTAGTAGAGTCGGTTACAACGCCGGCCTGTCACGCCGGAGGTCGCGGGTTCGAGTCCCGTCAGCCCCGCCATTTTTCGGGCGAATAGCTCAGCTGGGAGAGCATCGGCCTTACAAGCCGAGGGTCACAGGTTCGATCCCTGTTTCGCCCACCAACCATTGATTCTGCAACCGGGGTTCGTCTTCACCGGCCCGAAGGGCCGGTTGAATCGAGGAGAACAGCCCGGCATGTTTTTTTTGAGCTGTGATTTAATTATCGGTTTTTCATTGTGTTTTCGTGGAGGCGACCCAACGGGTTGCCTTTTTTGTTTTCTCCCCTCTTCTGTGTCTTTGCCGAATTAAGTTATAATTTCGAAATAGACAGCCCAGGGAGTTCTTCTGTTGAGATGCCCGTCTACCGTTGTAAAATCGCCACCCCGGAAGGAAGAATTCAGGAAAAGGATTTCCCCTCCCTGAACCCTGCGGCGCTCAAGTCCGATCTGGAAAAGCAGGGCTTTTTTGTATTGGGGCTGCGGCGGCTCTTTTTCCCCTCTCTGCACTTTTCCGACTGGCTGGGAAAGGGTTTTTCCGAACAGCAGTTTCTCGCTTTCAATCAGGAATTTCATGTCCTGATCCGCTCCGGTCTGCCCATTGTTCAGGCCCTGGAAGCGGTGATTGAGAGGACCGAGCAGAAGGGCCTGCGCCACGCTCTCATGGAAGTGAAATCCGCCATTCGGAGCGGGGCGTCGCCATCGGAGGCCTTTTCCCTCTTCCCCCGGTTTTTCCCCCCCCTTTATCTGGCTTCCCTGAAAGCCGGGGAGAAGACGGGCGACATGCCGGTTACCCTGGAACGTTTCATTGCTTATCAGAAAAAGGTGGAGGGGGTAAAAAACGAGGTTAAAAAAGCTTCCTTTTATCCACTCCTGTTGCTGGTGGCGGCAATGGTTACGGTTGCCTTTCTGGTTGTCTGGGTGGTGCCCCGTCTGAGCCAAATCTTCATCGACGCCCAGGTCCAGCTGCCGTGGGTCACCCGGATGTTGATTGCCACGGCTCACGGGTTATCCGCCCTGGCCTTTCTTTGGGTGCCGCTTTTTCTTGTCGGAGCGGTGGCCCTGAGGTTTTTTTTTAAAACTGAAGGGGGGCGTTTCCTTGTCGACTCCTGGAAAATCCGTTTGCCCCTCATCGGCGGTCTTTTTCTCGAATATTCCCTGGGCGCCTTTAGCCGGACGCTGGCCACCACCCTGCTGAGCGGTATTCCGCTGGTCCAGGCCATGCACATGGCGGCGGGAACGCTGGGAAACCGCCAGCTTGAGAAACAGTTTGCGGCTATCGCCCATCAGGTCAGGGAAGGAGGTTCCCTGGTCAATGCCTTGGAGAGATTCGGTCGATTTTCCAGTCTGGCATTGCGCTTGATCGCCGTCGGGGAAAAGACCGGCGCTCTGCCCGAGATGCTCAACAACGTGGCCGAATATTACGAGATGGAAATCGCCAGAAGGCTGGAACGGTTCTCGTCCCTCTTCGAACCGCTGATGATCTTTGCGGCCGGCCTCTTGATCGGCGGAATCATCATTGCCATGTATCTGCCCATTTTTCAGATGGCCGGGACTATCCGCTGACCCTTTTTAAGTGATGACGGGAATGGGTTTTCAACACAGAAAACTAGGTGAGATTCTGGTCGAGATGGGGGCGGTGGGTCCTTCCGAGGTCGAGTCTATCCTGAGCCGCATGAAGGAACGCAACGGTAGTTTCGGCGATATCGGGGTCGAGGAGGGGCTTTTCTCCCAGGAGATCCTGGCCCGCGCCCTGGCCCGTCAATACCGGCTGGAGTACATCGATCTGGAAGGCTTTGAGGCTGACGCCGAGTTTCTGGCGGAACTGCCCATGAATCTGTTCCATAAATACGGGGTGTTTCCCCTGTTCCGCAAGGGGGAGGACCTGGTCGTCGCCGTCTATGATCCCACCAATGTCAGCGGGTATGACGAACTGGAATACCTTCTCGGTCGGCGCTTGACCCTCCGCGTCGCTCAGGAGAAGCAGATTTCCCGCCTTATGGACGCCGACAAGGAGGCCAAAGGGGTTTTGAAGGAGGTCGCCCAGGACCTCAAGTTCCAATTGGTCAAGGAGACCGATAAGGGGGAAGAGGTTCTCTCCCTCGACAAGTTGACCGCCGACACGAGTCCCATCGTGCGCCTGATCGATTCAACCCTCTTTCATGCTTTGCAGCGGCGGGCCAGCGACATCCACATCGAAACCGCAGAAAACGGCGTGGTGATCAAATACCGGGTGGACGGCGTTCTCTACCGGGCCACGGAAACCCTCGACGGCCGTTTTCGGGGTCCGATCATCTCGCGCATAAAGGTCATGAGCGAGCTCGATATCTCCGAACGGCGGATCCCTCAGGACGGACGCTTCAAGGTGCGCCTCGGCAACAAAGTGATTGACTTCCGGGTGTCGATCATGCCGAGTATATTCGGCGAGGACGCGGTTATCCGTATCCTGGACAAACAGGCGGTGGCTTCCGACCTCAAGGGATTGACCCTGGACAGCCTGGGGTTTGGCGACGAGGAACTTCCCCGCCTGCGGCGCATGATCCGAGAGCCTTACGGCATGGTGCTGGTCACCGGTCCCACCGGCAGCGGCAAAACCACAACCCTGTACGCCGTTTTGTCGGAAATCCACAACGAACAGGAAAAGATCATTACCATCGAGGATCCCGTTGAGTACCAGGTCCCGGGGGTTTTGCAGGTTCCCGTCAACGAGAAGAAGGGGCTGACCTTCGCCAGGGGGTTGCGCTCCATACTTCGCCATGACCCGGACAAAATCATGGTCGGCGAGATCCGCGACCAGGAGACTGCCCAGATCGCCGTGCAGTCGGCGTTGACCGGACATCTGGTGTTTTCCACCGTCCACGCCAACGATGTCTTCGATGTCATCGGCCGTTTTCTCCACATGGGCCTCGATCCTTATAATTTTGTCTCCTCTCTCAATTGTATTATCGCCCAGCGTCTGGTGCGCACCATTTGTCCCAAATGCAGAAAAAAAGTGACTTATGCCGATTCCTTTTTGATGGAATCGGGTATTTCCCTGGAGCAGGCGGCCCGCCAGATATTTTACGAGGCCGAAGGATGCGACGCCTGCTATCAGCAGGGTTACAAAGGGCGCTCGGCCATCATGGAACTGCTGGAACTGGATGACGAGGTCCGCGAAATGATCATCCGCCGGGATCCCCTGACCCGTATCCGCAAGACCTGCCTGCAGAAAGGCATGGGGATTCTGCGGGAATCGGCCTTGAAGAAGGTTTTCCAGGGGACGACCTCACTTCCTGAAATCAACCGGGTGACCTTTCCGGAAGAGGTGCTGGTGCGATGACTGGACGGGCCAACTTGGGGGTCGATTTCGGTCCAACGGTTTTGCGGGCGGCCGTGGTGAAAAAAAAACGCGGCGCCGTCATCACCGAACGCTACCGATTGGTTCCCGTGGCGGCGGAGATTTTCAGGTTTGTTGACGCTTCAGGGGGGAACAACTCCATGCAGGAAAAGCTGGTTGCCGGCCTGCGGGAGCTCCTCGATCCCATTGCCGACGGAGAAGAGCGGATTTCCCTTTCTCTGCCCGATATCTGGGGACGTCTCTTTTTGGTCGAAGTGGAGTCGAGGTTTAAAAGCAAGGAGGAAGGAAGGGATTTTCTCCGCTGGCGCCTGAAGACCCTGCTGCCTTTGCCGCCCGAGGAAATTCACCTTGATTATCAGATAATCAAAAAACCCACCTCCGCCCTTGGGTTGGTCCTTGTTTCCCTGACCCCTCGCTCCGTGGTTGACAGGGTTGCCGACCTGTGCGAAGCCGCCGGATATTTCCCGGTAGTCATAGATTTCCACGGTCTCAACTGCCTCAATTATTACTATTCCCGGCTGGACTGGGAGGAGAATCTCGTATTTATCCTGCTTGAGGACGGTGTTTTCTCTTTTTACTATTTCCATGACCGGCTCATCGGCTACCATCGATGTCATCGGGTTGCGGATAAAAGTGACAGGATTTTCGACGACATCCGCCTGTCGATCATCGATTGCGAAAAACGCTGTGCCACGGTGAGACGCGGTGCCGTTTATCTTCATACCGATGAAAAGGACGGTCCGGCTCTCCTGGAAGGGATCCAGACCCTCTTTTCCGGGCGGGGAGCCCTGCTGAAAACCGACTTTGAGGAAATTTCCCTGGGCAAAAACACCGTTGCCGGGCCTCTGTCACAGAACCAGGCGGCCGCCATCGGCGCCGCTTATCGTCTCTTGCGGGCGACTTGACATGAAACTTCACCTCAATCTGGCCTCACGGGTCTACATCAACCGCCGGATGCTCAATCTGGTCTATGCGGCGCTCATCGCCCTCCTTGGTTTGTTTCTTTTCTTCAATGTTTCGGGACTGGTTCATCTTCATCGGCATTCCCGGCAGATTGAAGGGATGTTGTCCCAAATCCCGGAAAGACGCAGTGGCAGCCAACAAGCGGACCTGCTGCGCTCGGCCGACACCCTCGCCAAGCGGGTCGGCGTGGCCAACGAGATCCTCAAGGGGCGCCGATTCCATTGGAGTTCCTTTCTTGATCGCATGGAGTCGATTCTTCCCGAAGGTGTTCGCTTGCGTTCCATCCAGCCCGACGCCCGCGGGGGAACGGTCCGTTTGCAGGGGGTGGCGCGGGACGTGCCGGAATTGCGGAGTTTTTTAGAGAGGCTTTCGGCTGATCCGCAACTGGCCAACTATTTTCTCTTGGAGCAGGCCCTGGTCAGAGGATCCACCGGCGCAGGGGAACTTCCGGAAATGCTCCGTTTTTCCTTGCAGTTGAAAGGGGTTTTCTAGGATGCCAGCCCGGGTCGAGACAGCCAAAACGATATGGAGGATGAACCGTCCGGCGGCCGTGGCGACAGCTGTTCTTCTGGTTATCGTTTTGGCGGCGTGGGGGACCAGCCGTTTGCTGCTGCAGCCCCATGCCCGTAACCTGGAAAACCAGTTGGCTCAAAGACAGCGTCAGGTTCGGCAAACGGCCGGTGGCAAGTTCGCCGGGGATGCCATGGCCCAGGAGCGTCTGCGTCAGGCGGGTGGCGATGTGGATGCTTTCTGGGGCAGGATTCCCCACCGCCAAGCCTTTCCGGAACTGCTCAGTGAGCTGATGAATATGGCCGTGGAAGCCGGTCTGGCCATCGAACGGGTCACCTACCGGATGGATGACAAATCCCAGGAGGGGTTGCTGCGCTATTCCCTGGCTTTTTCGGTCAACGCCGATTATGGCCGGGTCAAGAAATTCGTTCACCTAATGGAGCGTTCCTCCCGCTTGCTGATTCTCGATCAGATTTCCCTTTCCGGGCGGTCCAGCGGCGGCGGCGTGCGGCTGAATGTCGGCGTCTCGACCATTTTCAGGGAGTAGGCCACAGAATGGAAAGGCAGAAAAAACTGCTGGCCCTGTTGGTGGGCCTGTTGGTCCTGGCGGTGGGCTATGCTCTTTGGGATTATCCCCGCCCCGAGAAAATGCCACCGCTTCCGCCGGCACCGAAAGAGGAAGGGCGCCGCTTGTCACGCCTTCCCGCGGCTCCAGCGGGGGAAAAAGATCTGCGCATCCGTTTCGATTGGCTTGCCGGCGCCGGAGAGTTCCGGGGTGTGAACCAGGATCTTTTCGGGATTCTGGGTGAACTTCCCAAACCTTTACCGGCGACACCTTTTCCCAATGCGGAAACCTTTGTCCAGGGCGCGGAGCGGAAATTGCCCGTCCAAAAATCCACTCCGCAACTTAAGTATCTGGGATATCTGCAGGCGGATGAGAAGAAGCGTTTTTTCGTAACGGTAGATGATGTGGTTTTTGTGGCGCGCCAAAGAGAGCCCTTCGGAACAAAAAAAGAACTGGAGATTGTGCGTGCCGATGCGGGGGCGATTCATGTCCGGCGGGGAAGGGGCGTTCTGGAAGAGGTTCCCCTGAGCGAGTCCTCGCCCCTGGCAACTCCCGGGCCGACTCCGGCCGCCGCTGCCCCCGGTCCGCTGCCGACGGATTTTTCGACGCCTTGGGAGGAGCCGCCGCCGGCGGAGCAGTCGCCCCCCGAGAGGGATGAGGAGAAACCCCAACAGCAACTGGAGATAAAAAGCGGGTCTTTTGACGGGAAAACTTTCGGCATCCCCCGCACTCCCGACGGCGATTGGATAACCGAAGAGAAACGGTAGGGGTGATATGATGAAAACCATAGCCTTGATCTTCTGTTTGCTGATGACGGGATGTGCCGCGGACAAGGCTTTTCTCGCCGGAGACGATCTCTATCGGCAGGAACGCTACGGTGAGGCGGCCGCGGAATATGCCAAGGTTTTGCTGGAAAACCCGGACAAACAGGAGTTCCGCCTCAAGCTTCTGGAGAGCCGGACCAAGGCGGCGCTGCAGCATTATCAGCAGGGTACCCGGTGGATGGCGGAGAAGAATTACCGGGAAGCCGTTGCCGAATTTACCCGCGCCACCCTTTTCGACGGCTCCCTTGATGCCGCCCGCCAGGAACTGAAAACAGCCCAGCGATTGCTGAACATTCACGAGCAGTATCTCGAAGCCAAGCGTTTCCACGAACGCAAGAATCTGGATCATGCCCAACGTTTGCTTGATCAGATTCTTCTCGCCGATCCGGAAAACGGCCCCGCCAAGGCCCTGCGGGAGACCATCCGCGCCCAGCGCAGAATCATGCTCGACGGCATCGCCCTCGATGTGACCTCGACGCAACCGATCACCCTCAAGTTTCAGAACGCCGACCTCCAGGATGTCTTCGCCGTTTTTTCCAAATTGACCGGGATCAACTTCATCTTTGACGACAGCGTCACCTCCCGCCGCGTTTCCGTATTCCTTGAAAGGGCCACCTTCTCCCAGGCGCTGGAGCTTTTGCAGCAGATGAACGGCCTCGACAAAAAGGTGCTCAATGAGAAGACCATCATCCTCTATCCCAACACCGTGGAGAAAAGGAAACAGTACCAGGACCAGGTCATTCAGACCTTCTACCTTTCCAACGTGGACGCCAAAAAGGTGCTCAACCTGCTGCGGACCATGCTGCAGCTGCGCAAGATCTATGTCCACGAAGATCTCAACGCACTGGTGATCCGCGACAGTCCGGACGTCATCAAGCTGGCCCAACAGATCATCAGCGCCGCCGACCGGGCCGATTCGGAGGTGGTTCTCGATCTCGAGGTGGTGGAAATCGGTTACACGGATACCCTGGATCTGGGCGCTACTCTGTCCACCTATTCCATCGGTCTCGGTTTTTCCGACAAGGAAGGGAATCTGGTCAGCGACGTTTTGGGGGGAAGCGGGGGGGTCTATCTCGACAGCCTGAGCCAGGTCGGCACCCTTTACACCCTCCCCCGGGTGGTTTTCGATTTCGCCAAAACCCTGGGCGATACGGAGATTCTGGCCAATCCCAAAATCAGAGTCAAAAACAAGGAGAAATCTAAGGTCCACATCGGCTCCAGGGAGCCGGTCACCACCACCAGCACCAGCGGCGATCTGACCTACACCAATGTCCAGTACATCGACGTCGGCGTCAAACTGGACGTGGAGCCCCTCATTCAGCTGGACGATACCGTCGTTACCAAACTCAGTCTCGAGGTAAGCAACGTCTCCAGCAAGTCGACGACGGCCGACGGCACCACGCTCCTGACCATCACCACAACCAACGCCCAGACCACTTTGACCCTGCGGGACGGCGAGCCGACCATCATCGGCGGGCTGATCCGCAAGGACAACAAAACCTCCGTCAACACCTTCCCCCTGCTTGGCGACATCCCGTTGCTGGGGAAGCTTTTTTCGGGGCAAAGCAAGGAACAGGTCAAGAGAGAAATTCTCCTGTCGGTCACCCCCCATATCGTCCGCTCCCTCGACATCCCTTCGCCCCAGGTGGCCACCATCTGGTCGGGGGAGGAGAACAACTTCAAGGCCGACTCCTCCTACGCCGCCCGCCACCAGACCCTGACCCCTGGCCGGGCGCAAGATTCTTCATACGAGGCGGACTGGGTGAACGCGCCCGCCGCTGACGGCGGTGAAACCTTGCCGCGGATGGCCGCTCTTTCACTGCAGGGAAATGGTGATATCCGCCCTGGGGACATCTTCACCCTGACGGTGCGCATCGATGACGTCGCCGGTCTGGCCCGGCTCCCCCTGGCGGTTTCCTACGACCCTCGATACCTCGACTTCATTCGTGCCGAGGAGGGGGAATTTTTGAAACAGGACGGGCGTGCCACGGTGTTCACTTCGCGGGTTGATAACCGGTTGGGGCTCGTTTATATCGAAAACGGCCGCATGGACAGGAAGCGTCCCGTTTCCGGCAGCGGTCCCGTGGCGGAACTGACCTTCCGGGCTCGAGCCCCGGGCCTCACCTCGGTGGATTTTGCCGAAAAGGAGGTGCGGGGTTCGGGTGGCGAGCCTGTCGAGGTTCAGTCCCGCGGCCTGGAATTGCTGATCCGCTGAGGGTCCATGAAGGAGCGCACCCTTTTATCCGACCGCTGCGGGGTGACCCTGCTGGAGTTGCTCATCACCCTGGCCATCCTGGCGATTCTGGCGGCGGTGGTTCTGCCCGTCGCCGAGGTCACCGTCCGCCGCAACAAGGAGATCGAACTGCGCGAGGCGCTGCGCATCGTTCGCCAGGCCATCGATGCCTATAAAGAAGCCTTCGACGAAGCGGTTCGCGACAACAAGATCATCCGCAACGCCGAAGACACGGGTTATCCCAAAACCCTGGAGGATCTGTTCACGGGGAGCAATTTCGGCGGCCTCTATCCTTACCAAAGAAAATTCCTCCGGCGCATTCCACGGGACCCCATGGATCGCGAGGGCAAGGGTTGGGGGTTGCGGTCCCACGCCGATGAGTTCGATGCGACAACCTGGGGAGGAGAGGATGTTTTCGACATCTATTCCCGGAGCGACGGGGTGGGGCTGGACGGGACCCCCTACCGGGAGTGGTGAGGAGAAGGGTTGCAATCGATGGATAAAAACTGGCAGACTGGGCGCAACGGCAGAGGGTTCACCCTGATCGAGCTGCTCATAGTCATGACCCTCATCGGGATTCTGGCGGCCATCGCCGCTCCCAGCTACCAGCGCAGCCTGATCCGCGCCAGGGAGGCGGTGTTGCTGGAAAACCTGTTTCAGATGAGGAACGCCCTCGACGCTTTTTTCGCCGACTTCGACCGCTATCCCGAAACCCTTGAGGAACTGGTGGAAACGAAGTATCTTCGCACCCTGCCCGTCGATCCCTTTACCAGAAGAAATGACAGCTGGACGGTGGTCCGGGCGGACCCCGCGGCTGAATTCGAACCGGCCCGGGAGGGGATTTACGATGTCCACAGCGGCAGCAACCTGGTCGGCCTGAACGGTATCCCCTATCGGGAATGGTGACCGTGCCATGATCCGCATCTGCAATCTGAGCAAAAGCTATCAAAAGGATTCCGCCGCCCTTTGCGATATCAATCTGGCTATCGGCAAGGGGGAATTTGTTTATGTCACCGGCCCCTCGGGGGCCGGGAAATCGACCCTTCTGCGGATGCTTTTCTGTGGAGAGAAGCCGAACCGCGGGCAGATTCTGATCAACGGCCGCAACGTCACGCGTATGCGCACCTCCCAGATCCCTTACCTGCGCCGGCAACTGGGCGTGGTCTTTCAGGATTTCAAGCTGATCAAGAACCGCACTCTGCTGGAGAATGTCTCTTTTCCTCTGGAGGTCCAGGGGAAGAAACGGCATGAGGTCAGTAAAAAGGTATTTCAGGCCCTCAAAATGGTCGGTCTGGAGAATCATCTGAAAAAATACCCGCTGGAAATCTCCGGCGGTGAGCAGCAGCGGGCCGCCATCGCCAGGGCTTTGGTGGTGGATCCGATGGTTCTGTTGGCCGATGAGCCGACCGGCAACCTCGACGATCAAACGACCCAGGAGATCATGGAACTTTTCAAAATAGCCAATGCCAGAGGCACGACGGTGGTCATGGCTACTCACAACCAGGAACTGATCAGGCGGCATCCCCGGCGGGTGATCGTCCTGCGCCAGGGAAGGGTTGTCGAGGATTTCATGCCATGACATCGTTGAAGCGAAAGCGGGAAGAATAGCCGTGCTGGGCAGGTGTATGTATTTTTTTAGATGTGCGGTTCGCAACATGCTCCAGAATCCGCTGCTGTGTATCGCTGCGGTGGGGACGATGGCGGTATCCCTCACCATTGTCGCTTTTTTCGGCGTCCTTTTTTTTAATTTTGAGGAGTTGACCACCTCATGGAGCCGCCGCATCCAGATAAAAACCTATCTGGAGAAAGTCCCCGAGGAGCAGGCCCTCAAGGATTGGCGGCAGCAGATCGAGAGCTACCCCGAGGTGGACAGTGTGCTCTATGTCTCCCGGGAGGAAGCCTTCGAGCGCTTCCGCAAGAGGTTGGGACAGAACTCGGACCTGCTGCAGGGGATGAATCCGTCGATTCTGCCCGCTTCCCTGGAAATCGGCTTGAAGGAGGGGTACCGCCACCGGAAGGGAGTCGAGGCGGTGGTGGCCAAATTGAAACGGAATCCCCATTTCTCCGACATGCGTTTCGGCCGTGAATGGTTGGAGCGGTTTGACTCCTTCGTCATGCTGCTCAAGTTTTCCGCCGCCATTCTCGGTGGTTTTCTCCTGTTCGCGACCATCTTTATCGTCGCCAACACGATCAAACTGACCCTCTATGCCCGCCGCGAGGAACTGGAGGTCATGTCCCTGGTCGGCGGCACCCCTGCTTTCATCAAGATGCCCTATGTCATCGAGGGGGCCGCCGAGGGGTTTTTGGGCGGGTTTTTGGCTCTGGCCGCAAGCTACCTCATTTTTTCCCTGTTTCTGGAGAAAAGCCTGGTTTCTCTCCTGCTCACCATGGGGGTCGGCCAAGTTTCCTTCCTCCCCCCCCCTTTTCAGTTGGGGTTGCTCGTCGCCGGCACTGCTCTCGGCATTCTTGGAAGCATGACTTCTCTGCGCAAATTTGTCCGGATACGTTATCAGTGAGACGGCCGATTGCAAAAGTTGCGGGCGCTCTGATGCTCTGCTGGCTGGGGCTGTGGTGGGGGGCGGAGCGGATCGATGCCGCTGAAATCGATGCCAGCCAACGCCGCCTGCGCGAGATCGAAACCCGCATCAGCCAGAATTACCAAAAGTTGCGAAGTAAGGAAGCGCGGGGAAAATCCCTGCGCCAAGATCTGGAGGCCCTGGCTGGGGAGGCCTCCGATCTGGAGAAACGCATCGGCCGGGAGGAGCGGAAGGCCTCTTCTCTGGCTCAAGAAATTAAAGAGAAAGAAATGGCGATCCGCCAGAACCAGGCTGCCCTTAAGGATACCGAAGACCGGCTGCGGCAACGCCTGCGAGTGCTCTACAAAGAGGAGGAGACGACCCTGCTGCAGATTTTCTTTTCCTCATCCTCTCCCGAAACGGCACTGGAAGATGTTGACTTTCTGGGCAGAATCGTTCAGCAGGACCAGGAAATGCTCGCCACTTACCGCCTCCAGAGGGGCCGTCTGGACACGGCCCTAGAGCAGCTGAGGGGACTGCAGGGACAACAGCGGGTCGTTGTGGAGGGCCTTCAACGGGACCGGGAATCGCTGGATAAGGCGCACAGCCTGAATAAGCGGCTTTTGGCCCAGGTGGAGCAGGAAAAGAAAGCTCTCAGCCGCGAGATAGGCGCCCTGCGGGACAGGGCCAAGGAACTGACCGAACTGATCCGCAAACTGGAACAGGAAAAGGCGGCGGCTGCCGCGGTTGCTAAAGGTGATTTCGCGACGCAGAAGGGGAAACTGATGTGGCCCGTCCAGGGGACGGTGCGGGTCGGTTTCGGCACCCGCAAACACCCCGACCTGGAAACCCTTTACGAAAGCCAGGGGATCGATATCGAGGCGGCGCCGGAGAAACCGATCGCCGTAGTCTGGAACGGCAAGGTGGCCTTCGCCAATCAATTTCGCGGCTACGGCAATCTTCTGATAGTCAACCATGGCGATGGTTATCACACCCTTTATGCGCAAGCCTCCCGCTTGCTCAAACAGGTGGGGGACACGGTAAAAAAGGGCGATATAGTGGCGGTGTCCGGCTTTGAAGGAGGCCGGAGTGTCTATTTTGAGATTCGTCACCGGGGGGTTCCTCAAAACCCGGTTCAATGGCTGAAGCGGGAGTGATCGTCCGCGCTGTGGAGGAGTTTCATGCCGACAAGGTTCAAAGCAGTGCCGCTTATTTTCTGTCTTTTCATTTTCATCCTGGCCGGGGTTTTTATGGAGAGTCGGCCCTGCCTCGCCGCCGGTGAACGCAAGGACCCCTATCGGGATCTGAAACTGTTCACCGATGTCCTGTCCATTGTCCGCGACAACTATGTGGACGAAGTCGAAACCGACAAGCTGATCCAAGGGGCGATCAACGGTATGTTACTCACCCTCGATCCCCATTCCGCCTTCATGACCCCGGAGGCCTATCAGGAGATGCAGATCGACACGCGGGGAGAATTTGGCGGCATCGGCATTGAAATCGCCATCCGCGACAATGTTTTGACGGTTGTTTCCCCTATCGAAGACACGCCTGCCGACCGCGCCGGCCTGATGGCGGGGGATCAGATTCTCAAGATAGGCGACAAGCCGACCAAGGACATGACCCTGGTGGATGCGGTGAGGATGATGCGCGGAGCCAAGGGAACGCCCATGACCATCACCATCATGCGCGGCTCCTTCGCAGTTCCGAAGGAAATCACCCTGGTCCGTGAGATCATCAAAATCCGCAGTGTGCGTTCCAAAATGCTGGATGAAGGAATCGGCTATATCCGCATCGCCCAATTTCAGGAAAATACCGCTGAGGATCTGCAGAGAAACCTGGCCGGCATGCGCCGCCAAAACGGTGCCGACCTGGCCGGCCTGATTGTAGATTTGCGCAACGATCCCGGCGGGTTGCTCGATCAGGCGGTAAAGGTCGCGGATATCTTTCTCAAGGGGGGAGTCATCGTTTACACCGAGGGTCGCGATGAGCAGAGCAAAATGAAATTTTTCGCCCGTGATGACGGCAACGAACCCACCTGTCCCATGGTGGCGATGATCAACGGCGGCAGCGCCAGCGCCTCGGAAATCGTTGCCGGAGCCCTTCAGGACCATTCCCGGGCGGTGATTCTGGGAACGCCGAGCTTCGGCAAAGGTTCGGTGCAGACTGTCATTCCCCTGGTCGATAATCATGGGCTGCGGCTGACCACGGCCCTTTACTTCACGCCGTCGGGGCGGTCGATCCAGGCCAAGGGGATCATCCCCGACATCCTCGTACATCCCCTGCAGGTCAAGGAGGTGGAACGCCCCGTATTTCGGGAAGAGGACCTCGAACACCATCTGGCGCCAGGGAAGGGAAAGGACGGTGGCGCAAAAGGGAAGGGGCAACCCGATTATTTCATCGGTTCCCAGGAACAGGACGACTATCAGCTGATGCGCGCCCTCGACCTGCTCAAGGGATGGCGGTTGCTGAAAGGGTTGAACCCGAAAGGCGCGGCGTGATACCTTTTTCCAGGGAGCCATTGCCGCGATTGCCGGCAAATTTTACGGCTTAACAAAAAACCCATCTCAGGCAGCTGCCCGTATCCCCTAGCCACGCGGCGGCCGGGGGTTTCATCTTTCGTCACTGCGGCGTGATTTCAGGAGCGCCCCATTCTTCAAGATTCGCACGCCAGGCATCTGAAGATTTTTGCCGTGCCGTTCTCTTGATTATTTTCTGCGAGTCCATCAAACCTTGAAAAAAAAGAGTCCCCGCGGGAAAAAATCAAAAAGAATGGTGGCCGACCGGCGCGTTCAGGTGCTGCTCGCCGCCCTTTTCGTCCTCGGTGTCCTGCTCGCCGCCCTGGTGGGATTATCCCATCTGCGGCGCCACCTCCCTTCCCCAGCCACCTCTGAACCGGCGGCCGTTTCAACGGTTTCCGCGCCCCCGGCTGTCGCTCCTTCCCCTGTAGCGGCGCCGATTCCTGTCCCCGCTGTTTCCACTCCCTACCCGGAAACCGTTGAAAAGCCCGAGCTTGAAGAAATACGGGTGGCGATCGAAAGCGCGTTGATCCGCAACGGTGTCCAGTTGCGCCAACTGGAGGTCAAACCCCAAGGAAATCTTATTCTTTTCCGGGTACAGGGAGAGTTCCCCGGTGATGAATGGGTAGGGGATTTGACCCGCCGGCTGCATTCGATTTCATCCGCAATCCGCGTTCAGTCCGATCCCGCCCAGAAGATGATCGGCGTGGCCTGGGAGGGAAACCGCCCCTTTTTGCTGCGATTCTACCCGCCGCCGGTTCCCCTTCCGAAACCGGTTCTTGCCAAAAAAAAGGTGGCGATTATCATGGATGACCTGGGGCGCGACCGGCAGTACGCCCGGCAGCTGGCCAAGCTCCCCCTGGCGGTGACCTTTTCCATCCTGCCCTATGAGGCTCATGCCGGCTGGACGGCCCGGCTGGCTCACCGCAGCGGACGTGAAGTGCTGGTCCATATCCCCATGCAGCCGCGGAATTATCCTGACGCCAATCCCGGCGAGGGGGCGCTTCTCGTTGATCTACCGGCGGAGGAGCTGGTGGCACGCTTGAGGGATCATCTGGAGAGGGTGCCCCATGCCGTCGGCGGCAACAACCACATGGGCTCCCTCTTTGTGGAAGACGGCGCCAAGATGGAGGTGGTTCTCGATGTGTTACAGCGCCGGGATCTTTTTTTCGTCGACAGCCTGACCACGCCTAAATCGACGGGCTACATGACGGCCAAGCGGTTGAAGATGCCGGTGGCGGTCCGCGATGTTTTTCTCGACAATGTCCAGGATGTCGACCGCATTGGGCGCCAGATCCATCATTTGATCGCTCTCGCCGAGAAAAAGGGCACGGCCGTTGGCATCTGCCATCCCTATCCGGAGACACTGGAAGCGCTGCGCAGATCCGTCCCCCTTTTCAAGAAGAAGGGGGTGGATGTGGTGGCCGTCTCACGACTTTTGGAGCGGTGAGCCTGTTGCTCCCAGCGCTTCGTTGCAAGTCAGTCGGGATGAGAACCGGAAAGGAGAGGGCGGGGAGCGTTTTCGGCTTTTTCCGGCGGTTGGGGGGCTTGCTCTGCGGGAGGGGAGTTGCGGGGTTCAGCGCCACAAGCCCGTTGGATCACCTGACGGGCCAGGGAGGTGTACTGATGGTGAACCTCGGTGCCGCGGCCATGGATCAGCACGGGAAAGATCTTTCCCTGGGGATTGGTGTTGAGGGATTCCACCTTGGGACTTTTGGAAATGAAACCCTCGAAACAACGATAGCCGCATTTGATGGCGTAGGCCCGAAGCAGTTCGAAGGTGTTGCGGAAAGGGCCGGGGAAGCGGATGCGCATGTCGACAAGGGATGGCAGGATGCGCAGACGTTTTCGAGGCAGGCGGTACAGGTCATAGAAAGCATAGATGTCGGCGGCGTTTTCCAGGGCGGGGAGATCTTTGACCGGAATGATGACCTGGTCTGCGGCGTAGAGGGCGTTCTGGGTGAAGATGTCGAGGATCGGGCGGGTGTCGATGATGACGAAGCCGGTAAGGCCGGTTTTTTTGAGGCCCTCCGCCAGTTTATGCACGCCGTCGATGCCGAGGGCGGCCGGATCCAGCGCCCCTTGGGAGGGGATGAAAGAAATGCCGAACTCACCCAATGTCGCCAGGTCTTGGGGGGGGGCAGGGGCGAACAGGTGGCTGACATTCCCGACCGGGGAGTGATTGCCGATACGGAATAAGCGGTCCACCGAAAAATGGTTGTCAAAGCTGAGAATGGTAACCGGAATCTCTTCCCGAAGGGCTTTCAGGTAGATCGCCAGATTGATCGCCAGGGTGGTTTTGCCGACACCCCCTTTTTCACTGGCGATGGTGATGATGTGCGGATGATTCATTTCCTTCCCCTGGGACGGGTAAACGAATATAATTATCCGTCTTTGGTTGTTCCTGTCAATGAGCAACCTGTTTTTGGAAAGCTTTCATGGCCGATACAACCAACATACTGACCGTTTCCCGGTTGAATGAACTTCTCAAGGAAGTGGTGGAGGAGAATTTTTGGGAAGTTTGGGTGGAGGGAGAGGTTTCCAATTTTTCGGCGCCTTCCTCGGGACATTATTATTTCGTGCTGAAGGATGAGAAAGCGGCGGTGCGGGGGGTCATGTTCCGTCCCTACAACCGTCTTCTCCCTTTTGTGCCCGAAGACGGGATGAAGGTTCTCTGTCGGGGGCGGGTCTCCCTCTACCCCCAACGCGGTGAACTACAGGTTCTGGTGGAGGCCATGGAAGTCTGCGGCCTCGGCAATCTCCACCTGGCTTTTCGCCAGCTCAAAGAAAGGCTGGCCGCTGAAGGGCTTTTTGCCGAGGAACGGAAAAGACCCCTTCCCGGCCTGCCCCGGGTCGTGGGAGTGGTCACCTCCGGCACCGGGGCGGCGATCCGCGACATCCTCAAAGTCCTCTCCCGGCGCGGCGCGGGAATCCGTATTCTGCTGGCCCCGGTGAAGGTGCAGGGGGAAGGCGCCGCCGCCGAGATTGCCGCGGCCGTCACCGATTTCAACCGTCACGGCATGGCCGACGTCCTCATCGTCGGGCGGGGCGGTGGCTCCCTGGAGGACCTTTGGGCCTTCAACGAGGAGCTTGTCGCGCGGGCCATTTTTTCCTCGCGGATTCCGGTCATTTCCGCCGTCGGCCATGAAACCGACGTGACCATTGCCGATCTGGCCGCCGATTTGCGGGCGCCGACACCGAGCGCTGCCGCGGAACTGGTGGTGAAAAGCCGCCTTGAGCTGGAATCCCATCTGGACCACTTGGAGGCTCGCCTGCTGTCCCGGGTGGCGGTTCGCTTCCGTCTCCTTGGAGAGCGTCTGCAAAACCTGGAAAAACGCCTCTGTTCTCCGGTCCAGAAACTGGAACTGCAACGTCGCCGCTGCCGGGAGGCGGCCTTCCGTCTGCAGGCGGCGATGAGGCGCGGGCTGGAGGTTCGGGCGGCTCGGTTGGCGGCTTTCGCGGGGCGGCTGGAAGCCCTTTCCCCTTTGGACATCCTGGCCCGCGGTTTTGCCGTCGTGGCCAGGGAAAAGGACGGGGTTCTGGTGCGGCGCGCCGGGCAACTGACTGTCGGTGAAAGGCTGCGTATCCGCTTTCAAGAAGGAACGGCGCGAGTGATCACCGAAGAAATTGTCAATCCATAAAAGAGCGTTTTGCCGTCCCCTTTCTTGACGAACCGGGGATGGGAGGATAGATTGGGGGATGGAAAAAATGGCCAGGGAATCATTTGAAAAGGCCTTGTCGGGCCTGGAAAAAGCAGTGGAAAACCTGGAAAAAGAGGATTTGAGCCTGGAAGAGGCGCTGCGTTGGTTTGAGCAGGGTGTCGAACGCCTCGTCCTGTGCCGCAAAACCCTGGAGGATGCCGAAAACAAGGTCGAGGTTCTGCTCAAAGAGCGCGGCGGCCAGTTTAAAACCCGCCCTTTTGACGTCGATCAACAGGAAGGTTGAGAACATCATGGATTTGCAAGCATACCTTAAAGAAAAGGCGGAACGGATCAACCTGGCCCTCGATAAATTCCTGCCGGATGGGGAGATCATGCCCCCAAACCTTCATCAGGCCATGCGCTATTCGGTCATGGCCGGGGGCAAGCGGATCCGGCCGGTGCTGATGATGGCCGCCTGCGAAGCGGCCGGAGGAGATGCCGAGGCGGTGGTCCCGGCGGCCTGCGCCATGGAGATGATTCACACCTATTCCTTGATTCATGACGATCTGCCGGCCATGGATAACGACGATTTCCGCCGCGGACGACCTACTTGCCATAAGGAGTATGGCGAGGCCCTGGCGATCCTGGCCGGGGACGCTTTGCTTACCGAGGCCTTTGTCCTGCTGGCCAGCCCCGAGACAGCCTGCCATCTACCCCACGGAGCGTTGCGACGGATTATTCACATCGTCGCCCGCCATGCCGGTTCTTTCGGTATGGTAGGGGGCCAGGCGGTCGATATCGAATCGGAGGGCCAGGATGTCGATGCTCCAACCCTGCATTACATCCACACTCACAAGACCGGGGCGCTGATCCTGGCCTCTGTGCAGGCGGGTGCTTTGGCCGGCGGCGCCGATGAGACGGTGTTCGGTCATCTGACCCGCTATGGCGAAGCTGTTGGCCTGGCTTTTCAAATCGCCGATGATATCTTGGATGTGGTGGGCGATGAAAAGCTTCTCGGTAAAAAGGTGGGCGTGGATGAGGCCAGGGGCAAAGCCACCTATCCCGCCCTGTTCGGCCTTCCGGAAGCACGGAGGCGGGCGACTGAACTCCGTGATATGGCGCTGGCCGCATTGGCGCCTCTGCCTGCCGGCGCGGACCCCCTGCGGCAGATCGCGCGCTATATTGTCGACCGGACGTCCTGAGGTATGTACATGAATCCAATCCTTGACCAGATCGAGAATCCCCAGGACATCAGGGGACTCGCTATCACCGACTTGTCCCTGCTTGCCGAAGAAATACGTACCTTGATCGTCGATACGGTCGCGCGGACGGGCGGACACCTGGCCAGTTCCCTGGGCGTGGTGGAACTGACGCTTGCTTTGCACCGGGTTTTTGACACTCCAAAAGACAAGATTGTTTGGGATGTCGGGCACCAGACCTATGCCCACAAGATCATCACCGGCAGAAGCTGCCGCTTCGCGAGCTTGCGGCAGCAGGGGGGGATAAGCGGGTTTCCGAAACGGAGCGAGAGCCCCTATGATTGTTTCGATGTCGGTCATTCCGGAACATCCATATCCGCCGCTCTGGGGATGGCGGTGGCGCGGGATAAACGGGGCGGCCAAGAGAAGATCATTGCCGTGATCGGTGACGGTTCGCTGACCGCCGGTCTGGCCCTGGAAGGACTCAATCAGGCCGGCCATCTGCGTAAGAATCTCATTGTTGTTCTCAATGACAATGAGATGTCGATTTCCACCAACGTGGGGGCTCTTTCCTCTTTTCTCAGCCGCAAGCTGACGTCGGATTTTTTTGTTCGGCTGAAAAAGGAGGCCGAAGGGATTCTTCAGGGAGTGCCCATGTTCGGCAAAGATCTTCTTGCACTGGCACGCCGTGCCGAGGATTCTCTGAAAGGGTTCCTGACTCCCGGAATGCTCTTTGAAGCCCTGGGTTTCAATTACGTCGGCCCTCTTGACGGTCATGACCTGGAAGAGTTGGTCACTACTCTGGCCAATGTTTCCAGGCTCGACGGCCCCGTGCTGGTCCACGTTGCCACGAAAAAAGGCAAAGGTTTCCCCCCGGCCGAGAAAAATCCCTCTCTTTTCCATGGCGTCGGAAGCTTTGATCGGGAAACCGGGGCAGTGCATGAAAGCAAGGGGGGAACCGGAACCTATACCGCCGTTTTTGGGTGCACTCTGAGTGAACTGGCCGAAAAGGATGACCGTATCGTCGCCATTACCGCGGCCATGACCGATGGCACCGGGCTGGCTGAATTCCGGGAACGTTTTCCCGGCCGGTTCTTTGATGTGGGAATCGCCGAGCAGCATGCCGTTACCTTCGCGGCCGGCCTGGCCTGCCAGGGGCGCAGACCGGTGGTGGCCATCTATTCGACCTTTTTGCAGCGCGCCTACGACAGCATTCTGCACGATGTCTGCCTGCAGAATCTGCCGGTGATTTTTGCCCTCGACCGGGGCGGTTTGGTGGGTTCCGACGGCCCCACCCACCATGGCGCCTTCGATCTCTCCTATCTGCGCCACATGCCCAACATGACGATCATGGCCCCGCGGGATGAGCTGGAACTGCGGCGGGCCATGGTGACCGCGTTGAGCCATGGGGGGCCTTTCGCTTTTCGCTACCCGCGAGGCAAAGGAACAGGGATTCCCTTGGCAGTGCCGATAAATCCGGTGGAAATCGGCAGGGGGGAAAAGCTGGTCGAGGGTGCCGACGGGACCATTCTGGCCATTGGCTCCATGGTGAATCCCTCCCTGGAAGCGGCAGAATTTTTGAGGAAAGAGGGGGTTTCCGTCGCTGTGGTCGATCTCCGTTTTCCCAAGCCGTTGGACAAGGCGCTGATTCTGGATGCAGCGAAAGCCGCAAAGCCTATTGTCACGGTTGAGGAAAACACCCTGCTTGGCGGCGTGGGCTCCGGGGTCCTGGAACTTTTGGCCGATCAGGGCGTCAGCCGACCGGTCCTGCGGCTGGGTTTGCCCGACGCTTTCATCGATCAGGGAACCCAGGCCGAATTGCGCGCCGGTTGCCGGCTGGACGCCGCAGGCATCGCCGCATCGATTAAAAATTGGCTCCGCGGATAAACGGGGAGATGCCGGGAAAAAGTTTGACTTCCTTTGGTGTTTTCCCTAGTATCCCCTGGCGTGATCGGGTCAGCCCCTTTGGGGCGGCGCTGAGATCAGGGTCTTTGACGATAGGCGGAACGGTCCCTAGCGCTTTTTCAAGCGCTTAAGTGGCAAATAAACCGAATGAATTTCTTTTGGCCATGGGAATGTGCGATTCCAGGCCGGCCGCAAAAACCTCTTGACAAAAAAAGTATGAAATAGTAGCTTTCCGTCGAGCGCTCACCGGGCAGGTTCTTCAAAATCCGAAAAGGAAGGGTGGAAAGCTTCATGTCTTGGATACCCAACAAAATTGAAGGAAAAGGTTTGACGTTTGTAGTTGATGAAGCCCAGGCCGGAGACGTTGGCAAAGGTATTATCAGGGTTTACCAGGAAAGACTTGAAGAGCTCGGCATCAAGCCGATGGATATAGTAGAAGTGCTGGGTGCGCGCAAGACCGTAGCGCGGATCCATATCATGGATCCTTCCTCCAATCTCCCCCTCAACACCGTCCGCATGGACGGCCTCGTCCGCGAAAATTCCGGTGCCGGCATCGATGATTTTGTCGATATCCGCAAATGCGAGCCTAAACAGTGTGAAACAATGCTGATTGCTCCTACCGATCCCGGGCAGACTCCTCCGGGCGAAGATGAGGCGCAGCAGTTGGCCATGATGCTCGCCAAAAGGGCGGTTGTCACCGGTGACAAGGTCGAGGTGCAGATTTTTGGCCTCGGAGCCAAAACCTTTCTCATTGAGGGAACCAGCCCGCAGGGACCGGTAATCATCAACCCGAGTACTTTCGTCAGGGTCAAGAAGTCCGACATGGCGGAAAAGGACTCGCGGATATCCTATGAGGATATCGGTGGTCTCGATGAAGAACTGAAGAAGATCCGCGAGATCGTCGAATATCCCATGCGTTATCCGGAGATCTTCACCAAGCTTGGGATCGAGCCCCTGAAGGGCATTCTCATGATCGGGCCATCCGGGGTCGGCAAAACCCTTATCGCCCGTGCCGTGGCCAATGAGGTCAAGGCGCGGTTCATCCACATCGACGGCCCGGAGGTCATGAACAAGTTTTACGGTGAGAGCGAGGCTCGTCTTCGCCAAATCTTCACCGAAGCGGCTTCTAACGCCCCCGCTATCATCTTTATTGACGAAATCGACGCCATCTGCCCCAAGAGAACCGAGACTCACGGCAATGTCGAGAAGAGGGTTGTCGCCCAGCTGCTGGTTTTGATGGATGGCTTGAAGTCCCGCGGCCAGGTCATCGTCATCGGTGCCACCAACATACCTGACATGCTTGACCCGGCTCTGCGCCGTCCGGGCCGTTTCGACCGGGAAATCATCATCAACCCTTCCAGCCGTGTCGGCCGTCATCAAATTCTTCGCATCCACACCCGCAGGATGCCGCTTGCCAAAAACGTCGATCTTGAAAGGCTGGCGGAACTTACCCATGGTTTCGTCGGTTCCGACCTGGCAGCTCTTTGTAAAGAAGCGGGGATGGTCACCCTGCGAAGGGTGCTTTCCAAGCTTCGGGCCGATGGTGTCAATCCCTCCGAAGCCGATCATTCCCAAATCGTCGTTGAGCAGGCGGATTTTCTGAGCGCCTTCCGGGAAACGGAACCGAGTGCCCTGCGCGAGTTCCTTCCCGAGCGCCCCCGCACCAAGCTCAACGACATCGGCGGTCTGCATGATGTGAAGAAGAATCTGGGTATGGTCATGGAGATCTGTCTTCGCGCCAGCGCTGACGAGAAGGATGCCCGGGCGATTCTGCCGCGGGGGTTTTTCTTTACCGGCGCGCCGGGAACAGGTAAGACCATGATGGCCAAAGCTTTGGCCGGTGAATACGAGCTTCCCGTGCTCAGCGTCAACAGTTCATCGCTCCTTTCCAAATACATCGGTGAGTCCGAAAAGGGGATCGCGGAAGTCTTCAAAAAGGCTAAACACATCGCCCCCTGCGTTCTTCTTCTTGATGAGGTTGATACCATCGCCCCCACCCGTTCCGGGAGTACCGTGCATTCGGGTACCGAGCAGCGTCTTGTCAACCAGTTGCTGGTGGAGATCGATAAAGCTGTGGCTTTCCAGGACATCATCATCATCGCCACCACCAACCGCATGGACCTAGTCGACGCCGCTCTGCTGAGGTCTGGACGGTTTGACTACGTGGTTCATTTCGAAAGCCCTGGTGAAGCCGATCGTCTCGAAATCTTCCGGTTGAGCGCCAGTGATCTTGGGCTCAAGGATGAAGTTCTCGCCAAGTTGGCCAAGATATCCGAAGGGATGAATGGTTCCGATATCGAGAGCTGTTGCCGTATGGTTCGTATGCTGAAGATGAGCACTCTGTTCAAGTCCGGCGGCAAAGAGCAGCTTTCCCATGATCAGGTCGCCGCCGAGTTTGAGAAGGCGGTTCTGGAAATGGAAGCAAAAACCAAACTCGTCCGCCAGGAAACAGATAAAATTTGAAGTGCTAGAATAAAGTTTTGGCTTGCAGGCATGAAAGGAGGTGAAGGTCCTTTACTCTGAGGTATGATGCAAGCAGGTAAGCCAAAGTGAATGGAATGGAAACGGAACTAAAGTTTGGACCGTTTCTTTCCTGATCGGTGAAGCCAGCAATAAAAAAACTAATGAAGGAGGAACATTCAAATGGCAAAAACTACTGAAGTCACTGTTTGGGCAACTGGTGTTGTGCAGGACAAAGAAGGTCGTGACGTATGTCTGGTCCTGACCGAAGCAGCATTTAACGAAGGTAAATTCACCCAGGCATTCGACAACTACGTCGACCTTCCCGACCGTATCAACGTTCAGGTTCGGAAATATGCCCGTATTTCCGACAGCGAAATCGAAAACAAATTCGAATACGAAAACCATCGCCCCAACATCATCGGTGTTTGCGAAGCAACCATCATGAAGGGCATCAACGTATGTAAGGGCCTTCAGCCGGACGGCTACCTCATTATCAACTCCACCAAAGCCCCCGAAGATCTTCTGAAATACGTTCCCGAGAAAGAGCGCAAAAGACTTAAAGCCATCGCTTGTGTAGACGCTCTTGGTATCGCTCCCGAGCAGCTGATTGACTACTCCGGCGCCGAAGGTGCTGAAGACGTAAGTGCTATTGGTCTTGGCCTCGGTTCCGCAATGGCCGGCGCTATCGCCGCTGTTTCCGGCATCGTTAAGAAAGATTCCATCCTTGGCGCAGCAGCAAACCGTACCGCCGCCAAGCGGGGTTTCGACGAAGTCAAGATTAAAGTGCTGAAGTAAGAAGGAACGCAGTAGCAGCATTTTAAAAACCCTAAAAAGGAG
>JAAYDE010000037.1 GCA_012729375.1 Deltaproteobacteria bacterium | reverse complement strand
GCAGAAATTCAAAGGGAGTTTCAACGAAGGCACGATGTCTCTTCAGCTTGCCCTCGATGAAAGCGATGTTGGCCAGGACATGATGGAAACCGCCCTCGCATCCGATGACGACTACAGTTTCAAACTCGAACTCCAATCGGGCAGTATCCGGTATTTTCGGGCCAAGGTGATGTCCTTCAAAACCAACATCGGGGACGTCAATTCCATCACCTCCGCCACTTGCCAACTTTCCATCACTACCAGTTCCGAAGGTGTTGGCATCGTGAAGGTTGAAGCCAGCGTCTAACCCTGTCCGTGGAGGCATGCAATGCTTGATATTTCGACTCTTGCCGTAAAAGAAACCACTCTTATTGAAATCAACGGACCCGACGGAGAGCCGCTGTTTGACGAAGCTGGCAACCGTGTCTCCATCACCGTCTACGGTCCCGGTTCGAAGGCATACCAGAAAGCGCAAGGAGTCAGAAACCGCGCCATTCTGGAAGCTGTGCGCCGGGGCGCAAAAAAGATGAAGGACGCCGAACAGCGGGAGGTGGACGCTGATTTCCTCGCATCCTGCACCGTCGCCTTCAACAATTTTGCGTACAAAGATCTTCAGGGGCCGGAAGCGTTTAAGGCCGCGTACATGGACATTTCCATCGGCTGGATGGCCGAACAGGTCAATAAGGCTATCGGTGACTGGGAAAATTTTACCTGAGCCTCCGGGACGACCTGGTTCTGTATGCCCGCCAACTATCTTGGTATCACGCCGTCCCAGTTGACCGGCAAAGCGCGCACCAGATCAGCCGGGCCAAGCAGTTGGAGCAGAGCGGGGGAACACTGAAATTCCCGGAACTAGGGGAAGAATCCTACCTCGTCGGCTACTGGCATGAAATAGGTCTTGTAGCCGCTGGAGGCATGGGGCCGGTCCCACTCCCGGCCACCGAAATTGAGGCATGGCAAACAATTTCGGGGATACAGTTGAGCGCCTGGGAGTCCCAAACGCTCAGGGAAATGTCTCGGGCCTACGTGGGGCAGATGAGGGCCAGCGAACAAATAGATTGCCCTCCCCCTCACGAGGCCCAAGATTTCGACCCTGATCGACTGGCGAAAAGGATTGAAGCGGCTTTTGACCGGATGGAACGCAGGCAGGCCAAAAAAAGGGGAAAGCGGTAAATGGCAGCAATCGGAATCCTGACAATTGAGATGGCCGCAAACGTGGCACGACTCCAGAAGGATATGGAGCACGCCCGCAAATCGGTAGATGGGGCGATGGCGAAGATCCGCCAGAGCGCCGCACTCGCCGCCAAAGCATTGGGCGCTATCGGCATCGGGCTTTCCGTCGCCACTCTGACCGGATTTATCCGTGGGGCAATCAACGCCGCTGACGGCATGGCGAAAATGGCGCAGAAAACCGGCCTCGCCGTGGAAGAGTTGGCCGGGGTGCAACTCGCCTTCCGCCAATCCGGGGCCGAATCTGCATCCTTTCAAATGGGTATGGCGAAACTTACCGTTGCCATTTCCGAAGGGAACAAGCATTTCAATCAGATGGGACTCTCCACCAAAAACGCCGACGGGAGCCTAAAATCAACCCGGCAGATGCTCGGAGAAGTCGCTGACAAATTCGCCTCCTACCAAGATGGCGCAGCGAAAGCCGCGCTTGCGATTAAACTGTTCGGAGAATCCGGGGCAGGACTGATTCCATTACTCAATGGTGGGGCACAAGGTCTAGCCGATTACGATGAGAAAGCCCGGACGCTCGGCTTGACTCTGGACACCTCGACTGCCAAAGCCGCAGAACGATTTAATGACACTCTAGACCTCGCCGGGCAGGGGTTACAGGGGATCGCCCGACAAGTTGCGGCT
>JAAYDE010000036.1 GCA_012729375.1 Deltaproteobacteria bacterium | reverse complement strand
GGGTCGTGTCTTTATCGAAGCCCCTCCATGAAGTTTAAAAATTTTTTAAAAACTATTTTCCAAAATAAAATTAATTTCTTTATAATATTATCCTGATAATTGACTTTAACTTTTTTCGACTCTTTAGGCAATTGTATGTTACTTGTCTCCAAGGAGCTTTTACGCCAGTTTCCATACGCAAACCCAGGCGAATGTGAGCAAGGCCGGGGTACGACTCTTAAGTTTAGGCACAGATTGAAGCCGAGATGCCCAAAAAAGCCTTTTCCGGATGAAACTACCCTCGGCGGTCAGTGCTTTCCAGCCTTTGGCACCTGATGCAACCATTCGTAACCTGAAAAAACGAGGCCAACATGCCGACTGCTTTTATCAAACCGGGACGAAGCAAATCCCTGGAGCGCCGTCACCCCTGGGTGTTTTCGGGGGCGGTCGCCCGCATCGAAGGCGCTCCCGCGCCGGGAGATACCGTGAAGATCCTTTCGGAGCAAGGGAAATTTCTGGCGCAGGGGGCCTTTTCCCCCTCCTCGCAGATTCTTCTGCGGGTCTGGACCTTCGATGAAGGGGAGGAAATCGATGCCGCCTTTTTCCGCCGGCGCCTGGAAGAGGCCTTTTCCCTGCGCCGGCAGCTCTTCCCCGAAAAGAGTGAAAAATCCGCTCTGCGCCTCGTCAATGCCGAAGCGGATGGTCTGCCGGGGGTGGTCATTGACCGTTATGGAGAGATCCTCGTCTGCCAGTTTTCCTCGGCGGGAGGGGAAAGGTGGCGCGGGGAAATCGTCCGCCAACTAAGGGAACTCACCGGGGCACCAACAGTCTACGAAAGGTCCGATCTCGAGGTGCGCTCCAAGGAGGGACTTCCCCAGCGCTGCGGCCTGCTCTGGGGTGCCGAGCCCCCGGATCTTGTGGAAATCAGCGAGTACGGCTGTCGCTTCCTGGTCGATATCCGCCGCGGACACAAAACCGGCTTCTACCTCGACCAGCGGGAAAACCGCCGACTGGCCGGGGAATTCGCCGTCGCCGCCCAGGTCCTCAACTGCTTTTCCTACTCCGGGGGATTCGCCGTCCCGGCACTCAAGGGCGGAGCGGAGAATGTGGTCAATATCGACGCTTCTGCCGACGCTCTGGAGCTGGCCCGCCGCAACATCCTCCGCAACGACCTGGATGACCAACGGGTCACCCATCTCTGCGGCGACGTCTTCGCCCTTCTGCGCCGTTTCCGCGACGAAAGACGTTGTTTCGACCTCATCATCCTCGACCCGCCCAAGTTCGCCGAGTCCCGGCACCAGCTACCGGGAGCCTGTCGCGGCTACAAGGATATCAATCTCCTCGCCTTCAAGCTGCTGAAGCCAGAAGGAACCCTGTTCACCTTCTCCTGTTCGGGGATGCTGGAGCCGGACCTGTTCCAGAAGATTGTCGCCGACGCCGCTCTGGACGCCGGGCGCCGGGCGCTGGTCATCAAGCACCTCCGCCAGGACGCGGACCACCCCGCAGCCCTGAACTTTCCGGAAGGCGCCTATCTCAAGGGCCTCATCTGCCGCGTCCGCTAGGGCGCCGACGGCGGAAAGCGATCTGCCCCGCCCTGCCAAGGGCGCAAGGAAGCCACTTCCCAAAGCTGGAAGACCTCCTGAAACCGACAAAAAGCGCGACCGTTTGAGAATTCACCCGGTACCGCTAAAATTCTCGGCGTGGACGAAGACCACCCCGGCGGCGGTCATTTCCCGCAGGGCCTCGATGGAGCTCTGCGTACCGATGCCCCGGCAGAGGTCGGTGATGACATTAACCTCGAAACCTTTTTTGCGGCCATCCATGGCCGACCAGAAGACGCAGTAATCGAGGGCCAGTCCGCACAGGAAGATGCGGGAAACACCGATTTCCCGGAGATATCCCGCCAGGCCGGTGGGGGTCTTGCCGTCGTTTTCGAAAAAGGTGGAATAGCTGTCGATCCGGCGGTGGATCCCTTTGCGGATCACCAGATGGGCCAGGGAGGCATTGAGAAGCGGCGCCAAAGAGGCACCGGGGCTGCCTTGGACACAGTGATCCGGCCACAGGATCGGTCCGATGCCGTCGAGCCCCTCGATGGCCTCGAAAGGCTTCCTGCCCTCATGCTGGGAGGCAAAGGAAAGATGGTCGGCCGGGTGCCAATCCTGGGTCAAAACGATCCGCCCGCCCCGGCGGTGGAAAAATTCCATGAGCCGGTTGACTCCGGGAAGGATTTCGTTCCCCCCGGCAACGGCCAGAGCGCCCCCCCGAAGAAAGTCGTTCTGCAGGTCGACTACCAATAAGGCGTCTTCTCGGCCGATGTAAAAACTCACGGCAACTCCTTTGCAGGCATCCCCAAGAAGGACCACGACCCCTCAGCTGATGGGAATCTTCTTGGCTTCGGCCCTGGCTTTTTCGGTTTTGGGAAGACGAATTTCCAAGATTCCGTCTTTGAAAGTGGCGCGGGCTTCGTCGCTGCGGGTTTCCACCGGCAGCAGCAGACGGCGGTTGAAGGAGCCGAAAGAGCGTTCATAGCGATAGTAGTTCTTCTTTCCCACCTTGTCTTCGGTTTTCTTTTCCCCCGAAATGGTGATGTAATCGCCGCTGATACTGACCTCGATCTGCTCCTTTTTCATCCCCGGCACTTCGGTCTTGACCACCAGCTCGTTACCATCTTCAAAAATGTCGACGGACGGAGCCACCTCTTCTTCCCCGAAAAAACGCGGGCGGAGAAACCGGCCCGGCGGGAAAAACCGGCGCCCGAAGAGGTTGTCGAACCATTTCTCCATTTCGTCGAAAGGGGTGAGCCAATGCCGCTCTTCCCCAACCGGCACCGGCATCCTTCTCTACCCCTTCCCCTCGCCACCTCTGCGTCATTCTTCAGAAATTTTTTCCTCCTTTGCAAAAGGATAGGATGATTCCATTTTAACAAAGGCCGGAAGGGGCACAACCACAGGGGCATGAGGCGGGAAAAGCTCTGCCGTGACGAACCTTTCCCGTACCAGGACGGCTTCTTCAGGGAAGGAAACGGGGGTGCCCGGCAACGGCCGATCAGTCGCGGCCGTTGTCCTCGATGCGGATGAGAACGCTGGGATCGCAGATCTCGACCTCGGCGTCAATCCGCTTCAGGGCGGCGCGGATGTCGGCTTCACAGCATTGGTGGGTCATCATCACCACCGGCACTCGGGCTTCGGCTTTCCTCTTCATCTGGATCATGGAGGCGATGCTGATGCCCTTTTCACCCAGGATGGTGGAAATTTTGCCGAGGACCCCGGGGCGGTCGATGACGCTGAAACGGAGGTAGAATTGTCCGATCAGTTTGTCAATCGACTTGATCGGCAGGTTTTCCATAACATCGGCAAGATAGCCGAGGGGCGCCGTCCGTCGACGGGTCCCGGCCATGAGGTTGCGGGCCGCCTGAATGACGTCGCCGACAACGGCGCTGGCGGTGGCTTTTCTGCCGGCTCCTTGGCCAATCCAGGTCACCGGGCCGACAAAATCGCCGACCACCTCCACGGCATTGAAAACACCGTCCACGGCGGCGAGGGGATGATCCACAGGAAGCATGGTCGGATGGATCCGTGCTTCGATGCCGTCCTTGCCCCACTTGCTGATGGCCAGAAGTTTGATGACGTAGCCGAACTGGCGGGCGAACTCGATATCGATGGAGGAAATCCTCGAGATTCCCTCCACATAGATTTTGGCAAAATCGGGGAGATTGCCGAAACAAAGCCCGATCAACACCGCCAGCTTATGAGCGGTATCGATGCCTTCCACGTCGAAAGTGGGATCGGCCTCGGCGAAACCCTTCTCCTGGGCGTCCTTGAGCACGGCATCGAAACCTTCGCCGTTGTGGGTCATGCGGGTCAGGATATAGTTGCAGGTTCCGTTGAGGATACCCAGAATGGTGTGAAAACGATTGGCGCAGAGGTTTTCCTTGATGGCGGTGATCAAAGGGATCCCCCCGCCGACGGCGCCCTCGAAAAAGATCTCGGCCCCGTTGCGGGTGGCTTCTTCGTAGATCTCCCGCCCGTGAAGAGCAAGCAGGGCCTTGTTGGCGGTGACCACGGTTTTTCCATTCGCCAAGGCTTTGAGAACCAGGGAACGGGCCGCTTCGCAACCGCCGATCAACTCCACCACGATGTCGATTTCCGGGTTGTCCACGACGCTTTCGGCATCGGTGGTCAACAGGGAGGGGTCCACGGTGACTCCCCGATCCCGGAAGACATCGAGATCGGCCACCTGGGCCAGCCTCAGGCTGGCCCCGAGGCGTTTTTCCAGAAGGGATTTGTTGTCGCGCAGAATTTCCACCACACCGGCGCCGACGGTGCCGAAACCGAGCAAACCAACCTTGAATTCTTTCATGGGACAATTCCAGCAAAAATGGGTGATCCCAGGGCGAGAAAAATGGGCTTATCCCGATTCCTCGGCCGGGGGACGAACGGAATGGGAAATCTTGTCCAGAATGCCATTGACAAAGGATGGGGTCTCTTTGGTTCCGAAACGTTTGCCGATCTCAATGGCCTCGTTGATGATGACGTTGGAGGGGATTTCCGGACAAAAAAGCAATTCATAAGCGGCCAGGCGAAGCAAGGCAAGATCCACCCGGGCCATGCGGTCGAGGGACCAGTTGGTGGAGAAGGCCTTGAGCAGAGGATCGATCTCCTGCTGGTGTCCGACCACTCCGCAAACCAGGCTTTCGGCGAAACGGCGCACCACGGGTAATGGGGACGGCAGAAGAGCGTCGCCGCTCTCTCCGCCAGCCTCGTCCTGAAAAGAGAAGTTTTCCCAGAAGGATTTCAGGGTCTGGGCGATATCCCCTTTTTGGTCGGGCAGGCTATAAAGAACCTGAAGGGCCAATTCCCGGCCCAAACGGCGGTTTCCACCAGGCATGGTTCAAATCGACTTGAAAAGGTTGGCCATTTCGATAGCGCTCAGAGCGGCGTCGAATCCTTTGTTGCCCGCTTTGGTGCCGGCCCTCTCGATCGCCTGTTCGATGGTGTCGGTGGTCAATACCCCGAAGATGACGGGCAACCCGCTCTTTAGTCCAACGGCGGCTACCCCCTTGGACACCTCGGCGGCGACATAGTCGAAGTGGGGTGTGGAGCCGCGGATAACCGCCCCCAGACAGAGGACGGCATCGAAGCGGCCGGTTTCCGCCAGCTTGCGTGCGGTCAGGGGGATTTCAAAAGCGCCTGGAACGCGGGCGATGTGGATATCCTCATCGCGGACGCCATGGCGCAACAGGCCGTCGACAGCCCCTTCCACCAGGCGTTCGGCGATAAAGCTGTTGAAGCGGCCCACGACGAGACCGATGCGCAGGCCGCCGCCATTGAGATTACCTTCATAATTGTTGGGCATGAATTCTTCCCTTCCCTGTGTTCTTTTCCCGCTGCAGAGAGCCTTCGCGGCGAAAAGGTTGCGCTTGCCCGTCGTTGCCGGTCGCTAAATATCTTCCAGAAGATGACCAAGCTTGTCGCGTTTGGTGCGGAGATAGCGACGGTTGCTGCCGTTGGGGGGCGTCTGGATCGGCACCCGCTCCACCACTTCCAGCCCGTATCCTTCCAGGCCGACGATCTTCTTGGGGTTGTTGGTCATCAGACGCAGGCGGCGAACACCGAGATCGAGCAGAATCTGGGCCCCCAGGCCGTAATCCCGCAGGTCGGGTTTGAAACCGAGGGTGACATTGGCCTCCACCGTATCCTGCCCCTGGTCCTGCAGAGCATAGGCGCGCAGTTTGTTGATCAGTCCGATGCCGCGCCCTTCCTGACGCATGTAAAGTACGACTCCCTTTCCTTCCGCCTCGATCTGGGCCATGGCCGCCTGCAGCTGTTTGCCGCAATCACAGCGCAGGGAACCGAATACATCCCCGGTCAGGCACTCGGAATGGACCCGCACCAGGACCGGTTCTTCCCCCGCGACCTCACCCTTGATCAAGGCCAGATGCTGGGATTTGTCCACATCGTTGTCATAGGCGATGGCCCGGAAATCGCCGCCGAAGGTGGTCGGAATCAGGGTTTCGGCGGCCCGGCGGACGAGCAGTTCAGTGCGCATCCGGTAAGCCACCAGATCGGCGATGGAGACGATGCGCAAGCCGTGCTTGCGGGCGAATTCCCGCAACTGGGGCATCCGCGCCATGGTGCCGTCGTCGTTCATGACTTCGCAGATAACCGCGGCCGGTTTCATGCCGGCCAGGCGGGCCAGGTCGACAGACCCTTCGGTCTGCCCGGTGCGCACCAGAACCCCGCCTTTTTTTGCCCGCAAGGGGAAAACATGTCCGGGCCGGGCGAGATCAAAGGGGGTGGTTTCATCGGCGATGGCGACCTGAATGGTGCGGGCACGGTCGGCGGCGGAAATGCCCGTGGTAACCCCCCGTCGCGCCTCGATGGAAACGGTGAAGGCGGTGCCGAAACTGGAACTGTTGTTCTGCACCATCAGCGGCAGGTCGAGCTGATCGGCCCGCTCCTCGGTCAGAGAAAGGCAGATCAGGCCGCGCCCCTCCCTGGCCATGAAGTTGATGGCCTCGGCAGTGACCCTCTCGGCGGCCATGGTCAGATCGCCCTCGTTTTCCCGGTCTTCGTCATCTACCAGGATGATCATCTTGCCGTTGCGAATATCCTCGAGGGCGGCTTCAATGTTGGTCTTTGGCATGGCTTTTTTCCTGTTGCGAAAACAGGGTATTATTTCACAGAAAACCGTGCTTCGCAAGAAATTGGGAGGTCAGCCTTTCCCCTTCGCCTGTCGGCGGCGGAACGGTCAGCAGCCGCTCCACGAATTTGGCAAAGATGTCGACCTCGATGTTGACGATGGCCCCGGGAGTGCGCTGGCGAAGGGTGGTTTTCTCCAAGGTGTGGGGAATGACGGCGATGGCAAACCCTCCCTCGAAAACCTCGTTGACCGTCAGGCTGATGCCGTCGATGGCCACCGATCCCTTGGCCACCAGATAGCGGTTGTGTTCCCGTCCCAGACGGAATCGCATGCGGACAGCATTACCATCCGTGCGCCGTTCCTCCAGCACGGCGGTTCCATCCACATGGCCATAGACCAGGTGTCCTCCCAGCCGGTCGGCAAGACGCAAGGCCCGCTCCAGGTTGACAGCATCGCCGGGTTTGAGAAAGGCCAGGGACGTACGGGCCACCGTCTCCGGCGACACATCGGCGGCGAAGCTCCCGGGCTGCACAGTGACCAGGGTCAGGCAGACGCCGTTGACGGCGATGCTGTCCCCGATCCGGATATCGGCGGTCGGCAATCCGCCGACGGCAACGGTAACCCGGAATTGTTCGCCCCGGCGGCCGATCTCGGCAATCCTTCCCACATCCTCGATCAGTCCGGTAAACATGGCACATCCCCCTCGATCAGGACATTGTCTCCGAAGGGCGCGACGCGGACGTCCTCCAGAAAAACGGCCTCGGCCATCGTCTGCACCCCCCGGCCGGAAAAAAGCGACAGACCATCGCCGCCGCCAAGTAGTTTGGGAGCGATGCAGACCATGACCCGGTCAATGAGCCTGTGGCGCCACATCGCCCCGTTGAGCCGGCTTCCCCCCTCCAGCAGAAGGCTTTGAAAACCACGTTTCCCGAGAATCTTCAAAAGCTGCCGTAGATCGATACCATCCTCATCGGGGGGAATCCGCAGCACTTCCACTCCGCGGTCGGCCAGCCGCTTTACCTTGGCGCCGGGCGTCTCTTCGGATGTGGCGACAAGGGTCGGGGCCGCCGATTTAAGATCAAGTATTTGCGCCTCTTCGGGAATATCGAGAAGACAATCGACGACAATCCGCGCCGCGTCTCGTCCCCCTTCCGGGAGCCGTGTGGTCAGTTGCGGATTGTCCCGGGAAACGGTACCGGCACCGACCATGACCGCGTCCACCTTGTCACGGAGGCGGTGCACCCAGGCGCGGCTCTCTTCGTTGGAAATCCACCGGGAGTCGCCGTCAGCAGTGGCAATCTTGCCGTCGAGGGTCATGGCGGCTTTCAGCATCACATAGGGAAGCCCGGTGACAATGTGTTTGGCGAAAGGCGCGATGAGCCGCCGGCATTCCTTTTCCAGCACCCCGCAGAGGGTGGTCACCCCATTTTTTTCCAGCGTGGCCAGACCGCGGCCGTTCACCCGCGGGTTGGGGTCGCGGCAACCGACGACAACCCGGGAAACAGCGGCGCGCAGGATGGCGTCGGTGCAGGCCATGGTCTTGCCCGGATGGGAACAGGGTTCCAGGGTCACGTAGAGATCGGCCCCCGCAGCCTGGGACCCGGCATCCCTCAGCGCATAGATTTCGGCATGGGGCAAGCCGGCGCAGGGATGGAAACCGGCGCCGACAATCTCGCCGGCGCGGACCACCACCGCCCCGACCGGAGGGTTGGGGGCGGTTCTGCCCTCTCCTTTGCGGGCCAGTTCCAGGGCCCGCTCCATGAATCTTTCCTCACCGTCCATCGCCGCGCCAGCCTCCTCTTCGGCGCTCAAAGAAACTCACTGCTTCTGCAGCAGATCTTTAAGTTCCGCCATGAATTCCCCGAGGTCCTTGAATTCCCTGTAGACCGAGGCAAAACGCACATAGGCCACCTGATCGATGTCATGCAGCGCCTGCATCACCGCTTCGCCGATGCGGCTCGATTCGATCTCCTTTTCGCCCCCTTCCATAAAGGCAAGTTCGAGTTTGTCGACGATGCCTTCGATGGTGGCGATGGGAACCGGCCGCTTTTCACAGGCGCGGAGAATCCCGGCGATGATCTTCTGACGGTCGAAGAGCTCGCGCCGGCCGTCCTTTTTGACGACCAGCGGCAGGGTCTCCTCGACCCGCTCATAGGTGGTGAAGCGCCGCTGGCAGGAAATGCATTCCCGCCGCCGGCGGATAGTGTCCCCATCCTTGCCGAGCCGCGAGTCGATGACCTTGGTATCCTGGAAGGCACAGAAAGGGCACTTCACCTGGCGGTTTCCTCCTCGCGGGTCGAGCCCGAAAAAGAAAAAGAAACGAACTCGAGCCCTGTCTCGCGGAGCAGCCGCAGGGAAAGGTCGTCGGGGTAGCCGTGGCGATAGACAATGCGCTGAATGCCCGCATTGATGAGCATCTTGGCGCAGATGACGCAAGGGGCGGTGGTGCAGTAGAGGGTGGACCCGTCGATGTTGATCCCGTGCTTGGCCGCCTGGATGATGGCGTTCTGTTCGGCATGCAGGCCCCGGCACAATTCATGGCGCTCGCCGGAGGGTATGCGCAACTCCTCACGTAGACAGCCGATGTCGAGACAATGGCTGATCCCCGACGGAGCGCCGTTGTAGCCGGTCGCCAGCAGATGCTTGTCCTTGACCAGAACGGCCCCCACCTGGCGGCGCAGGCAGGTGGAGCGCTTCGCCACCAGGTGGGCGATCTCCATGAAATATTCTTCCCAGGAAGGCCGTTTCATGACTGCAGATGGTGGGCGTAGAGAGGGTGTTGCCGGCACAGTTCCCTGACTTCCCCACGGATGGCCAGAAGTTTCGCCTCGTCGTCAATGGCTTTGAGGGCCCGGTCGATCCAGGAGGCGACCTGTGCCATGTCCTTTTCCTTGAGCCCCCGCGTCGTCGCCGCCGGCGTGCCAATGCGGAAACCACTGGTGACAAAGGGAGAACGGGTATCAAAGGGGACGGCGTTTTTGTTGACGGTGATCCCCGCTTTTTCCAGAGTCCCTTCGGCCATCTTGCCGGTGATTTCGGTCCCGGAAAGGTCGACCAGCATGAGGTGATTGTCGGTTCCCCCCGAAACCAGCTGGAAACCCTGGGCCAATAGGCCTTCTGCCAAAGCTTTGGCGTTTTTGACCACCTGACGGGCGTAATCCGTGAAGGAAGGTTCGAGGGCTTCCTTGAATGCAACCGCCTTGGCGGCGATTACATGCATCAGCGGTCCGCCCTGGATTCCGGGGAAAATGTTGCTGTTGATAGTTTTGGCGAATTCCTCGCGCATCAGGATCATGCCGCCGCGGGGACCGCGCAGGGTCTTGTGGGTGGTCGTGGTGACGAATTCGGAGAAGGGTACCGGGTTGGGATGTTCACCGGCGGCGACCAGGCCGGCGATGTGGGCCATGTCGACCATCACCATCGCCCCCGCCTCGTCGGCAATCTCGCGGAAAGCCTTGAAATCGATGATCCGCGGATAGGCGCTGGCACCGACGACGATCAGCCTGGGCCGGCGCTCCTTGGCCAACCGCCGGACCTCATCGTAATCGATAAAGCCGGTTTCCTTTTTGACTCCGTAGGGAACGATCTTGAACAGCTTGCCGGAGAAATTGACCGGGGAGCCGTGGGTGAGATGGCCGCCATGGGCGAGATTCATGCCGAGGATGGTGTCACCAGGGTTGCAGACCGCGAAATAGACCGCCATGTTGGCCTGGGAGCCGGAATGGGGCTGCACATTGGCGGCGTCCGCACCGAAAAGCGCCCTGGCCCGCTCGATGGCCAGCCGCTCCGCCACATCGACGAATTCGCAGCCGCCGTAATAGCGCTTGCCGGGATACCCTTCGGCGTACTTGTTGGTCATGACCGATCCCTGGGCCTGAAGAACGGCATCGCTGACAAAATTTTCCGAGGCGATGAGCTCCAGACTGTACTCCTGCCTTTCCGTCTCGTGCCGCAGCGCAGCGGCGATTTCCGGATCAAAACCCTGCAACTTCTCGAACATGGCGTCGACAATCTCCCTTTTGGGTAAACATTAGAAACATAAAAAGCAGGCTGAGCCTGCTTTATCTTGATTCATTCCCTGCCCCTTCAACCCCTGGAAAGCTTTTTTTCAAGGAGCGCGATCTTGTCCAGCCGTTTCTGATGGCGGCCGCCGGCGAAGTCGGTGTCCAGCCAAATGGACACCAGTCGACACGCCAAATCCGCCGCCAGAACCCGGCCGCCGAGAACAAGCACATTGGCGTCGTTGTGCTCCTTGGCCATGCGTGCCGTAAACTCGTCATGAACGAGGGCGGCGCGGACACCGGGAAACTTGTTGGCGACGATCGACATGCCGATGCCGGTGCCGCAAATCAGTATCCCCTGTGCCGTCTCTTTTCGGGAAACCGCCATGCCGACCCGTACGCCGAAATCGGGGTAATCCACCGAATCATCGCCAAACGTGCCGAAATCACGACAAACGATTCCGCGCCCTTCCAGGCATTTTTTGACGGCTTCCTTTAACTCAGCGCCGCCGTGATCCGAAGCGATAACCAACATAAGACTAAACCTTGCGGAACAGAAGGGAGGCGTTGGTCCCGCCGAAACCGAAAGAGTTGGACATGGCGATCCGGATCTGCGTCTGGCGGGGTTCGTTGGGCACGAAGTCCAGGTCGCACTCGGGATCGGGCTCCTCGTAGTTGATGGTCGGAGGGGCCACCCCCCGATCCATGGCCAGCAGAGTATATACCGCCTCGATGGCTCCGGCGGCGCCCAAGGCGTGCCCGGTATGGCCTTTGGTAGAACTGATCATAACCTTGCGGGCAGAGTCGCCGAAAACCGTTTTTATGGCCATGGTCTCATTAAGATCGTTGAGCGGCGTCGAGGTGCCGTGGGCGTTGATGTAATGCACCTCTTCAGGATTGACCCCGGCTCCTTTGAGGGCCATGCGGATACACCGCGCCGCCCCTTCGCCACCCGGGGATGGATGGGTCAGATGGTAGGCGTCGCCGGTGAGACCATAGCCACTGATCTCGGCATAGATCTTCGCACCCCTCTTGCGGGCCGCTTCATACTCTTCGAGGATGACGATGCCGGCACCTTCCGCGAGAATAAAACCGTCGCGATTCTTTTCGAAGGGACGGCTCGCTCTTTTCGGATCCTCATTGCGGGTGGAAAGGGCCTTCATCACGCTGAAACCGCCGATTCCCAGAATCGTCACCGTTGACTCGGTGCCGCCGGCGATCATGGCGTCGGCATCGCCGCGCTGGATGATGCGGTAGGCGTCCCCGATGCTGTGAGTGCCGGTGGCGCAGGCGCTGCAGACGGAAAGATTGGGTCCCTTGGCGCCGCAGCGCATAGAGATCTGCCCCGGCGCCAGGTTAATGATCAGCATGGGGATGAAGAAGGGAGAAATCTTCTTATACCCTCCCTCCAGGCAGGCCGAATGGCATCTCTCCAGAGTGGGGAGCCCTCCCAGACCGGCTCCGACGAGAACGCCGACCCGCTCGGCATTGGCTTCGGTGATTTCCAAACCGGAATCCTGCAGGGCCATGTCGGCGGCAGCCACGGCATACTGGATGAAAAGATCGTTTTTGCGCAGATCCTTTTTTTCCATATATTGTTCGCCGTCAAAATCCTTGACTTCCCCGGCAATCCGCGATGGAAGGCCCGAGGCGTCGAAACGGGTGATGAGGTCGATACCCGACTCTCCGGACATCAAGGCGTTCCAGTTTTTCTCCACCCCGGTTCCGGTGGCGGAGATCACCCCCACTCCAGTGACGACCACTCGGCGCATGCTGTCTCGTCTCTCTTTCTGGTTGTCTCAGCCGAAAAAAAAGGAACGGCAGACCCCAGATCTCCTACGAAAGGAGTCTGGGGTCCAAGCTTCATGGCAAGGAGCCTTTACTCCTTTATTCTTCTCAGGTGTGCTCGCTGATGTAGTCGATAGCGTCCTGAACGGTCCTGACCTTTTCAGCATCCTCGTCGGAGATCTCAATGTCGAACTCTTCTTCAAGGGCCATGACCAATTCCACCGTATCGAGGGAGTCGGCACCAAGATCATCCATAAAGGATGCTTCCTCGGTCACCTGATCCTCATCCACGCCGAGTTGTTCCGCAACCAGCTGTTTCACTCTTTCGGCAATCGAAGCCATTTCAAGAACCTCCTTTTTTTAGAAAAAAAATAGCGATGCTTTTCCGATCACATATACATTCCGCCGTTAACCGCCAAGACCTGGCCGGTAATGTAGCCTGATTTCTCCCCCGCCAGAAAGACCACGGCATGGGTCACATCCTCCACCTGCCCCAGGGATCCCAGGGGTATCTGGGCGGCAAGTTCTTCGCGGGTTTTTTCCGGGAGCGCCCTGGTCATGTCGGTTTCGATGAATCCGGGCGCGACGGCATTGACGGTCACCTGGCGCCGCGCCAACTCGCGGGCGTTGGAGTAGGTCAAGCCGATCAAACCTGCCTTGCTGGCACAATAGTTGGCCTGACCGACATTGCCCATCTGCCCGACCACGGAAGAGATGTTGATGATTCTCCCGTAACGCTTTTTCGACATGGTGCGGGCCGCTTCCTGGGTACACAGGAAAGCGCTTTTGAGGTTGACGGCGAGTACGGCGTCCCAATCCTCCTCCTTCATCCGGATCAGCAGCGCGTCCCGGGTGATACCGGCATTATTGACAAGAATATCGACAGAACCGAATTTCTCAATCGCCCCTTGAAAAACCGCTTTGACCTGACCGGGGTCGGCCACATTGGCCTGCAGGGCCAAGGCCTCGCCACCTTCATGCACAATGGACGCCGCGCAAGACTCGGCGCTGGCGCGATCGATGTCAACGACCACCACCTTGGCTCCTTGCCTGGCCAATTCGCCGGCTATGGCGGCACCGATCCCTTTGCCGGCCCCCGTTACCAACGCGACTTTCCCTCTTGGCATTTGACCCTCCCCGCCCGCGGCGCCTTTTCCTGTGCAAAGAAAACGGACGCCCTCAAGCCATCAGTGTTTTCAGTCCTTGTACCTTATCCACCGCTTGCGGGGCAACGGTCTTGTCGATCCTTTTGACCAAACCGGTCAAAACCTTTCCCGGACCGATTTCAACAAACCGCTTCACCCCACGAGACACCATCTTGCGGATCGAAGCGTCCCACAAGACCGGACGGCTGACCTGTTGGACCAGCAACTCCCTCACCCTCCCCGGATCCTCATTGACCTCGGCCTCCACGTTACTGATCAGGGGAACCTGAAATGGATGGCAGGGAATCTCATCGAGTATCGGCCGCAGGCGCTCCCCCGCCGGACTCATCAACGGCGAGTGGAAAGGAGCGCTGACCGCCAGCATGAGGGCTTTTTTGCATCCCCGCCGGTGGCACAGTTCCAATGCCCGCTGCAGGGCACCACAATGGCCGGCGATGACGAGTTGCCCGGGGCTGTTGTAATTGGCCAGGGCGACGATCTCCCCCTGGCTGGCTTCGCGGCATATTTCCTCGACAATGGGTTCATCCATGCCCAGGACCGCAGCCATGCCGCCGACGCCCGCGGGAACGGCCTCCTGCATGAAGACCCCCCGACTGCGGACGACCCGCAAGGCGTCGCCGAATACCAAGACGCCGGCGGCCACCAAAGCTGAATATTCCCCCAAAGAATGGCCGGCGGCAAAGGAAAACCGCAAACCGGTTTCCGCCGTGATCACCCTGAGGATGGCAACAGATGTTGCCAGAATAGCCGGTTGGGTGAACTCGGTCAACAAAAGCCGTTCCTCGGGTCCTGCAAAGCAAAGACGCGATAGGGGAAACTTCAGGAAATCGTCCGCTTCTTCAAAAGTCCGCCGCGCTACCGGGAAGTTTTCGGCGAAATCCCGACCCATGCCGACCTCTTGGGACCCCTGACCTGGAAAGATAAAGGCGATCATCGTTCGCTCCAAAAACCTTTTGAGGACAAAGGTCACCAGCGGATCAGTGCCGAGCCCCAGGTAAAGCCACCCCCGAAGGCGTTGATTAGAATCAGGTCCTGGGGGGCCAGCAGCCCCTGCCGGTTGGCTTCGTCGAGGGCAATGGGGATGGAAGCCGAGGAGGTGTTGGCGACCCGGTCCACATTGACAAAGATCTTATCGGCGGACAAGCCGAGACGCTTGCCGATGGCGTCAAGAATGCGCTTGTTGGCCTGATGGGGGAAAATCAGTTTCAACTCGTCCCTGGTCAGGCCGTTGGCCGCCAAAGCTTCCAGAGCGACATCGGAAAGCAGTTTGACCGCCACCTTGAATACCTCGTTTCCCTGCATCTTCAAAAAGCCCATTTCCTGGGTGGCATGCTCGGCAGAGGCGCCGGGTCCCCATCCGCTGGGCCTGGGCTGAAAAAGAAGCTCCCAAAAGGAACCATCCGTATGAAGGTGGGTGGAAAGAATGCCCCGCTCACTTTCGTCGTTGACCAGCACCAAGGCCCCCGCCCCATCGCCGAACAGAACGCAGGTATTGCGGTCTTTCCAATCAACGGTACGGGACATCACTTCGGCGCCGATCACCAGAGAACGCTTGACGGCGCCGCTCCGGTGGTAATTGACCGCATTGGACAGGGCGAAAAGAAAACCGCTGCAGGCGGCACTGACATCGAAAGCGAAAGCCCTGCGGGCGTTCAGGTTTTTCTGCACCAGGCAGGCGGTGGACGGAAAATTGAATTCGCCGGTGACGGTGCCGACGACGATAAGATCGATTTCCTCGGCGCCGACACCGGCCATCTGTAGCGCCTGGCGAGCGGCCTCACTGGCCAGATCCGACGTATTTTCATCGACGGCAGCGATGTGGCGCTCGCGGATCCCGGTCCGGGTGACGATCCATTCATCGGAGGTGTCAAGAAACTTCTCCAAATCGAGATTGGTAAGTACTTTTTCGGGTATATAGGATCCGGTTCCGGCTACTCTCGCCCTGATCACGCGGCCTCCTCGTTGTCAGCTATCCTTGGATTTGGTGAACCTGCTGAAATCAAACTTCCAGTCCCGCCTTGGCGGCAACTTCTCGAGCTGCACGAGAAGCTTCTGGTTGACCTCTTTGGCCACATACTCGCGGGCCGTGTAAATGGCGTTCATGATCGCCTTGGGAGTCGAGCCGCCATGACAGATCATGCCGATGCCGTCGATCCCCAGCAGGGGGGCACCACCAACTTCGGAATAATCGACCTTCCTCTTGAAAGCAGTGAAAGCCGGCCTGGCCAGCAGGTAACCGATCTTGCCCATGAGCCGACTGCCGATCTCCTGCTGTAGCATGGAACCGACGAATTCGGCCAACCCTTCCGACACCTTGAGCACCACGTTGCCGACAAAACCGTCACAAACGACGACATCGACGACACCGGCGAAGATGTCCCGTCCCTCGACATACCCTTGATAATCGAGCATGGAACCTTTGAGAAGTTGATGGGCTTCACGGGTCAATTCAGTCCCTTTGGACTCCTCGGCGCCGTTGGAAAGAAGCCCGACGGTGGGATGAGGCTTGCCCATCAGATAGCGGGCAAAAACGTCGCCCATGAGAGCAAACTGGGCGAGATGATAGGGTTTGCATTCAACATTGCCGCCCACATCGAGGATCAGTATTTTCCCCTTCTGACTGGGAAAAACGGTGGCGATGGCCGGGCGGTCAATGCCCTGCACACGCTTCAGCACAAACATTCCGGCCGCCATGGTGGCGCCGGAATTACCGGCGCTGACCACAGCATGGGCATTGCCATTTTTTACCAGATCAAAGGCTACGCGGATCGACGAATCCTTCTTGCGGCGCACCGCATCGGAGGGATGGTCGTGCATCCCGACAACTTCCGAGGTGTGGTGAATTGAGAGGTCGAGGCCGCTGGTGTCGTATCTGCTCAACTCTTCGTTGAGTTTGGTGGTGTCGCCGACCAGAATGACGGAAATCCCCCATTTCCTGGACGCCGCCACCGCCCCTTCCACTTCCACGGCCGGGGCATTATCAGAGCCCATACCGTCAACGGCGACAACAATTCGGTCTTCCAAGAAAGCGTCCCTTTATTCCGATTTATTTTCGAGGACTTCCTTCCCCTTGTAGCTGCCACAAGCGGGGCAGACTCGATGGGGCAGCTTGGGTTCTTTGCACTGGGGACACAGGGAAATGCCGGGGGTCGGCAAACCGTCATGGGAACGTCTCATATCGCGTCTGGACTTGGATGTTTTTTTCTTCGGGACTGCCATTTTTTACCATCTCCTTGAAATGCGGCCGGCGCGGTCACGCCGCCCTGCCGCCGCTGGGTTTCCAACAAAAACCGCCGCCAGCAAAGAACCCGCCGGCGGATCGACAAGCTTACTTTTTGATATTATCTTCAATCTTCAAGCCGGCCAAAGCGCGCCATTTGGGGTTGACATCTTTCTCGGCACACCCGCAGGTTTCGCGATTAAGATCGGCGCCACAATAGGAACACAATCCCCGGCAATCCCCCCGGCACAGGGCCCGCACCGGCAAAGCCATGAGGAATTGTTCCTGAACGGCTTCGCAGAGATCCAACTCTTCCCCCGCAAAGGGGATGAGGCTGACATCTTCCTCGGCAAGCTCCCGCTCGGAGACCTCGGAGGAGTCCTCCGATACAGCGGAAAACCGGCCGAAGGTCAGGGACAAATCCACATCCAGGGGAAAAACGAATTTTTCCAGGCAGCGCCCACATTGCAACTCCACTTGAGTTGCCGCTCTTCCTTCCCCGCGATAGAGATCACCCACACGGCACAAGGTGAGGTGGATCTCTATGGGGGAGAGAAAAAACCCCTCGCCCCGCTTTTCCATTTCCGCAAGGACCGGAAAGGCATTGGCAGGCTCCTGAAAGGAAAAGGACTTTTTTTCTTCTCCCAGCAACTGGATGGAGATGAGCAGTTCGGAAGCGGCTTTGCGCATAAAAGTGATTAGTATAAAAAGGCGTCTCAGCTTGTCAAGAAGAAAAGGTCCCCGCGGTCTTTTACTGAAAACAACGGCGTTGTCGGGGCGGCTGCACACCGCTGTTTTAACAGATGTTCACAGCCGATTTACCATTCCCTTTGCATGGGCCGCGCAAATCTTTGTTTTCAAGAGGCTGTCAAGGGCAAACAGGTAATTTTCAGCAATCTCTTAGATGGATTACCGTTTGAATGGATTTTCGTTTATATTATTCCCGGTGAATTTGCAAGGAATAAATAAATCCTCCCTGAAGGACCCTCTAAAGCTACTTCTCAAGCGAGTAAAAAATGAAAAATGACAGCAAGATACAAGCTTTGAAAAGACTTGTAGGCATCGTCGCCGCCCTGCGTTCGCCCGGTGGCTGCCCGTGGGACCGGGAGCAGACTCCAGCTTCCCTGAAACGCTACCTTCTGGAAGAGGCCTATGAGGTACTGGAAGCCATGGACGGAGAAGACGCCCGTGAAATCCGTGTGGAAATGGGCGACCTTCTTCTCCAGCTTGTCCTTCTGTCGCGTATGTTCGAAGAGCGAGGGCTTTTCGATCTGGGCGATGTCGCCGATGCCATCGGCGACAAGCTGGTGGCCCGCCATCCCCATGTTTTTCAGGGAACCGCCATCGCCGACAGAGACGATCTCGATCGCCAGTGGGACCGGCTCAAGGCCAAAGAAAAGAACCCGCATAGGGGAAAAAGTATCCTGGACGGAATTCCCCAACAGCTCCCGGCCCTCCTGAAAGCCCAGAAAATGACCGAGAGAGCCGCACGGTCCGGCTTCGACTGGCAGGATATCAAGGGGGTGGAGAAGAAGATCTCTGAAGAAGTGAAGGAATTTCTCGAAGCTTGCGACAGCGGCTCGAGAACCGACATGGAAAGCGAATTCGGCGATCTCCTCTTTTCCCTCGTCAACCTGGCGCGTTTTCTGGATATCTCTGCGGAAGATGCGCTGCGCAAATCCATTGGCCGGTTTCGGCGCCGCTTCCAGTTCATCGAAGAAAAACTCCGCGAGCGGGGACAGGCACTGGAGAATTCTTCCCTGGAAGAGATGGACGCCCTGTGGAATCAGGCCAAACGCGCCCTCCCCTGAGTCGCTAAGTGAAAAAACCTGTGTATCCGCCAGCCTTTCCCGGTTGTCCACAGTTTCTGTTGAAAACCTGTTCAAAAGACTGTGAAAAGGCCTCAAGAAGGTAACGGTCCCAAGCCTCTTCGGCAATCTGCACAAAATTTGAGCTTTTACCTACTATCTATATTTTTCAGAGGGTTAGCTTCGGCAGAAAGACCTCTCACAAGCTTGTGGACCGTTTTTCGGCAACACAGGAAAACCCTCAACGAAAGCCCACTTCAACGGCTCACCAACCGTCTCTTTTGAAACTCAATGAATTGGCGCTCAGGGCCGATTAAATTTTAAAAATTTATGGACTCCCCCGCGGCCCCGGAGGCGGCTTTTTCCATGGCCAGCAGTTGTTCCTTGGTGGCGATCCCTTCGCCGCCGGAAAAACCGCGCAGGGAACCGTCCGCGGCCACCACCCGATGACAGGGAACAACCAGGGGAAAAGGGTTGACGGCCATGGCGCGCCCGACCGCCCTGGCTGCCCGAGGACGCCCCACGCGTTCGGCAAGCCCCCGGTAGGAGACGGTAGTGCCATAGGGAACCCGCACCAGTTCGCCGTAGACCTCCTTCTGAAAAGAGCTGAGACTTCGGAAATCAAGGTGCAGATGAAAGGTCCGCCGCCTTCCCTCCAGGTACTCGAGAATCTGCAGGCACGCCTCCCCCAGGCGACCGGCCTGCCGCGGCCGGCCCGACGGGCATATCCGCAACACCATGGCTTCCAGTGCCTCCCGCTCTTTCCCCAGCAGGATACCCTGGATACCGGCAGGTCCATCGAGGACCGCGATGCAGCCGATAAGCGAGGGAAAAAGAAGAAAATCCACCGGCTTTATGCCCAGAGACCTTTTCATTGAGGCGCCTTTCTCGCTATTTTTTTTCGAATCAGGGCGAGTATTTCCCTGGTTTGGGAGACCCCGCAGAGAAAACAGCCGACGCTGAAAAGAAGCAGCCCCACGGAAACCGCGGCGCCAAGGACAAGCAGTTTGATGCCTCCGCGACCCACCTCCTGCCACGGTCCGCAACTGAGGATGGCGAAAACCGCCCCGGCCATGACCAGAACCACAGGCAGCAACCGGTACAGATCCATTACCATTTCATTGAATTTCAGCGGCCCGATTTTCCCTTTCAGGGCGCGCCACAAAAGAAGGCTGTTCACCGCCGCCGACAGGGTGCCGGCGGCGGCCAGTCCGACATGCCCCCAGAGCAGCATGAATGGGAGACCGCAGCCTGCGTTGACGAGCAGGGTCCAGAAGGAGATCCGCACCGGCGTCCGGGTGTCCTTGAAAGCGAAGAAAACCGGAGCCAGAATCCGGCTGACGCCGACAAAAACAAGGCCCGGTGCATAGGCGACAAGGGCCTGGGCGGTTTTAACCACCTGGGCATAGCCGAAGGTTTCGTTCATGAAAAAGAGGCTGAAGACGGGGATGGAGCAGACCATCAGGCCGGCGGCGGCGGGCAAAGTGACAAAAGCGATCAACTGCAGGGAAAAGCGCAACGATTCCTTCAGATCCTCGCCATGGTTGAGAGCGGCGTGACGGCTCATGGCGGGCAGCACCGCCTGGGCCAGGGAAACGATGAAAATCCCTTGGGGAAACTCGAAAAGCCGCTGGGCATAATAAAGGTAGGAGACGCTTCCCTGGGGCAGAAAGGAGGCCATCAGACGACTGATCGTCAGGTTGATCTGGTAGATGGCGACGCCGGCGATACCGGGCAGCATCAGCAAAGCCGCCCGGCGCACATCGGCATCCAGAAAATGCCGCACCGGGTGGAACAGGAAACCGGCGCGCCACAGGAGCGGAAACTGAATCAGAAGCTGAACCGCCCCGCCGAGGATCACCCCTCCCGCCAGGGCCAGAATGGGCGTTTCCAGATAAGGGGAAAGGAGACATGCCGAGCCGATCATGCACAGGTTGAGGAAGAGAGGCGCCAGAGAGGGGAGGAAAAACCGGCCGAGGACATTGAGAATACCAGTGACCAGGGCAAGCAGGCTGACGAAGAAAAGATAGGGGAACATGATCCGGTTGAGCAAATCGGTCAGTTCCAGTTTGCCGGGGACGCCAGCGAATCCGCCGCCGAAAAGCCGGACCAGCAGGGGCGAGGCCAGTACCCCGGTCAGGGTGACCGCCGTCATCACCAGGAACAGGAACGTCCCGCAGCGATCGGCGAAACGTTTCGCCTCATGCTGGCCGCGCAGGTGATAGATCTCGGAAAAAACCGGAACGAAGGCCGCCGTCAGCGAGCCCTCGGCGAAAAAACGCCGGAAAAGGTTGGGGATGGTAAAGGCGATAAAAAAAGCGTCGGAAGCGAAACCGGCGCCGAACAAGCGGGCGATGACCATATCCCGGACCAACCCGGTGACGCGGCTCAAAGAGGTGGCCACCCCCATGATTCCCGTGGCCCGAAAGATGTTTCCTTTCTCCGACATACTTTTCTCAGACCTTGTTAAATTGGAAGAATTTTAATCCTTTTTAGAATGGAAATAACCAATTGAAAATTATGCTTTTTTTTATTTTTGCAGAGTGATTTTTTTGTTGACCGAAAGCGGCCTTGAATGTTATAAGGCGAGGCGGACTCAATGAATCAAAACACATCTCAGGAGGAGAACCTTGGCCAACCATAAATCCGCCATCAAAAGAAACAAGCAAAACGTCATGCGCAATGAGCGCAACGCACACATGCGCACCACTCTCCGCACCCTCGTCAAAAAAGTTCGTCTGGCCGTTTCCGGAAACGACGCGGCAAGCGCCGCAGCCGCCCTGGGAAAAGCCGTTCCCTTTATCGACAGGGCGGCATCCAAAGGGGTTCTCCACAAAGCCACCGCCAGCCGCAAGATTGCCCGTCTCACCAAACTGGTCAACACCATCCGCTGATTGGTTCAGGAACCCGGCAAACTTTCGAGGCCCCGTTCAGGGGCCTTTGTTTTTTCCCGCACCGACGATTCTCGCCACCAGGGATTCGAGGAGCGGACCACCGTTGCCGGAACCGCTCTTGAGTGCCCGGTCCGTTTCCAGAAACCAAGTGAAGATATTACGATATTCCGCCGCTGAAAAATGGTCGGCCTGATCCATCATCTTGTCCAGGAAATAAGGCCGGAAATCGGCCTGCCGGGCGATAGTCGCCCCCTCCGCACCCTGCCTTCTCATCGTCGCGCAGATCCACAGCTGGCGGAAATGGCGGACGAGCATGGAGAGCACAAAAAGCGCCGCCGCCCCCTCGTCCATCAGCTGGCGCAGCAGACGCAGACTGGCAGACTTATCGCAGCGCCCGACGGCATTGATGACATCAAATACGGAAACGGCGCTGCCGTCGAGGGTCGCCTCGACAACATCCGCGACCGTGGCGGCCTTCTTTTCCCCCAGGAAAGTGAATAATTTTTCAAGCTCTTCCTGCCAGCTGAGATTTTCCGTCCCGCAACGCTGGCAGAAAAGGGCCAGGGCATCCCCAATGAAGCGCACTCCGCGCCTGGCCCCCCTTTCCTTGACCAACTCCGCCAGCTGGTATTCCTTGGGGCGGGGGAATTCCACCGTCAAAGCGCCGCGAGCGAGGGCCTGAAACAGCCGAAGACGCTTGTCGGCGGAGGCCGCAGTCAGCAAAAGCACCGTTTCCGGAACCGGCTGCTGCAGGTAATCGATGAGCGACGGATGATGGACAGTGGCAAGTTCCTGCACGTTCTTGACCACTACCAGCCGGCGCGGGGCGAAAACCGGCAGGGTCTGAACGGCATTGAGGATGCCCTCAATGTCGTTGTCCCCAGCGGAGAATTGATGGAGGTTGAAATCGCGCTGTTGCGGCTGGAGAACGCTGTCGATGGTGAGGCGCAAGGCTTCCTCCAGGGAAGGCGTATCCTCACCATGAAAAAAAAGAAGGGCGGGAATTTCCCGCCGTTGCAGCTTCTTTTGCAACTCCGCGATAGTCATTCGGCTGCACCACCCCGCTGTAATCAGAAATTGGCGGTGATGCGGTTGAAGAGCTCGTCCGCCAGGCGCACACTGATCTCCTGCTGGGAAATGGCCTCGCCGCTCTCCTCCAGGCCACGATTGAGAGAAGCCTGGTACTCATCGCTCCAGGAAGCGCTCCCCTTCCACAACACCCGGTTGTCGTCCACGGCACGGAGGACAGCCTGACAGGTGATGGAGGTTCGGTACTCGGTGATATCGTCCTCCCGGCCCGAATAGGCCGAGGCGCTGCTCCGGTAGGCGGAAACGGTGCCGCTGAGAATGGCCTCTGCGGCCTTGGGGTCTTCCACAACCTCGACATTCAAGGCCCGGGAAAAACGCTGGATGACGGCATTGGAAACGAGGTTTTCAAGAAAGGGTTCGGAAGTGCGGTTGTCGAAAAGGGCGATGTAGATCACCCGCACCCCTCCCGGCAGACGGTCGCCCTCCCCTCCGGGAAGATGGTAGCCACAGCCCCATACCGCCATCAGAAAAAGCAGCGCCAGTACCGTGCAAGATCGTTGTATCATCATTCAGCCGACCACGATGTTGACCAACCTGTTGGGAATCACCACCACCTTGTGAATCTCTCTGCCCTCCACGAAACGGGTGACGTTGGCATCGGCCATGGCGATATCGCGGACCAGACTGTCGGCGGCATCGGTGGGCACCAGTATCTTGCCGCGCACCTTGCCGTTGACCTGAACCACCACCAGCTTCTGCTCCTCCACCAGCGCCCTTTCATCCCAAGAAGGCCAGGTGGATTTTTCGACACTTTCCCCATGACCCAAAGCCGACCACAACTCTTCGGCGAAATGGGGCACAAAGGGATTGAGCAAGAGAACGATGGCCTCCAGAGCCTCGCCCAGGGTGCGGGGGCACCTCTCCTTGTTTGGAGCCGCGCTGACGGCATTGACCAGTTCCATCACGGCGGCGATGGCAGTATTGAACTGAAAGCGGTTTTCGATGTCCTCCGTTACCTTCTTGATGGTCTGATGGATGGCTTTCCGCAGGGAGCGGACGACGGCTTGCGTTTCCGGATCCTCAAGGTCGCCGGAGCTGCTGCTCACCAGGTGAAGGTTCTCGTAAACAATCCGCCAGACCCGGTTGAGGAAGCGGGAGGCTCCTTCGACCCCGCGCTCGCTCCACTCCAGATCCTTTTCCGGGGGCGAAGCGAAAAGACAGAAAAGACGGGCCGTGTCGGCACCGTATTGACCGATCAAAACATCAGGATCGACCACGTTTTTCTTCGACTTGCTCATCTTTTCCTTGCGGCCGAGGATAGCCTCGCTGCCGCACTTGCGGCACTTGCCCTCCGCCACGTCCTCGGGAAAGAGCCAGCCGTGCCGGGGACACTTCTGCGTCTCCTTGCAGACCATACCCTGGGTGAGCAGATTCTTAAAGGGTTCGCCGACCCGGACCAGGCCCAGGTCCCGAAGCACCTTGGTGTAGAAACGGGAATAGAGGAGATGGAGCACGGCGTGTTCGACGCCGCCGATGTACTGATCTACTGGCATCCAGTAGTCGACCGCCCCTTTGTCGATGGGACCACCGGTGTAATGGGGACAGGCGTAGCGGAGGAAATACCACGAACTTTCGACAAAGGTGTCAAAGGTGTCGGTCTCCCGCCGCGCCGGCGCCCCGCAGCGGGGGCAGGTGGTGTGGACGAAAGACGCACAGGCGGCCAAGGGACTTCCTCCCTCGGGATGGAATTCCACATCCTCGGGCAGGATTACCGGCAGATCTCGCTCCGGCACCGGAACCATGCCGCAGGCGTCGCAATAGATGATGGGAATCGGCGTGCCCCAGTAACGTTGCCGGGAAACCCCCCAATCCCGCAGGCGGAAATTGACCTTCCGTACGCCGATATCGCGCCGCTCCAGATAATCGGCGATTTTTTCCTTGGCGGTTTCGTTGTCGAGGCCATTGAATTCCCCTGAATTGACCATGGTTCCCGGTTCGGTATAGGCCGCCGTCATCGTCTCCGGCGCAAGTTCCTCGCCGGGAGGCTGAATGACCACAGTCATCGGCAGATTGTATTTCCGGGCGAACTCGAAATCCCTCTGGTCGTGGGTGGGAACCGCCATCACCGCGCCGGTGCCGTATTCCATGAGGACGAAATTGGCCAGCATCACCGGCATCTTTTGTCCGGTCACCGGATTGACGCAATAAGCGCCGGTGAAGACCCCTTCCTTTTCATAATCCTCGCTGGTCCGCTTGATCTTGTCTTCCTTGCGAATGCGGGCGATGAAAGTCTCCACCTCGGCGCGCCGGTCGGCAACAGTCAGTTCCAAAGCAAAAGGATGCTCGGGGGCGAGACTCATGAAGGTAGCCCCGAAAAGGGTGTCCTGACGGGTGGTGAAGACGCGGATGCGCTTGGCGGAGTCGGCAACGGGAAAATCGATCTCGCAGCCGGTGGAACGGCCGATCCAGTTGCGCTGCATGATCAGCACCGGTTCGGGCCAACCGCTCATGCGATAGGTTTCGTCGAGCAATTCCTGGGCATAGTCGGTGATCTTGAAAAACCACTGTTCCAGTTCCTTCGGCTCCACTTCGCTGTGACAGCGCCAGCAACAGCCTTCCTCGACCTGTTCGTTGGCGAGGACAGTCAGGCACTGGGGGCACCAGTTGACGGCCGAACGCTTCTTGTAAGCCAGCCCTTTTCCCAGCATTTTCAGAAAAATGAGCTGCTCCCAGAGGTAATAGTTGGGATCACAGGTAGCGATTTCCCGTTCCCAGTCATAGGAAAAGCCCATCTTCATCAGCTGGGCTTTCATGTTGGCGATATTTTCATAGGTCCAGATAGCGGGATGGATGCCCCTTTCGATGGCGGCGTTTTCAGCCGGCATGCCGAAGGCGTCCCAGCCCATGGGATGGATGACGTTGAATCCCTGCATCCTTTTGAAGCGCGCCACCACGTCGCCGATGGAGTAGTTGCGCACATGGCCCATGTGAATCCGTCCCGACGGATAGGGGAACATCTCGAGAAGATAGAACTTGTTCCGGGTCGGGTTTTCCTCCGCCCTGAAAGAATGGTCGGCGCTCCAGATTTCCTGCCATTTGCGCTCGACGACAGCGGGGACGTAGCGTTCTTCCATGCCGGACCTCCAAGGCGGCAGCGCCGCCTTATAAATAAATATAAATACCGGCAAAGGCCGGTCATTAAAAATGCATTACTTGACGTTGACAGTCAAACCGCTCCACCCGGGCGTGGGGTAATACCCGGGCAGGAACGGCCGCCGCCGGTTTTTTTCAACGATTGGCCGACTATTTGGCCCGGTAGGTGATGCGGCCGCGGCTCAGGTCATAGGGGGAAAGCTCCACCGTGACCCGGTCTCCCGGCAGAATCCTGATGTAAAACTTGCGCATCTTCCCGGAGATATGAGCCAGAACGACATGTCCGTTGTCCAGTTCGACCCGGAACATGGCGTTGGGCAGGGGCTCGATGACCTTGCCTTCGACCTCGATTGCTTCTTCTTTCGCCAAAACCGCCTCCTTGCTGGTGGGTAAACGCCCAAGACCGCCAAAACGCGCCTATTAAAGCGGAAACTCAGGCATATTGTCAAGGGCGCAGGATGCGTCGGCAGAACTGGGGAGAACCCTCTGCAAAGGGCCAGAACCCTTTATCCCCCTGGCGACGTTCTCCAAGAGTAAAAACGGGCTATCCCTTTTTCTCCCGGTCTCTGAAGACCATCCGCAAAGGAACGCCTTCCAGGCCGCAGGCGGCGCGCAGCTGGTTGGCCAGGTAGCGGCGGTAGTAAATATTGAGCCCTTCGGAGCGGCTGGCAAAGACCGTCAGCGTGGGCGGGCGAACAGCAGTCTGGGTGATGTAGAAAAGTTTTACCCGTTTACCCCGGAAAAGGGGGGGAGGACGGCGCTCCACCGCCTCCTGCAGGGCCTTGTTGAGAGCCGGCGTGGGCAGGCTGCGATCGAACTGCTGGTAAATTTTTTCGATTTCGGCAAGGATTTTGGAGACCCGCTGACCGGTCAGAGCGGAGACAAAGAGCAGAGGCGCGAAGGAGAGAAACTTGAAGGCGGCGCGCACCTCCTCGGAAAATTCCTGGAAGGTGGTGTTGTCCTTGGCGATGAGATCCCACTTGTTGACCACTAGGATCACCGCCCGGTCCTTCTCGAAGGCGTAGCCGGCCACCGTCAAATCCTGCTCGGTGATGCCGCTTTCGGCATCGACGACCATCAGCACCACATGGGCGCGGGAAATCGCCTTGATGGCCTGGATGACGCTGATCTTCTCCAGTTTCTCGTCGACTTTCGCCTTGCGCCGGATGCCCGCGGTATCGATGAGCAGGTAGCGCCGCCCGTTGAAGTTGAAACGGGTGTCGATAGTGTCGCGGGTGGTCCCCGGAATGGGGCTGACAAGCACCCGGTCGGCACCGAGAAGGCGGTTGACAAGGGAGGATTTGCCGACGTTGGGCCGGCCGATGATGGCGATACGGATTTCGCCGTCCTCCTCCGCATCCTCCCTGCCGGGAGGCAGGCTTTTCAGCGCCTCCTCGATGAGCTCCCCCACCCCCAGGCCGTGCTCCGCGGAAATGGGATAAAAGCGATCGATGCCGAGGGCGTAGAACTCGTTGGCCTGGATCTCGTGGGCCGGCGAATCGGCCTTGTTCACCACATAAAAAACCGGCTTTTCCTGGCGGCGGAGAAGGTCGGCCATGGCCACATCGGCGCCATGGACGCCACAGGTCACATCCATCAAAAACAGAATGGCGTCGGCCTCACGGATGGCGACCTCGGTCTGGGCGCGCATCCGGCTCAAGATGACATGGTCGGAGGCGGGCTCGTAGCCGCCCGTGTCGACCAGCAGAAAGGGGCGCTCATAGTGACGCACCTCGGCATAGATACGATCCCGGGTCACCCCGGGCATATCCTCGACGATGGCCTTGCGCTGGCGAGCGATGCGATTGAAAAGGGTCGATTTGCCGACATTAGGTCGGCCGACAATGGCGATGGTCGGCATCATGGCGCGAACTTCCTTTTAGCCTTCATGGAACCCGAATTCATCCAGCTTGCCGCGGGAACGGGTCCAGTTTTTCTCCACACGGACGAAGGTTTTCAGAAAAACCGGGGCACCCAGAAACCTCTCCAATTGCCCGCGGGCAGCCTCACCGATGCGCCGGATCATCTGTCCGCCGTGGCCGACGACGATCTTCTTGTGGCTCTCCCGCTCCACGATGATGGCCGCTTCGATAGCCACCAGACCGTCATCTCTTTCCTTAAAGGATTCAATGTAAACAGTTGTCCCATATGGAATTTCTCCATGTACATTTTTCAGCACCTGTTCCCGGATCAACTCCCCGGCGAAAAAACGCTCGGGGAGATCACTGATCATGTCGTCGGGATAGAGGGGGGGGCCTTCCGGCAGGAGCCGGACCATGGCCTTCACCAGGGCGTCCAATCCTTCCCCCTTGAGAGCGCTTACCGGAACGATGTCGCGAAAAGGGAAGCTGTGAGCATGGCTTTCCATTAGCGGCAACAGCCGGGGGCGTTCGACGAGGTCGATCTTGTTGATGGCCAGCAGCGCCGGAATCCCGCTCTGGGCGACAACCGTGAGCAGGGGTTCGGGCAGCCTGCTGCGTTCCCCGCAGGATTCCACCAAAACCAAAATGAGATCGACGTTGGCACAAGCGCTCAGCGCCTGCTCGGTCAAAAAGCGGTCGAGAGCCTTGGTCCCCTGATGAAAACCAGGGGTGTCGAAAAAAAGGATCTGGCAGCCGGAACCATTGTAGATGCCGAGGATGCGGTTGCGCGTGGTCTGCGGTTTCTTGCAGACAATGCTCAGCCGTTGCTTCAGCAACTGGTTGAGGAGCGTCGATTTGCCTACATTGGGACTGCCGATAATCGACACGAAACCAGTACGGAACGGGATCTCTGTTGCTGTCAAAAGAATCTCCACTGAAAAAAAGGGGCATGCACGGGGCCGGCTAGGTCAGACCGAACTGGATCAAAGCCTGCCGGGCGGCCTCCTGCTCGGCTTTTTTCTTGGTTTTGCCACAGCCGCTGCCGCGGGGAACACCCTCGCAGCAGACTTCACAGGTAAAAAGTTTCCGGTGATCGGGCCCTTCGGCGCTGACCAGCAGGTACTCGGGAGCTCCCCAACCCAGGGCCTGGACATACTCCTGAAGACGGGTCTTGAAATCGACCCCTTCCCGACGGGAGGCCGCCTCCGGAATGGTTTTTCCGTAGAGTCCCAACACCACGGCGGCAGCGCGGTCGAGACCGCCGTCGGCGAAGACCGCTCCGATCAGCGCCTCGACAAAATCGGCCAGAAGGCTTTCCTTGTCCCGCCCGCCGCTCAGCTCTTCCCCCTTCCCCAGCAGCAGCCAGGATCCGAGATTCAGGTTGCGGGCCAGGGCGGCGAGGCTGTGTTCATTGACCAGTTCAGAGCGGATCCGGGTCAGGCGCCCTTCGGAGAGAAGCGGATAGGAACGGAACAGGTAATCGCTGATGACCAGCTCCAGCACGGCATCGCCGAGAAACTCCAGCCGCTCGTTGAAAGGGGGACGAGGTTCTTGAGGCCGCTCGTTACTGTAGGATTTGTGGGTCATGGCCTCCATTAAAAGAAACTCATTGTTAAAACGGTAGCCAAGGCGGCTTTCGATTTCCCCCCGCAAAACCGCCATATCCAGGTGACGTTCCGACACGTTTGCTTTCCTGAAGGGGGACAAAAAAAGAGCCCGGCAGCCGGTGGATGCAACGGGAACCGTTGTTTCCCTTGAAACTACCCCTTCCCCTCCTTATAATAGTTGATTCGGGAATTTATTTATTCTTCCTTTGTATCAAAATTGACCCGGCATGTCACTTTTTATCACCTTTGAAGGGATCGAGGGATCGGGCAAAAGTACCCAGATTCCCCTTCTCGCCCAAAAACTCCGGGACCTTCATCATCCGGTGATCGTCACCCGGGAGCCGGGAGGCTGCCCCCTGGCCGATCGGATCCGCCGCCTGCTGCTGTGCCCGGACCAGGAGCCGATGGCGCCGGAGGCGGAACTGATGCTCTATATGGCGGCCCGCGCCCAGCACATGCGGGAGGTTATCCTCCCTGCTCTGGTCAAAAACATCATCGTCCTCTGCGACCGGTTCAGCGACGCCACCACCGCCTACCAGGGTATCGCCCGTGGCCTCGACACGGCTTTCATCGAAAACATCAACCGTTTCGTCACCTCAGGGCGCCGGCCCGACCTGACTCTGCTTTTTGATCTGCCGGCCGAGGAAGGGTTGCGACGCTCGCGGCGCCGCAACCAGGATTGCGGGATCGAAACCGACCGTCTGGAGCGGGAATCCCTCGACTTTCACCGGCGGGTGAGGGAAGGTTATCTTCGCCTTGCCGCCGGCGATCCGGAACGTTTCCGCACCCTTGACGCCAGCCTGCCGGTAGCGGCGGTCAGCGCCGCCGTGGCGGCCGCCGTCCTTCCTTTTCTTTCCTGAGGTACTCCGTGCTGGGTGACGGCATCATCGGCCATGAACGGCAAAAAAAATTACTGCAAAAGAGCCTCGATCGGAATCGGGTACCCTCCGCTTACCTCTTCTGCGGCCCGGAGGAAATCGGCAAAAAGCTTTTGGCCCTGAACTTTCTGAAGTTTTTCTTCTGCAGAGGCAACAAAGGTTGCGGTGCATGTGTCAACTGCAAAAAAATGGAGCAGGGAAACCACCCCGATCTTTTCTGCCTGAGCGGACACGCCGGGCCGATCAAGATCGACGAGCTTCGACTGATTCAGAAACACCTTAGATTTCATCCCTTTGAAGCGCCTCGCAAAGTCTGTCTCATCGACGACGCGGATCGCATGACGGCGGCGGCCCAGTCCGCCTTTTTGAAAACCCTGGAGGAACCGAGCGCCAGCACACTCTTCATCCTCGTCAGCGGGAAGGCGGATCTGCTCCTGCCTACCATTCGTTCCCGTTGCCAGACGGTGAACTTCGGCAGGATACCCCGTGAGATGATAACCCTTTGCCTGATCCGGCAACATGGCATGGAGGAAGCCGAAGCCCGCGTTGTGGCCGCCGTCGCCAACGGATCGCTGGCGAAAGCACTGAAAGAAGACCGGGAGCTGTACATCAGTGACAGGATAAAACTGATCGAAGATGTGGATGCTCTCCCTGATGCGGCCGATAACGTCCTCCCCCATTTGCAGCTGGCGCAGCGCCTGTCGGAAAAAAAAGGGAGCCAGGAGGCCAGACTGGAACTCCTCCAGCTTTATTTCCGGGATGTGCTTTTTCTCCTCGAAGGGAGAACCGAGGCCGATCTGATCAACATCGACCTTGTAGACATCATTCGGCGGCGCGCCGAAAGGGAGACCAGCGATTCGGTGCTGGCCCGGCTGGAAGCCCTTCGGGAAACCGGCTTGGCCCTGGCCGGCAATGCCAATCTCCGGTTGACCCTGGACGTTTTGCTGATGCGCCTTTCCCGCCCGGCCGACCATGCCGGTGGCCAATTTTCCATCTCTACGAACGGCAAGGTACAATGACCCGTATTGTTTCCATAAAGTTCTGCCAGGCCGGCCGCCACTACAATTTCGCGGCAGGCGATCTCAACCTCGAGCCCGGGGAGACGGTGGTGGTGGAAACCACCCGCGGTCTTTCCCTGGGCATCGTCACCGCTTATCCGGAGGAAGTTGCCGAGGAGCGGGTTCCCCCGGAAACCAAAAATGTCATCCGCAAGGCCACCGAGGCCGACATCCGCTCCCAAGCCTGTTTCCGCGATCGCGAGCGGGAGGCTTTCCATTTTTGCCGGCGACGTATCGAGGAGCGGGGGATGCAGATGAAACTGGTGCGCGCCGAATATCTTTTCGACGGCTCCAAAATCATCTTTTATTTCACATCCGATGGCCGGGTCGATTTTCGTGAACTGGTCAAGGATCTCGCCCACCAGCTCCACGCCCGCATCGAAATGAAGCAGATCGGCGTCCGTGACGAGGCCAAAATGATCGGCGGCATTGGCATCTGCGGCAGGGAACTGTGCTGCTGCTCCTTCCTCAGCGAATTTTCGCCGGTATCGGTGAAGATGGCCAAAGAGCAGGGGCTGGCCCTCAACCCGACCAAGATCTCCGGCCAGTGCGGCCGGCTTCTTTGTTGCCTTTCCTATGAGTTCGGCACCTATCTGGCCCTCAAAAAAGGCTTTCCCAAACCTGGCGCCAAAACGGTGGTCAACGGCAAGAATGTGATGGTAACGGACATCAACTACCTCACCGGCCGGATCACCCTGCGGACCGAGGACAACCAGAACCTGTTCGTCTCCGCGGAGGAATTCGATCAGGGGCGGACCAGGCCGCGGGAGGACGCCCCCCGGCTTCAGGAGGACGCTTCCCTGGTTCCGGCGGCTTCTTCCGTGGCTTCCAAAACGGAAAGAGAGCCCCAGAGGACACGCCCCTTGCGGGGTCCCAGACCCTCCCGGGCGCGGGGTGACGGACAAGAGAAAAAAACCCAGGAAAAAACCCGGGGTCCGCGCCCCCAGCAGCAGGCAGGCCAGGGCAAACCCCAGCAGAAACAGGGTAAGCCCGCCCAGGCTCCCGCTCCCCCTGCCTCCGAGGTTCCGCCCGCTGCCGGTTCATCCCCGGCCGGCGGTGAACCGGCAAAGAAAAGACCCAACCGGAGGCGCCGGAAAAACCGCTCGAAAACCGACGACAAAAACGGCAACAAATAGTGAATCCAGGAGAAAATCATGAGTCCATCCTTTTACCTGACCACCCCCATCTACTACGTCAACGACGTTCCCCATATCGGCCATTCCTACACGACCCTGGCCTGTGACGTGCTCGCCCGCTACAAAAGGGCGCGGGGTTTCGATGTCTTCTTTTTGACCGGCACGGACGAGCATGGCCAGAAGGTCGAAAAGGCCGCTCTGGCCCAGGGGGAGACGCCGCTGCAGCTGGCCGACCGGGTGATGATGCGTTTCCAGAACCTGTGGGAGAAACTCGGCATCACCCACGACGACTTCATCCGCACCAGCCAGGAACGCCACAAACAGGGGGTCCAATCCCTTTTCAAAGGACTTCTCGACAAAGGGGATATCTATCTCGGCGAATATGAAGACTGGTACTGCACCCCCTGCGAAACCTTCTGGACCGAAACCCAGCTCATGAACGGCTGCTGCCCCGACTGCGGGCGCGCCACCGAAAAACTCAAGGAAGAATCATATTTTTTCCGCATGAGTAGCTACCAGGAGCCGCTGCTGGCCCACATCGAGGCCCATCCCGAATTCATTCAGCCGACATCGCGCCGCAACGAGATCCTCAGCTTCATCAGGGAAGGGCTGCGCGACCTCTCCATCTCCAGGACTTCCTTCTCCTGGGGGATTCCGGTCCCCGGCAATGAAAAACATGTCATCTACGTCTGGTTCGACGCCCTTTCCAATTACATCACCGCCCTCGGCTATCCCCATGATCCTCAGGGTCGTTACCAGAAATTCTGGCCGGTGGATGTGCATGTCATCGGCAAGGACATCCTCCGCTTTCACGCCATCTATTGGCCGACCTTTTTGCTGGCGGCGGGCATCCCCTTGCCGAAGAAGGTTTTCGCCCACGGCTGGTGGACGGTGGAAGGCAAAAAGATGAGCAAAAGCCTGCGCAACGTCGTGGAGCCGAACATGCTGATCGACAAGTACGGCGTCGACGCCATCCGCTATTTCCTGCTGCGCGAGGTTCCTTTCGGCCTCGACGGCGATTTTTCCCATTCGGGGCTGATCCACCGCATCAATTCCGATCTCGCCAACGACCTCGGCAATCTGGTGAGCCGCTCCAGCGCCATGGTCAACAAGTACTGCGGCGGCGTTCTGCCCGCCCCAGCCGCCGATCGGGACGGCGACGAAGCCTTCAAACGCGCCTTTGCCGAGGCGGTGCCGCGCATCGACGGCCACCTCAGCGACCTCTCCTTCAACAAAGCACTGCAGGTCATCTGGGAACTGGTCAACAAGGCCAACAAATACATCGACGAAACCCAGCCCTGGGCCTTGGCCAAACGGGAAGAGCAGAGGGAAAGACTGGGTTCGGTGCTCTACAACCTGATGGAATCGATCCGTCTCATCGCCCTGCTGGTCGCTCCCTTCATGCCGGCCACCGGTAGCCGGATGCTGGCCATCGTCGGCCAGAACCCCCAGGATGTCACCCTGTCCGGAAGGGACGGCTGGGGTGGACTGAAACCGGGGACCCAAATCGACAAGGCGGCACCCCTGTTCCCACGCATCGAAGGCGAGGCGAACTCTGGAAACTAAGCCAATGGCAAAAATCGTGTTGACAGCGGAACCGGGGGGAAACCTGCCGCCCCTGGTGGACAGCCATGCCCATCTAGACGATCCCCGTTTTGCCGATGATCTGGAAGAGGTGCTGGCGCGGGCGACGGCGGCGGGTGTCCGCCACATTCTCACCGTCGGCGCCAATATCGACACCTCCCGGGCCGCCTTATCCCTGGCCGAGAGTCATCCCCAGATCTATGCCGCCGTCGGCATCCATCCTCATGATGCCAAGGACGCCACCGGAGCCGCCTTCGCGGAACTGGAAGAAACGGCCCGCACCCATCCCAAGGTGGTGGCCATCGGCGAAACCGGCCTCGACTTCTTCTACGACCTCTCTCCCCGGGAGGTTCAGGAACGGGTCTTCCGCGAACAGCTGCGGTTGGCGCGGCGCCTGGATCTGCCGGTCATCATCCACGACCGTGACGCCCATGAAGATATCTTGCGGGTCTTGCAGGAAGAAGCCGGACAAGAGCGGTACCGCGGTGTGCTCCACTGCTTCAGCGGCGACAGGGCATTCGCCCGGCGCTGCCTCGATCTGGGGTTTTACCTTTCCTTCGCCGGGCCGTTGACCTACCCCAAGAACGAAGAATTGCGGGCCGTGGTGGCGGAAACCCCGGCGGAACGGCTCCTGGTGGAGACCGACTGCCCCTATCTGGCTCCGCAGAAACATCGTGGCAAGCGCAACGAACCGGCCTTCGTACGGGCCACCGCGGCCAAGGTCGCCGCCCTGAAAAACCTATCCATGGAGGACCTCAGCCGCATCACCTGCCGCAATACAGCCCTTCTCTTCGGTATCGGTAAATGCGACCAGGCCGCCAGTATCGCCTACACCATCCGCGATTCTCTCTATCTCAACATCACCAATCGCTGCACCAACGCCTGTGTCTTCTGCGCCAAATTCCACGACTTCACGGTCAAGGGGCATTTCCTGAAGCTGGATCGGGAACCTTCCGTCGCTGAAGTCATGGAGGCCATCGGCGATCCGCGCCGTTTCCGGGAAATCGTCTTCTGCGGTTACGGCGAACCCCTGCTGCGCCTTGACCTTGTCCTCGAGATAGCCCGTCGCCTCAAGAAGGAAGGGGTCAGAGTACGGGTCAACACCGACGGCCAGGCCAATTTGGTTCATGGCCGCAATATCCTTCCCGAACTTGCCGGCTTGGTCGACGCCCTGTCGGTCTCCCTCAACGCCCATGACGCCGAGACCTATCGGCGCATCACCCGTTCCCCTTACGGCGACGCAGCTTTTCAGGCAGTTCAGGATTTCATCGTCGCGGCGCAGGAACACATCCCCGACATCACCGCCTCCGTCGTCACCTTTCCCAACGTCAATGTGGAGGCCGCCCGCAAGCTTGTCGAAGAGCTCGGCGTCAAATTCCGCGTGCGCCAATACCAGGAAGCACGCTGAAGAAAGCTTTTCGGGAGATTTTTCAGCACCGTCGGGCCGTCTGACCGGCGCGGAAAGAAATAGCGGGAAGACACGGATTGCGCCTTCCCGCTGCAGTCTTTCCAAGCCGTCGCCCTAACAAATTCAAGCTATTTTTTGAGGATGATCTCCAAAAGGGCCAAGGCGCTCTCCTCCGGACCCTTTCTCTCGAAACCGCTGACGCCAAGACGGGTGCGCAACTGGCCGACAAAGACGCCGCTGTCGAAAAAGATCTGAAAATACCGCCGGGCGATTTCGTCATGGAGCTCCCGGTACTGGGGCGGCCCAAAGATGTTGGCGAAATAGGTGCCGACGATGCCGGTAGTGGTGGTCGTCCCCTTGCTCATCACCTTACCTTCCCGGAAAACCCCGAGGGCCTCCTCGCAGCAGGTAAAACGTTCGATGACCGGAGTCTGCGGACCGGTTTCCTCGTAGTTGTTGGCGTAGAGGACAAAATCGATGCCGTGACCCTTGACGACATTTTCATGGGAGGTAACCGGAATGGTGATGCGGGCGTTGGTGCGATCCGCGCTCATGATGATGGCGGCGTCGAGCTGGCCGAAGGCATAACCCGGTCCGAGGTCGTCCACGCGCAGGAAGGCGCCGATCTCGGTGCCGTAGGCCAGGGGGCCTCCGCCGACCGGCAGATCGATGGAGCCCATATCGTCGGCGATAATGATCATGTCCTGAATGAATTCATCTCCGACCTTGCGGAAAGCCTCCAGGGTTTCCGATTTGCCCGCTCCCGAATCACCGATGAGAAGAACGTTGGCCTCCTTCCCTCCCTTGAGAATCACCCGCACGAAGGCGCCATGAAAGGGAAGCCGCCCCCTCTTCATCATGAGGATGTTGTGCAAGGTCAGGACCATCTTCTTCAGATACCCGAAATAGCCGAACTCCTCCCGGCCGGGAACGGCGGCGGTCAGAATGCCGTTGTCCTCATCCTCGAAAAAGACCGTGGGGAAATCGGCGATGCCGTCAAGACAATCGCCGGGCACTCCGTAAAAATAGACGGCGTCGGGCTTTCTCTCCAAGTCAGGATCGTCGGCCAATTCGAACAGGTTGCACAAAGGCAGGCCCAATTCGATGAACACCTTGTGAAAATAGACATAGATGACCAGGGCGCCGACCTTGGCCGGATAACAGAGCCAATCATTGACCACGGGCTGGAAAAGGGAGGCCGGATTCCGCGTCGTTTTTTCGAAACTCCCCGTTCTTTTGTTCATGGGGGGATTGAGGATAAGGGGCGGAGCGATGATCGAATGGCGGATCAGGGGTACTTCCGCCCACGGCGCATAAACCCCGGACAAAGGAAAATCGGCATGCCGCTGGGTAACAACGGTCATCTCGGCGGCGGCGCGGATCTGACGGTAGGTCCGCGGCGGGCAACTCGCCAGGTCGTCGCGGATGTCCCGGTAGATGTTGATGATGAGATTGTTGAGTTTTTCCACATTCTCCTTGATGACGGTCCGCGGTCGCAGATTGTGGCGGTCGTTGGCCACGATCAGAAAGCGGTCGAGACGGCGCCAATGCTCGTACAGGCCATCGATGAATTGCATGAACAAGCCCTTGTCATGAAACAGCCTTTCGGCGCCCTTGAGGACGCCGGGGATCTCCTCCGCCTTGAGCTTGACGAGCAGCACCAGGGTCTCCACCAGCAGGTCCCGTTCTTCCTCCGTGATCTCCCTTTTCTCCTGGATGACCGTATCCTCGGCGCCAGGCCGGAAAACCTCGAAAAAGGATTTGATGCGAGAGGCGAATTGCTCCGGCTCCTTGCCGAAGATATCGAGAAGCATGGAATGATGACGGGACAGGCCATCCAGATAGGCGTCCAGTATCTGCCGGAAATGGGCGCTGCGGAGCAAATCTTCCGGGGTTTCGCAGACCCTTCCTGCAGAATGGAGCACGGCGCTGTTGCCAAAAAATTCCAGGGGATGTTCGACCATGACAGAGTTCCTTTCCATATCCTGGGCGGAAGAACTGCAACCGGCATCCACAACCGCCCGCTTGGATACCTTTCACAAGGTGTCGAAAATGCAGATTGCGATTTTCTGG
>JAAYDE010000035.1 GCA_012729375.1 Deltaproteobacteria bacterium | reverse complement strand
TGACAACGTGAGTGTCATCATCAACCTGATCACGCCGATCGCGATGGACAAGGAGCTTCGCTTTGCGATCCGCGAAGGAGGCCGCACCGTCGGTGCCGGCGTCGTTGCGGATATTATCGAGTAACAGGGGATTTTTTTATGTCGAGCCAAAAGATAAGAATCCGTTTGAAAGCCTACGATCATCGATTGCTGGATGTTTCTGTCAGCGAGATTGTCGATACGGCGAAGCGGACCGGGGCGAGGATCGCTGGACCCATTCCCCTCCCCACCGTAATCAATAAATATTGTGTTTTGAGGGGTCCACATGTCGATAAAAAAAGCCGCGAACAGTTTGAGATGCGCACCCATAAGAGGCTTTTGGATATCCTTGATCCGACCCAGCAGACGGTTGATGCCCTGATGAAACTTGATCTCTCCGCCGGGGTGGATGTCGAAATCAAGCTGTAACGGTGATTCCGTTACGGCGATAGAGAAGACAGGATTCATAAGATGATAACGGGAATTTTAGGGAAAAAGCTTGGCAGCACCCAGGTGTTCAAGGAAGATGGCACCCTTGTTCCGGTGACCGTGGTTCAAGCCGGACCCGCTGTGGTGCTGCAGAAAAAGACTGCCGACAAGGATGGTTACGCCAGCCTGCAGGTTGGATTTGAAGCGGTCAAGGCACATCGTGTCAACAAGCCTCTGATGGGCCACTTCCGTAAGGCCGGCAAGGGCGCTTTCCGTTACCTTCGGGAGTTTACCCTGGGAGAAGGGGAAGATTTCCAGTTGGGCGACGAGATCACCTGTGGTCAGGTTTTCCAGGAAGGGGACATTGTAGATGTCACCGGAAACAGTAAAGGGAAGGGATTCCAGGGTGTTGTAAAACGATGGGGTTTCGGCGGCGGGCGTGCCTCCCACGGTGCCGAACTGCATCGCGCTCCCGGCTCCATTGGTGCCAGCGCCTATCCCTCGCGAGTCTTCAAAGGCAAGCGCATGGCCGGGCAAACTGGCAATCGGCGAATTACCACGCAAAATCTTGAGGTAGTGTCCATTAATGCCTCTGAGCATATCATGCTGATCAAGGGGACCGTACCGGGACCCAGGAATAGCATGGTGATCATCCGCAAGGGGATCAAGGCGAAAAAGTAAGTGAGTGTTGGGCTCGGGAGAACACCATGGCAAAGATATCCATTTATGACATAAATCAAAATCAGGTTTCCGAAAAGGAGATCGCGGACAGCGTCTTTGCGGGGGAGGTCAAAAATCACCTCGTTCATGACATGGTGCGCTATCAATTGGCGGCTCGCCGCCAGGGAACCGTGGGCAACAAGAACCGTAGCGCGGTCCGCGGCGGCGGCAAAAAACCCTATCGTCAAAAAGGTACCGGGAACGCACGGCAAGGATGTAACCGTGCGCCTCATTACGTGGGCGGCGGGGTTGCTTTTGCAGCTACCGGCAACGAAAACTACGCCATCAAACTGAACCGCAAAGTCCGTAAGGCAGCGCTCAAAAGTGCCCTTGCTTCCAAGTTGCAAAAAGAGCAGGTTCTGGTTTTTGACTCTCTGGATCAGGGCAAGGTCAGCACCAAGGAATTTGCGGCCTTTTTGAATCGCCTTGGGGTTGCCAGTGCGCTGGTGGTGATCTCGGAGGATAATTCCAACGTCATGCTTTCCGCACGGAATATCCCTAACGTCAAGGTTGTGCGTGCTGAGGGGGTCAATGTTTATGATCTTCTTAAGTACAAAAACCTCATCATGACTGAAGCGGCTGTTTCTCAACTGGAAGGAGCCTTGAGCCAATGAGACCACTTCATTACATCATCAGGAGGCCGCTGTTGTCTGAAAAAGTCACCAGCCAGTCCGACAGAAAAGTCGTGGCCTTTGAGGTTGCCAAAGATGCCAACAAGGTCGAAGTTAAACAAGCGTTGGAAAAGGCGTTCGACATCAAGGTACAAGATGTCAAAACCTTGGTCGTCGCCGGCAAGGTCAAGCGTGTCGGGCGCAACTTCGGCAAGCGGAGTAATTGGAAAAAGGCCTATGTGACATTGACGCCGGAAAGCAACATGGACTTCTTTGGCGTTTAAAGCCGAAATAACCATTTGGAGTAGGGCATCATGGCAATAAAAAAATATCAGCCAACCTCTGCGGGACGGCGACATATGACCTCGGTCACTTTTGGGGATGTGACCACGGCCACCCCTGAAAGAAGCCTTGTAGAGCCCCTGAATCGTAGCGGAGGAAGAAACAACGCCGGAAGGATTACCAAACGGCACACCGGTGGGGGTCATAAGCGGAAATACCGCATCATCGACTTCAAGAGGGACAAGCGGGGCATTCCCGCCAAAGTAGTTTCCATCGAGTACGATCCCAATCGTTCCAGCCGGATAGCTTTGCTTGCCTATGAAGACGGCGAGAAGCGCTATATTATCGCTCCTCTGGGGATCAGCGTCGGAGATGTTATCGTCAGCGGCGAAAATGCCGACATCAAGCCGGGAAACGCTCTGCCCATTCGCGCCATTCCCCTCGGCACTACGGTCCACAACGTCGAATTGAAGCTCGGCAAGGGAGGACAACTGGCAAGAAGCGCCGGATCCTTTGCCTTGATTGCCGCCAAGGAAGGGAAATATTCCCAAATCCGACTTCCTTCCGGGGAAGTTCGAATGGTTCTTCAGGACTGCTATGCCACTATTGGGCAGGTGGGCAATACGGACCATGAAAATGTCAAGATTGGAAAAGCTGGCCGCAATCGCTGGCTGGGGGTTCGGCCGCAGTCCCGTGGCGTGGCCATGAACCCGGTTGACCACCCCCATGGAGGGGGCGAGGGAAGAAGTTCCGGTGGCCGACATCCCTGTACGCCTTGGGGGGTGCCGACTAAGGGGTATAAGACGCGGACCAACAAGCGTTCTGACAGTTTCATCGTCAAGCGCAGAAAGTAATTGTTAGGAGCTGACTGTGGCGAGATCAATTAAAAAAGGCCCCTTTGTGGATGAATGTCTGACCAGGAAGATTGCTGGCGCCGAGGCTGACAGAAGCAAAAAAGTTGTCAAAACCTGGTCCAGAAGGTCAACCATTATTCCGGAATTCGTCGGTTTTACTTTTGCCGTTCATAACGGCAAAAAATTCATTCCGGTTTTTGTCACAGAAAATATGGTTGGGCACAAGCTGGGGGAATTCGCCCCGACGCGGACCTATTACGGACATGCGGACAAAAAAGTCAAAGGGAAGAAATAAAGAATTTTCCCGCAATGCGCTAGAGGAGTGTTGTCTATGGAAGCCGTAGCGAAACTCAGTTATGTACGGCTGTCACCCCAGAAATCACGTTTGGTTGTCGATTTGGTGAGGGGCAAGGGTGTACAGGAAGTGCTGAATATTCTTAAATTTTCCCCTAATAAAGCGGCGCCCGTGGTAGCCAAGCTGATCAGTTCTGCGGTGGCCAATGCTGAGCAGAAGGGTGTGAGCGATGTGGATAGGCTGTTCGTCAAGACGATCACCGTGGACGGCGGCCCAGTACTACGGAGATTCATGCCGAGGGCGCAGGGGCGCGCCACTCGGATTCGCAAACCTACAAGCCATATCAAGGTGATTTTGGCCGAGAAATAATGAAGGGCAGGAGGTGGCAAGTTGGGCCAGAAAGTTAACCCTATCGGATTAAGACTGAAGATCAATAAAACCTGGACTTCCAAGTGGTATGCCGAGGCGGATTACGCCAAACTGCTCCATGAGGATCTCAAGCTTAGCGCTTTCCTTAAAAAGCGGCTTTATCACGCAGGGATTTCCAAGGTCGAGGTAGAAAGGGCGGCAAGTAAGGCCAAGATCAATATTTATGCGGCCCGGCCCGGTATTATCATCGGCAAAAAGGGATCTGAGGTCGAGGCCCTCAAAAAAGACTTGTCCAAGCTGACCGACGAGGAAATCTTTATCAATATTCAGGAAGTTCGCAAGCCGGAGATCGACGCCCAGTTGGTGGCCGAAAACGTGGCCCTGCAACTGGAAAGAAGGGTCGCCTTCCGGCGGGCGATGAAAAAGAGCGTCAGTACCGCCCTCAAATTCGGCGCCCAGGGGATTAAAATCACCTGTAGCGGAAGGCTGGGAGGCGCGGAGATGAGCCGTACCGAATGGTACCGTGAGGGGCGGGTTCCCCTTCATACCCTGCGTGGCGATATCGATTATGGTTATGCCGAGGCCAAGACCACCTATGGAATTATTGGGGTCAAGGTGCTTATTTTCAAGGGCGAGGTTCTCGGTAAAGAATTCGTCGCCAAGGCTGGATAGGAGAGATTCAAAATGCTAATGCCTAAGCGCGTCAAATTCAGGAAGCAATTCAAGGGGCGCATGACCGGCGCTGCGAGTCGCGGCAACGAGTTGAATTTTGGCGATTTCGGTTTACAGGCGGTAGCCTGTGGCAGGCTGTCCTCACGGCAGATCGAAGCCGCGCGCCGTGCGATGACTCGTTATATTAAACGCGGAGGGAAGATCTGGATTCGCATTTTCCCTGACAAGCCCATTACCAAAAAAGCCGCCGAAACCCGTATGGGTAGCGGTAAGGGGGCTCCCGACAGTTGGGCGGCGGTTATCCGGCCGGGGCGGATTCTTTATGAGATGCAGGGGGTCAAGGAAGAAACGGCCAGGGAAGCTCTGCGGTTAGCCTCTCAAAAGCTGCCCGTACGCACTAAGTTTGTAATGTCGGAGGAGGTCAGTCATGAAGGTTAAGGAAATACGCGACCTCAGCGCCGAGGAATTGGCCAAAAAAGAGAACGAGTTGAACAAAGAATTGTTCAACCTTAAATATCAGCTTCACACCGCGCAGTTGGAAAACACCGCGCGTGTGCGCCAGGTACGTAGAGACATCGCCCGGCTGAAAACTGTGGCCGGCGAAAAAAAACAGGTTTCGGAATGAGGGTATTTATTTATGGATAAGGCGAGAAGGATCCGGAAAACCCGCGTCGGGGTGGTCGTCAGCGACAAAATGGAAAAGACAGTGGTGGTCCGCCTAGACAACCTTGTAAAGCATCCTGAATATAAAAAGTACGTTAAACGAACCATCACTTGTAAAGCCCACGATGAAAACAACAGCTGTACCGTCGGTGACCGGGTGATGATTGTTGAAACCCGGCCCTTGTCCCGGGACAAACGCTGGCGGGTCAGCGAGATCCTGGAAAAACAGGCCATTGTTTAGGTCAGGAGACTTGAAATGATACAGATGCAAACCATCCTTGATGTGGCGGACAATTCCGGTGCGAAAAAGCTCTTCTGCATCAAAGTACCCGGTGGTTCCAAAAGGAAATATGCCGGTATCGGCGATGTCATTGTCTGTTCGGTAAGGGAAGCCCTCCCCAATTCCAAGGTTAAAAAAGGCGATGTCATCAAGGCGGTTATCGTGCGAACCGTTAAAGAGATATCTCGCAGTGACGGATCCTATATTCGGTTTGATAAAAACTCGGCTGTCATTATCAATGCCGCCGGCGAGCCGATCGGAACCCGCATCTTCGGGCCCGTGGCCCGCGAGCTTCGCGCCAAGAACTACATGAAAATCGTTTCATTGGCTCCCGAAGTCCTCTAACCATAGTCGTAACCAGTTGGGAGATTAGGAATGTCCGCAGTCAAAATGCATGTGAAAAAAGGGGACCAGGTAATGATTATTGCCGGCAAAGACAAGGGAAAAACCGGCAAGATCAGCAGGACATTACCGGAAAAAGGGGCCGTTACCGTGGAAGGCCTGAATATCGTCAAAAGGCATTCCCGTGCCAATAAACAAAAAAACACCGGCGGCGGCATTGTGGAGAAAGAAGCTCCCCTGTCCGCTTCCAATGTAATGATTCTTTGCAAATCCTGCAACCAGACCGCTCGCCTCGGCCATCGGGTTCTTGATGATGGCAACAAAGTGCGTTTCTGCAAGAAGTGCAAAGAACCCCTAGAAGGATAAATGGAGTGTCAGATGGCCAGACTTGCCGATTTCTATCAAACGGAATTGCGGCCGAAACTGCAGAAAGAATTGGGACTACCGAACGTCATGCAGGTTCCCAAGGTAGTGAAGGTCGTTGTCAATATGGGGCTTGGCGAAGCCATTCAGAATGTCAAGATTCTTGAATCGGCGGCCGATGAGATTGCCCGCATTACCGGGCAAAAGGCGGTCATCACCAAAGCCAAAAGATCCATTGCGACCTACAAGCTCAGAGAAGGGATGCCCATCGGCTGTATGGTTACCTTGCGGCGGGAACGGGCCTACGAATTTTTGGATCGTCTCATAAATATCGCCTTGGCGCGGGTCCGTGACTTCAAGGGTATTTCTCCCAAAGCTTTTGATGGCCGGGGAAATTACACCTTTGGTGTCAGGGAGCAGATCATTTTTCCCGAAATCGATTTGGAAAAAATCGACAAAGTCAAAGGGTTGAATATTTCCATCGTCACCTCGGCCAAAAATGACGAAGAAGGACGGGCTTTACTGACTGGATTGGGAATGCCCTTCAGAAAATAAATGGATTCAAACAGGCGGAGGAAAACGTGGCCAAGAAGTCAATGATGATCAAAGCGCAGCGAAGAAAAAAATTCTCGGTTCGGGAATATAACCGCTGTCCGCTCTGCGGTCGTCCCCGCGGGTATTACCGCAAATTCCAGATGTGCCGAATCTGCTTGAGAAAGCTGGCGTCGCAAGGGAAGATCCCCGGGGTTACCAAATCTAGCTGGTAGATAAGGAGTTCAAAGAACATGGGAATGACTGATCCTGTAGCCGATATGCTGACCCGGATCCGCAACGCCGGCTTGGCCAAACATAAAAAAGTCGATATTCCATCCTCACGGCTTAAGATTGCGATCGCCGACGTTCTCAAAGACCTCGGTTACATCAAGAATTTTAAAACAGTAGCTGATGACAGCTTTGAAACGTTGCGGGTCTATCTGAAATATGACGAGCAGAATGTCCCGGTCATCCATGAGATTGAGCGGGTTTCCAAACCGAGTCGGCGGATTTATGTGGGATGCGATGAGATTCCCAAAGTCAAGAGCGGACTTGGTTGTGCCATCCTTTCCACCTCCAAAGGGGTTCTTTCGGACGAGGGGGCGCGCCGCGCCGAGGTTGGCGGAGAGTTGATCTGTAAAATCTGGTAAGGACATTCCGGAGGAGTTGGAAGATGTCAAGAATAGGGAAAAAACCGATTCCGGTACCGACAGGCGTAAAAATCGGCCTGGATGGGAACCAGGTTCATGTAGAAGGCCCCAAGGGGAAATTGTCCAGGGCTATACCCTCTCAAGTCGAGGTAGCTGTCGAAGCTGAACAGATACTGGTTTTACATGACGAGGAAACCCAGAGAAATTCTTCTCTCCAGGGATTGACGCGGACTTTGGTCGCCAATATGGTCGACGGCGTAACCAAAGGCTTTCAAAAAGAATTGGAAATCGTCGGTGTCGGCTACAGGGCCGAAGCAAAAGGTAATATTCTCAACCTGTCCCTCGGGTTTTCCCATCCGGTTGCATTCCCCATTCCTGAAGGGATCAGCATTGAGGTCGAAAAACAGACCAAAATCCTGATCAAGGGGGCCGACAAGGAACTGGTTGGTGAGACGGCCGCGATCATCCGCGATTTCCGGCCGCCCGAGCCTTACAAAGGCAAAGGGATCAAATACAAAAATGAGCGAATTATCCGCAAAGCCGGTAAAACCGGGAAGAAATAGCTGAATACGCGGCGGGGAGTATGTAACTATGAGCGTTCAAAAAAACACCAGGAATGTCGCACGGATCAGAAGGCAGGAGCGGGTACGGAAGAAAGTTCGCGGGACCCCGGAAAGACCTCGCCTATGCGTATTTCGTAGCGCCAAGCATATCTATGCCCAGCTTATTGACGATGACCAAGGCCAAACCCTGTTGTCTGTTTCGACCATTGAACCGGACAGCGTCGGCCTCGAAGATGTATATACGGGGAATGCCGAGGCTGCCAAACGGGTTGGCGCGGCCATCGCCCGAAAGGCCTTGGCCAGGAACATCGACAGCGTGGTTTTTGACCGTAACGGTTTTCTTTACCACGGCAGGATCAAAGCCCTTGCTGAAGGCGCCCGAGAAGGCGGTCTAAAATTTTAAAAAACCGGAGGATACCAGTGTTCCAGAATGAAACTGAGCAGACCCTGACTGACCGGGTGATTCATATCAACCGTTGTGCCAAGGTTGTCAAAGGCGGCCGGCGGTTCAGTTTTTCCGCTCTAGTGGTTGTCGGCGACGGGCAAGGAAACGTGGGGTTCGGCCTTGGCAAAGCCAAAGAGGTCCCGGAAGCCATTCGGAAGGGGGCCGAACGCGCCAAGAAGAACATGATCAGTGTTCCTCTCAAGGTCAAGCAGAAGACCATACCCTATGATGTTCTGGGCAAGTTCGGGGCCGGTAGGGTGCTTCTGAAACCTGCTTCCGAGGGGACCGGGGTGATCGCTGGGGGACCCGTTCGCGCCGTTCTCGAAGTGGCCGGAATCGGCAACATTCTGACCAAATGTATCGGCACCAACAATCCCCACAATGTGGTAAGAGCGACCATCAATGCCTTGGGGCAGCTTAAGAGCTATGAACAAATCATGGCGCGGCGCGGAATCCAGGTTGAGGGCTAGGTTGATCCAGGGAGAACGAAGATGGCAGGGAAATGTCTTAAGGTCACGGTAAAAAAGAGCTGTATCGGGCGGGACAAGTATTTTGCCCGGGTTCTTAAAGGAATGGGATTGACCAAATTGAACCAGACGGTTGAATTGATCGATAACGACGCTACCCGCGGCATGATCCGCAAGGTCAGCCATATGGTAGAAGTTGTTGAAGGGGAATAAGCAATGGATCTGAGCAATCTGAAGCCTGCAGCAGGATCTACCAAAAACAAAAAGAGGATCGGCCGTGGGGCCGGCTCCGGTACCGGGAAGACTGCGGGTAAGGGCCATAAGGGCCAAAAGGCGCGCAGCGGCGGCAGTGTCAAGGCCGGTTTTGAGGGGGGGCAGATGCCCCTGCAGAGGCGTCTTCCCAAAAGGGGTTTCAAGCCTCTGGAGCGACGTGTCTTCGGTCTGGTAAATCTGCAGGCCCTCGTTTGCTTCGCAGCCAACAGCGTTGTTGACCGGGAAGCATTGATCCAGGCTGGCCTCATTCGCAAAGATGTCGATGCGGTCAAGATTCTGGCTGAAGGTGACCTCAGCATGCCGTTGACGATCAAGGCCGAGAAGTTCAGCAAAGCGGCCCTGGAGAAGATCGCTGCTGTAGGCGGCGTCGCCGAGGTCATCTGAAATGATCCAGAGCCTGATCAACATCTTTTCCATCAAGGAACTGAGACGGAGGGTTCTTTTTACCCTCGGGATGTTGGCAGTTTATCGGATCGGGTGTTTTGTCCCCACTCCCGGCATTGATGCTTCGGTTCTTGCCAAATTTTTTGAAGGGACCCAAGGGACCCTGTTAGGGCTGGTCGGCGCGTTTACCGGCGGCGCTCTTAGCAGGATGACGGTTTTCGCCCTGGGGATTATGCCCTACATCAGTGCATCGATTATTTTGCAGTTGCTTACGGTGGTCTTCGAACCGATTGAACGGCTGTCAAAAGAAGGGGAACAGGGGCGGAAAACCCTCACCAAGTGGACCCGCTACGGAACCATTATCCTGTCGGTCATTCAGGGGGCGGGGATTGCCGTCGGCTTGCAGACCATGCGCGGCCCCGGCGGGGAGCCGGTCGTTCCCTATCCCGGTTTTGGATTCATTTTTCTCACTGTCCTCACACTGACCGCCGGAACGGCGTTCATCATGTGGCTGGGTGAGCAGATCACTGAAAGGGGAATCGGTAACGGCATTTCCCTGATTATCTTTGCCGGGATCATTGCCGACATGCCCCTGGCGATCATCAACTCCATTCGTTTGATGCAGACAGGGGCGCTCTCTCTTTTTGTTGTGATTCTTATCTCGCTGGCCATGGTGGCCGTTATCTGGGCCATAGTCTTCATGGAGAGAGGGCAGCGTCGGGTACCTATTCAATACGCCAAACGGGTTACGGGGATGCGCGCCTCAGGAGGAAAAGGAAGCCATCTGCCTCTCAAGGTTAATATGAGCGGCGTTATTCCGCCTATTTTTGCCAGTTCGATCATCATGTTTCCCGCGACCGTAGCCAGCTTGGTGGATGTACCCTGGATTCAAAAAGCAGCCTCTTATATGACCCCTAGTCATTGGCTATACAACGTGGCTTACGTCGGGTTCATCGTCTTCTTCTGCTATTTTTACACAGCTGTCACCTTCAACCCGGTAGATGTTGCTGAAAACATCAAAAAACAGGGTGGCTATGTGCCTGGCATCCGGCCAGGGAAACAGACCGCCGAATTCATCGATACGGTTCTGAGCCGTTTGACCTTCGCCGGTGCCGCCTATGTATCCGCGGTTTGTGTCTTGCCGACCTTTTTGATCAATCAATTTAATGTGCCGTTCTATTTTGGCGGCACCTCGCTGCTCATCGTCGTTGGGGTTGGTCTTGACACCGCCGCGCAAATTGAGGCTCATTTGATTTCCAGGTCCTATGAGGGTTTCATGAAGGGGGTTACCATCAAGGGACGGCGTTGATATGGGGTATGTGAAATGCGGATTATTCTGTTGGGCCCGCCAGGCTGCGGGAAAGGAACCCAGGCCAAAATGATCGTTGCTGAGTATGGAATTCCCCAGATTTCCACGGGTGATATTCTGCGAAGCGCTGTCAAAGAGGCCTCCCCCATGGGCCTTGAGGCCAAAAAATATATGGATGACGGTCTTCTCGTCCCCGATGATGTGGTCGTCGGTATCGTTGAAGAAAGGTTACAAAAAGAAGACTGCCAAGAAGGTTTCATTCTTGACGGTTTTCCTCGGACCCTGGCTCAGGCCGAAGCCCTCAAGAAGGTTCTGGGCGTCCTCGATATGCCCCTTGATTTTGTTATCTCCCTTGGGGGAGACAATCTGGCGTTGATTGAGCGGCTTTCGGGGCGCCGGACATGCCGTGAGTGCGGGCGGGGATACCACATCCGTTTTGACCCGCCCCAGGTCGATGGCAAATGCGATTCCTGCGGGGGGGCGCTTTTTCAGCGAGACGATGACCAGGAAACGACGATAAGGGAACGATTGAACGTCTACGGATGTCAGACCGCCCCCCTGATTGATTACTACAAAAAAGAAGGGATTCTCGTTACGCTGAACGGTATGGAGGGGATTCCCCAGGTATGGGCAAACATCCAGAAGGTCCTTGATGAACACCAGGGGTAAACTGGCTCTTATTCCCAGGGCAGGATTCCATGATTGTGGTGATTTGGAATCTCTCTGGAGTTAAAACACCAAGTAAATTGAAAAGGGTAAAATAATGAAGGTTCGCGCATCGGTAAAAGCCATTTGTGAGAAATGCAAAATAGTTAAAAGAAAGGGCCTGGTTCGGGTGATTTGTGAAAACCCGAAGCACAAGCAGAAACAGGGATAACATTTCTCGTAGGAGGATCAGACATTGGCACGTATTGCTGGCATCGATTTGCCTCGAAACAAACGTATTGAAGTGGCCCTGACCTATATATTTGGTATCGGTCGCTCATCCTCGAAAGAAATTCTCAATAAGGCCGGAGTCCTACCAGACACCCGCTCTGACGATCTCAACGACACGGAAGTCGCCAAGATCCGGGAGATTATCGAGCACGAATACAAGGTAGAAGGGGATCTCCGCCGTGAGGTATCGACCAATATCAAACGGCTCATGGATCTTGGCTGTTACCGCGGCTTGCGCCACCGCCGTGGCCTGCCGGTTCGTGGCCAGAAAACCAAGACCAATGCGCGGACCCGGAAAGGACCCCGGAAGACCGTAGCTGGCAAGAAGAAATAGCGAGGGCAATGATGGCTAAAGGCGGAAAACGTTTTGTCAAAAAGACAAAAGAAAAAAAGAATATAGCGACCGGCGTCGCCCACATTCAATCGACGTTCAACAACACCATTATAACCTTCTCCGACGAGAGGGGTAATGCTGTTTCCTGGTCTTCCTGCGGAACGAAAGGTTTCAAGGGGTTTCGGAAGAGCACCCCGTTTGCTTCCCAGATCACCGCTGAGGATGCAGCCAAAAAGGCCCAGGAACAAGGTATGCGGTCAGTGGAGGTCCAAGTCAAGGGCCCTGGTGCCGGACGTGAAGCCGCCGTACGGGCTATTCAGGCTGCCGGGCTGACAATCACCAAAATCCGTGATGTCACCCCGATCCCCCATAACGGATGCCGCCCTCCTAAAAGAAGAAGGGTCTAAGGCAACAAGTTTTAACTATAAGGATATATAAAGGAGGAATCACGTTGGCACGCTATACGGGTCCTGTCTGCCGTCTGTGCAGAAGGGAAAATAACAAACTTTTCCTCAAAGGTGATCGCTGTTTCACCGACAAGTGCGCTCTTGAACGCAGAAATTACGCTCCCGGCCAACATGGTCACGGGAGGGCCAAGGTTACCGATTACGGGACTCAGCTTCGCGAAAAACAGAAGATCAAACGGACTTACTGTTTGCTCGAATCGCAGTTCAAGGCGACTTTTGTAAAGGCCGAGCGGATGAAAGGGGTCACCGGGGAGAACCTGCTCGTTCTTTTGGAACGGCGTCTCGATAGCGTGGTCTACCGCATGGGATTTGCCTCCTCCCGGAAAGAGGCGCGGATCCTTATCCGCCACAGCCATTTCCAGGTGAACGGCAGGAAGGTCAATATCCCTTCCTATCTGGTTCGGGTCGGCGATACGGTCAGTCTGCGCGAGAAAAGCCGCACTATCCTTCGTATCAACGAGGCTCTCGATGGTGCTCAGCGGCGCGAAAGTGCTTCTTGGGTCGAATTGGATCGCGAAGGATTCAAGGGCACTCTCAAGACCCTGCCGGTTCGCGCCGAGATGACCACTCCCGCATTCCAGGAACAGCTGGTTGTTGAACTTTATTCCAAGTAAACGGTTTTAATGTCCCATCAGCCAGGCGCTTTGAGGGGGAACGTAATGTATAAAAACTGGAGAGATCTCATCAAGCCGAAACGCCTTCAGGTGGAACAGAGCACCCTTTCCAAGACCTATGGCAAGTTCATCGCCGAGCCATTGGAAAGAGGGTTCGGTACCACTTTGGGGAATTCTTTGCGGCGCGTGTTGCTCTCTTCTTTACAAGGTGCGGCCATCACTTCCGTCCGCATCAAAGGGATTCAGCACGAATTTTCAACGATTCCGGGGGTGACCGAGGATGGAACGGATTTCGTGCTCAATCTTAAAGGGGTGCTGCTTAAACTTCACTCCCACGAACCGCGCACCGTCCGTATCGTTCAGAAAGGGGCCGGAACCGTTCTGGCCGGAGACCTCATAACCGATTCGCATGTTGAGGTTTTGAATCCCGATCACTATATCGCCACCTGCGGAGAGGATGCCGACCTGGAAATGGACCTCACCGTGGCGATGGGCAAAGGATATGTACCCGCCGATCGTAACCGTGACGAGAAAGCTCCCGTCGGTACCGTTTTCATCGATGCCATCTTCGCCCCGATCCGCAAGGTCAATGTTACTGTAACCAACGCCAGGGTCGGCCAGATCACAGACTATGACAAATTGATCCTCGAGGTCACTACCGATGGCAGCATCACTCCCGACGATGCGGTGGCTTTCGCGGCTAAAATCCTCAAAGAACAACTGCAGGTTTTCATCAATTTCGATGAAGAAGTGGAAGTCGTGGAAGAGGTTCAACCGGACGACAGCAAGAAAATCAACGAACGGCTCTACCGTAGTGTCGAGGAGCTGGAACTGTCGGTGCGCAGCGCCAACTGCCTTAAAAATGCTCAGATACACCTTATTGGCGAACTGGTTCAGAAGACCGAAGCCGATATGCTTAAAACACAGAATTTCGGGCGCAAATCCCTTAATGAAATCAAGGATATTCTTGCCGAAATGGGGCTCTCTCTGGGGATGAAGCTGGAAAACTTTCCTGATCCCGACTATTTGGAAATGATCAAGAAGGGCAGAGAAGAGGCCTGAGGTGAGGATTTAAAGCAAGGCTGCAGAGGAAAGGATCGGTAGAAAATGCGTCACAACAACTCCGGAAAACGACTGGGGCGCAACACCAGTCATCGTCAAGCCATGATGCGGAACATGGTGACTTCACTCATCGAGCATGAAAAGATCACCACCACCGACACCAAGGCTAAGGAACTGCGCAAGATTGCGGAAAAAATGATCACTCTTGGCAAAAGGAGCGATCTTCACGCCCGTCGCCAGGCGCTCCGTATCGTTCGTGACCCGAAGATGGTCGCCAAGTTGTTCAATCTGCTCGGCCCCCGTTTTCAGAACCGGCCCGGGGGGTATACCCGCATCATCAAGATCGGCAATCGCCTGGGGGATAACGCACCTGTCTGCCGGATCGAATTCGTTGAAGAGATGGATGCCTCCAGAGTCAAATCGCCAGGATCCAAACCCGAGGCAACCGCTAAAGCTGTACTTGAACCTGCCGCCGCCGCGACGGTCGGTGACAATGGCGAACCCGAAGCCAAGCCAACGGAACAATCCTGAAAAAAAACCCCTCCTTCACGTCCCTTCACCGCAAGGGGGTGTCGATACCAATGAAAAGCAAGGCTTTTGCCTTGCTTTTTTTATTTTTATCCCTTTTACTAAAGGGATAAAAAGCCCCGGGCCAACCTAGGATCATTCCATGCATGTCCCAACTTTTGAAAAATTTCGGCAACTTCTGGATCATGGGAATCTGATTCCCGTTTACCGTGAAATCCTCGCCGACATGGACACTCCGGTTTCCGCTTTTAAAAAGACGGATGACGGGAAAACCTCTTTTCTCCTGGAAAGCATCGAAGGCGGTGAAAAATGGGCCCGCTACTCTTTCATCGGTACCAACTCCAGCACAGCCCTTTCCTGCCGGGGCCACCGGTTCGAGGTTTATGAAAAGGGAATTTTGGCCCAAAGTGAGTTGTGCAGGGACCCTCTGGAGAGGCTGAAGGAGTTTCTGTCCGGCTACCGGCCGGTGGAGGTCGAAGGGTTGCCCCGCTTTTTCGGCGGTCTGGTCGGCTGTCTCGGCTACGACATGGTACGGTTCATCGAAAAGCTGCCCGATGGCAACCCCAAGGAAATCGGCGCTCCCGACGCTTTTTTTGTGGTGACGGAAAACCTGTTGATATTCGACAATGTCCTGCAGACCATCAAGGTGGTAGCCAATGTCCATTGGCTCCCCGGAGACGATCCGCAAACCCTCTATTTTCAGGCCCTTGAACAGATCGATGGACTGATCCGCAAACTCAAAGGACCTGTCCCCTCCCCTTCTTCCGCGGCCCATAAGACTGTCGGAGCGATGGCCTCCAACTTTACCCATGAGGAATTTCTGGCGGCCGTGGAACGCTGCAAGGAATATGTCCGTCGGGGAGATGTTTTCCAGGTGGTGATTTCCCAGCGTTTTTCCGCCCCCTTTGAATCTTCTCCTTTCGATGTCTACCGCCTGCTGAGGACCATCAATCCCTCCCCATATCTTTATTTTTTAAGGATGTTGGATACCTTTGTAATCGGTGCTTCTCCCGAAGTCATGGTACGCAAAGAGGGGGATCGCATCGAGTTGCGCCCCATCGCCGGCACCCGGCCCCGCGGATCGACAGTGGCCGAAGATCAGCACTATGAAGAGGAATTGCTCGCCGACCCCAAAGAGTGCGCGGAACATATCATGCTGGTCGATCTGGGTAGAAACGACCTGGGGCGGGTGTGCCGCACCGGCAGCGTGCATGTCAGCGATCTGATGGTGACGGAACGTTATTCCCACGTGATGCACATTGTTTCCAACGTGCAGGGGATTCTGGAAGAGGGGCTGGATGCCTTCGATGCCTTTCGCGCCGTCTTTCCGGCCGGCACCCTGTCCGGTGCGCCGAAAATACGGGCCATGGAGATCATCGATGAAATCGAACCCTGCCGGCGCGAAATCTATGGGGGCGCCGTGGGTTATTTCTCTTTCACCGGCAATATGGATATGGCCATCGCCATCCGTACCCTGGTGGTCCGGGACGGGCGCGTCTATGTCCAGGCCGGCGCGGGCATCGTGGCCGATTCTCAGCCAGAGGCGGAGTATCGGGAAACCCTGAACAAGGCCCGCGGAGTGATGAGGGCCATTGAACGGGCAGCTGAAGGGATCGAGTGACGTGCTGCTGATGATCGACAATTACGATTCGTTCACCTATAACCTGGTTCAGTATCTGCGGGAATTGGGGGCTGAGGTGGTGGTATATCGCAACGATAGGATTTCCATTGCCGAGATTCACCAACTAGGACCGCGGCAGATCGTGATCTCACCGGGGCCATGTACCCCAAAAGAAGCTGGAATCTCCGTGGAGGTGGTGAAGCGTTTCGCGGGGACGGTTCCGATTCTTGGCGTCTGCCTCGGCCACCAGGCCATCGGCCAGGCATTTGGAGGGGCCATCGTCCGCGCCGAGTTGCTGATGCATGGCAAAACTAGCCGGGTTTACCATGACGGTACGGATATTTTTACCGACATTGCCAATCCTTTTGAGGCCACCCGTTATCACTCTCTGGTGATCGAAAAGGATTCGCCACCCGATTGCCTGCGGGTGACGGCGTGGACCGAGGAAGGGGAGATCATGGGGGTCAGCCACCGGGAGTTCCCGATCTGGGGGGTGCAGTTTCATCCGGAGTCGATTCTTACGGTCGCAGGGAAAAACATCCTCCGGAATTTTTTGAAAATCTCTTCTTGTCGAGAGGAGGGAGGGATCTGAAATGATCAAGGAGGCAATTGCCCGGGTCGTTGAGCGGCAGGATCTTGCCGAAACGGAAATGATAGCGGTCATGGATGAGATCATGGGGGGGGAGGCGACTTCCGGCCAGATTGCCTCTTTCATCACCGCGTTGCGCATGAAAGGGGAAACGGTCGATGAGATTGCCGGCGCCGCCAAGGTGATGCGGGCGCGGGCAACCCCAATTCGCGTCGGCAGGATTGTCGGTATCGACCGGGACGAGATCAACGTGGAGCGGGAGTCGATTCTGGATACCTGCGGCACCGGCGGCAGTGGCACAAAAAGTTTCAATATTTCCACGACGGTTGCCTTCATTTTGGCGGCAAGCGGGGTCAAAGTCGCCAAACATGGCAACCGCTGCATCTCATCCGCCTGCGGCAGCGCAGATGTTCTGGAAAAGCTCGGCGTCAATCTGGAAATCGGCCCGGAACGGGTGACCGAATGCATCAACAAGTTGGGGATCGGTTTCCTTTTTGCCCCCGCTCTGCACGGGGCGATGAAGTACGCCATCGGCCCTCGTAAGGAGATCGGCATACGCACCATTTTCAACATCCTCGGCCCCCTCACCAATCCGGCCGGGGCTGATCGCCAGGTGCTCGGTGTCTACCGCCGGGATCTTGTGGAACCGATCACCTGCGTTTTGCAGAAGCTCGGTTGCCACCGGGGTTTTGTGGTCCACGGCAGCGACGGCATGGACGAAGTGACCTTGACCGGGCCGACCTGGGTCGGCGCTATTGACGATGAAAAGCTTGATTTCTATGAAGTGAAACCGGAAGATTTCGGTTTGCGGTCCTGTACCCTCGATGAGTTACGCGGAGGGGACGCCGAGCAGAACGCGCAGATAGTGCGGGCCATCCTGGGGGGGGAAAAGGGTCCGCGGCGTGATGTGGTGTTGCTGAACAGCGCCTTCGCCCTGCTCGCAGCGGAAAAGGTGCAGAGTGTCCGGCAGGGAATCGACAAGGCCGCCGCCGTCCTCGACCAAAGGATGGCCCTGGACAAACTGGATGGTCTGGTGGAGATGACGGCGGCATGATCCTGGAACGGATTCTGGCCCATAAGAAGGAAGAGGTGGCGGCGGCCCAAAGAAGCACCTCGCTGGCCGAGCTTGAGGCGCGGATTGGCGCCCTGGCGCCGCCGCGGGGATTTGCCAAGGCTTTGCGCCGGGCGGCTGCGCAGGGCACCGCCATTATAGCCGAGGTCAAAAAGGGTTCACCCTCGAAGGGGATCATCCGCCCCGATTTCGATCCTGTTGCTATTGCCCGTTGCTACGAACGGGGTGGTGCGGCGGCTCTGTCGATACTTACCGATGAGCGTTTCTTTTTCGGCTGCCTCGATTTTTTGTCCAGGGTGGCGAAAGCTGTTGCCCTTCCCTTGTTAAGGAAGGATTTCATCATCGATTCCTTTCAGCTTTTTGAGGCGCGCGCCTATGGCGCCGATGCCGTGCTGTTGATCGCCGCCGCATTGGCGCCCGCGGCGATGAAGGAATTGATTGAGGCGGCCCATGGTTTGGAGCTCGATGTTCTTGCCGAGGTGCATGACCAAAAGGAATTGGCGGCGGTCCTCACAACCTCAGCGGATGTGATCGGCATCAACAACCGTAACCTGACCACTTTTCACACCGATCTGGCGGTCAGCGAAGGTCTCATTCCGCTACTCCCCAAAGATCGGTTGGTGGTCAGCGAGAGCGGCATTGACTGCCGCGCCGATATCCGCCGTCTGCGCCGCGCCGGCGCTCAGGCTTTCCTGATCGGGGAAAGCCTGATGAAAGAAGAGGATGTCGAGGCAAAACTGGCGGCTTTGTTGAACGATTGAGGCGAGGAACTTTGATCCGGGTCAAGATCTGCGGTATCACCAATAGGGACGATGCATTGCAGGCCGCTGCGGCGGGTGCCGATGCCTTGGGGTTCATCTTTTATTCCCAAAGTCCCCGCCAGGTGACGCCGGAGGCGGCCAAAAGGATTATAGCCCAGCTCCCCCCCTTGATTTTGGCGGTTGGTCTTTTTGTCGACGAATCCCCGGCACGGGTGCGGAAGGTCGTCGATTTCTGCCGTTTGGATCGAGTGCAACTCCACGGCAACGAGGATCCGCGCCGTTACCACCTGCCGGCCCGCCAGGTGATCAAGGCGCTCCGGGTGAAGGGGGAAGAAAGCCTTTCCGATCCTGGTTTTTGGGACGATTATCCGCTCCTTCTCGATGCCTGGTCGGAACAAAGCGTCGGCGGCACCGGCCGGACCTTTGATTGGAAACTGGCCGCCCGTCTGTCCGAAAAATACCGGATTATCCTGGCCGGCGGCCTTAATCCGGAAAACGTCGCCGCGGCTGTCGCCGCCGTTAATCCCTACGGTGTCGATGTCGCCAGCGGCGTGGAACAGTCGCCGGGCATCAAAGACAAGAACAAAGTGGCGGCCTTCATTGCAGCGGCCAAAGGAAAACAGCATGTTTGACCTGAAGAACCTGCCCGATGAACAGGGGCATTTTGGTGAATACGGCGGGCGCTATGTGGCCGAAACCCTGATGCCGGCCCTGATCGAACTGGAAGCGGCTTATCGGCAGGCCCGGAGCGATCCTTCTTTCCAGCGTGAATTCGACTACTATCTGACGGACTACGTGGGCCGCCCCTCCCCCCTCTACTTCGCCCGCCGCTTGAGCGAATACTGTGGCGGTGCGCAGATATACCTGAAAAGGGAGGATCTCAACCACACCGGCGCCCACAAGGTAAACAACACCATCGGCCAGGCGTTGCTGGCCCGCAAGATGGGCAAGCCCCGTCTTATTGCCGAAACCGGTGCCGGCCAGCACGGCGTGGCGACAGCCACTGTGGCCGCCCTGTTCGGTCTCAAATGCGAGATCTTCATGGGTGCCGAGGATATCCGCCGCCAGGCGCTGAACGTGTTCCGCATGAAACTGCTCGGGGCCAAGGTCCATGAGGTGCAGTGCGGCACTCGTACCCTCAAGGACGCCATGAACGAAGCCCTGCGTTTCTGGGTCACCGAAGTGCGCGATACCTTCTATGTCATCGGCACCGTCGCCGGCCCCCACCCCTATCCGATGATGGTGCGGGATTTTCAGGCGGTGATCGGCAACGAGGCGCGCCGTCAGATCCTGGCTGCGGCAGGGCGTCTTCCCGATCTGGCCGTGGCCTGTATCGGCGGCGGCTCCAACGCCATGGGAATGTTTTACCCCTTTCTCACCGATGAGCAGGTTGGTCTGGTCGGCGTGGAGGCGGGAGGCCTCGGTTTGGCGAGCCAGCAGCACGCCGCCAGTATCTGCCTCGGCCAGGTCGGCGTGCTTCACGGCAACAAAACCTATCTCCTGCAGGATGGAGCGGGGCAGATACAGAATGCTCATTCTGTCTCCGCCGGCCTCGACTACCCCGGGGTCGGACCGGAACATGCCTATCTGCATGACGTGCGACGGGTCGCCTATGTCGCCGTCACCGATGAAGAGGCGCTGTTGGCATTCCGTCTGCTGACGGAACTTGAAGGAATCATCCCCGCTCTGGAGAGCGCCCATGCCATCGCCCACGTAGTCAAGATCGCCGGTGCCATGCCTGCCGATGCCATCATTCTCGTTTGCCTTTCCGGGCGCGGAGACAAGGACATGGATACCGTGCGGGCCTGGATCGAACAGACAGAAGCCGATCCAGTTCAAAAACCTGCCAATTCACCAGGAAAGAATGATCGATGAGTCGAATTTCCGAAACCTTTGCGTCTCTCCGCGACAAGGGGGAAAAGGCCTTGGTGCTTTTTCTGACGGCCGGGGATCCCGATCTGGCCGTCACTGAGGATCTGGTCGTGGCCCTGGCCGAAGAGGGGGCCGACATTATTGAGCTCGGCTTCCCTTTTTCCGATCCGATGGCCGACGGGCCGACCATTCAGGCGGCATCCGAACGGGCGCTGAAGAGGGGGACCACCCTGGCCGATGTTCTGGGTCTCGTCGGCCGGATCCGCCAGCGGACTGCGGTGCCTATCGTGTTGATGGGCTATTACAATCCGCTTTTCCGCTATGGGCTGCAACGGTTTGCCCAGGATGCCCGCAGCGCCGGTGTCGATGGCCTGTTGGTTGTCGACCTGCCGCCGGAGGAGGCCGCCGATCTCCACTTCTGGTTGAAAAGGGAACAGGTGGATCTGGTGACCCTGCTGGCGCCGACTACTCCGCCTCAGAGAATGGCCGAACTGGCGGCAAAAGGGGAGGGCTTCCTCTATTTTGTCTCCATGACCGGGGTTACTGGCTCCCGGGAGATCGATACCGGCGCCATCGAGAAACAGGTCCGCGAGCTGCGCCGGCTGAGTCCGGTCCCGGTGGCGGTTGGTTTCGGCATCGTCACCACTGAGGACGTGGCCGCCGTGGCCGGATTCGCCGACGGCGTGGTCGTCGGCAGCGCTTTGGTCAAGATCATCGCCAGTCATGGCAGCTCCCCCCATCTGACCAGGGAGGTGCGCCGGTTTGTCCACGGACTGAAGGAGGGGACCCGTTTGCCGGAGGGTTTGCGGTCCCAGTGACCGGGGTTGGTCCATTTATCTTCTGAAGAGCGAGAGGTTCTGATATGTCTTGGTTCAAAAAAGCGAAAGCTCCTCTTTCGCCGGTGGCGTCCAAAAAAGTCCACATGCCGGAAGGGGTCTGGACGAAATGTAAAAATTGTCAGGAGATCATTTACACCAAAGAGATCGAGCGGAACCTGAACGTCTGTCCAAAATGCGACTATCATTTCCGCATATCGGCGACCGAACGCATCAAGCTGGTTCTGGATCAGGGCTCTTTCCTGGAAATGGATGCCGACCTGCGCTCCGAGGATTTTCTCGACTTCAAGGATTCCCAAAGGTATCGCGACCGGATCCGCAACTCGATCAAAAAAAGCGGTAAAAACGAAGCCGTAGTCTGCGGCGAAGGGGCCATTCATGGGCTGCCGGTGATTGTCGCCGTGCTGGAATTCGCCTTCATGGGGGGAAGCATGGGCTCGGTGGTCGGGGAGAAGATTGCCCGCGCCATTGAGCAGAGCCTGGAGCGAAAGTTGCCATTGCTGATTTTTTCCTCCTCTGGCGGCGCACGCATGCAGGAGAGCATCATGTCTTTGATGCAGATGGCCAAGACCAGCGCCGCCCTGAGCCGCCTTAAAAAAGCCGGTGTCCCCTTCATTTCGGTATTGACCGATCCCACGACCGGGGGGGTGACGGCCAGCTTTGCCATGCTGGGTGATGTCAATATCGCCGAGCCGCGCGCCCTCATCGGCTTCGCCGGTCCGCGGGTCATTGAACAGACTATCCGCCAGGAGCTTCCCGAAGGGTTTCAACGCGCCGAATATCTCCTGAACCACGGTATGATCGACATGATCGTCCGCCGCCAGGAGATGAAAGACCGCCTTTCCCAGATTTTGCGGATTTTTACCAAAAGCTGACCGTGGACTACCGGGAAGGGATCGAATTTCTTTATGGGCTGCGGCGAGCGGGGATAAAGCTGGGCCTGAAGAACATCGCTCGGCTGCTGAGCGCCCTCGGCCATCCGCAGAAACGGTTCGTCAGCCTCCATGTCGCCGGCACCAACGGCAAAGGTTCGGTGGCTGCCAGCCTGGCGGCGATCCTGAGTGCCGCCGGCTATCGGACCGGTCTATACACTTCTCCCCATCTGCAAAGGTTCAATGAGCGCATCCGTATCGACAGTGAAACGGTCACCGACGCAGAGGTCGCCGAACTCATTGATGAGGTGCGAAAAAGGGCGCCAGAAAGCGGTGCCACTTTTTTCGAATTTACCACGGCGATGGCTTTCCTCTGTTTCGAACATCGCAAGGTCGATTTCGCGGTCATCGAAACCGGCATGGGGGGCAGGCTGGATGCCACCCTTCTGGTTTCCCCCCTGGTATCCCTGATCACGCCGATATCCATGGATCACACCTATCACCTGGGCTCTACGCTTGCAGCAATCGCCGCGGAAAAAGCCTTCATTATCAAAAAAGATAAACCCGTGGTTCTTGGGGCGCAACCGGATGAGGCGCTGACCGTTCTTTTGAAGCGGGCTTCCTCTACCGCTTCTCCGGTGCGCTTGTGGGCGAGGGATTTCAGCGTCGTCTCCCAGGGAAAGACCTTCTCCTACCGGGGTCGTGACATGGCTCTCGACGGATTGCATCCCTCTCTTTTGGGTGAGCACCAGCATGTCAACCTGGCCATGAGCCTTTGCGCCGCGGAGTTGATCGGCAAGGCCGGTTATCCCATTGCCGAGACGGCCATGAGAAAAGGGGTAGCGGGGGTTTACTGGCCGGGCCGTCTCGAGTGGTGGCCAAACCCGCCCCGCCTTCTTCTCGATGGCGCCCATAACCCCGCCGGGGCGCAAGTCCTGGCTCAATACCTGAAAGCAGAAGGGATCGACGGCATCCATTGGGTTGTGGGGATCAAATGGGACAAGGCCGGCAGTGCCATCCTCGCCCCGATTCTCCCCCGCTGTAAGGCCCTGTACTGCACGGTGGCCGCAGGAGAGGCCTTCATTGCGCCGCACCAGCTGGCGGAAGAGGCGTTAAAGAGCGGGGTCCCTGCCGATGTTTTTCCCGAGCCGCTGGCGGCTCTGCGGGCGGCATTGGCGAAGAGAGGCCCAAAAGAAATCATTCTGGTCGCCGGTTCTCTTTATCTTGTCGGGGAGATTCGTGATGGTCTGGAAAAGATGGAGATGATGCCATGAGTGTTCGTCTGGTTTGCCTTTTTTGGGGGCTGTTGTGGGTCGCCCTTCTCAATTCTTTTTTCCCCGACGAGGCGGCGGCCATAAGCCCCTTGAAAAAAAGCGATCCTTTACCGGTGACCGTGGAAGCGGACAAACTCAGCTTTGATCCCGAAACCGGCAACTATCTGGCGGATGGCGATGTTTTCCTGAAAAGGGGGGCGTGGAGTCTTTTTTCCGACCATCTGCAGTGGAACCCCGAGCGCGACGAGGCTTCCGGGGAAGGCAAGGTGCGGCTCGTCGATGAAGAGGGAAATACCCTGTGGGCGGAGCGTTTCGAATTAAACATGGCGAGCGGAGAAGGACGCCTGCACCAGGGGCGGGCTTTTTTCAAGGAGAGCAATTTTCATCTGGAAGCCCAGGAACTGCACCGCCTCGACGAAAAGAATTTTCTCGCCAAGGAAGCCAGTTTCACTACCTGCGACGGCGACAACCCGGCATGGCGCTTCCAGGCCCGCAATGTCAACGTCACTCTCGAAGATTATGCCCGCGCCAAACATATTTTCTTTTATATCAAAGATACCCCGGTCCTCTATTTCCCCTACTTTTTTTACCCGGTAAGCGATCGCAAGAGCGGATTTCTCATTCCCCGCTACGGTTATTCCGGGAATCGCGGCGTGCAGATCTTCCAACCCTTTTATTGGGCCATCTCCCGCAGCACCGACGCCACCTTCCATCTCGACTACCTGTCCCGCCTCGGCCTCGGCAAGGGGGTCGAGTATCGCTATATCGCACCCAACGACAATCGGGGCAAGTTTGACCTCTACCATGTCACCGGTGTGGACGAGGGCGGAGACCGCTCCAAGTTTTTCTGGGAACATGAGGGTTTCCTGCCCGGGCAGGTGAGATTGGTCGCCGATGTCGAATACGTGGATGAGAAGGACTTTTTCGAGGATTTCGGTCAGGAGGCCGAGGAATACAACCGGACAACCGTGGAATCGGTGATCTTCGCCCACCGCAACTGGGAAAAGCTGAACCTCGGAGCGCAGGTAAAATATATCAAGGATCTTCAGAAAAGCAGTGATGACATCGTTCAGAGGCTGCCCGAGGCGCGTTTCTCCCTGATTCGCAAGCGGTTTGCCCGAACCCCTCTTTTTTACGGTTTCGACAGTTCCTACAACCATTTCTGGCGCCGTGAAGGGGAGACCGGCGATCGCCTGATGCTGCGCCCCTATTTGGCGGTGGCTCTCAAACCCGCCGGACTCGCTGAATTGCAGGCGGAACTCGGCCTGACCCAGCGTCTCTACTGGACTTCCGAGCAGGACGACGACGAAGCACTGGTTGATTTCAGCGTGGCCCTTTCCAACCGGTTTTCCCGGGTCTACGATGCCGGCGGAAAATCGATCAAAAGGATCCGCCATGTTCTCCAGCCGGAAATCCGCTATTCCTATATTCCCCCGGAAAACCAGGATGACCTTCCCCAGTTTGACCATCTGGACGCTATCGAACCGCAGAACCGTCTTTCCTATGCTTTGATCAACCGCCTGACGGCTCGCGTCGAAAAGGAGGGGCGCGAACCTTTTTATCATGAATTCCTCTATTTCCGCATCGGGCAGGACTTTGATATCCGCGAATCTCGGCGCGACCGGGATGCCGGGGATGATCCTTTGCGTCCCTTTTCGGCCATCCGCGCCGAGATGATCCTCCGTCCCACCACATGGAGTTATGTGGATGTGGATGCGACCTACGATATGAATCCCGAGCGGAAGGCTTTTGATGTTGTCCGCATCGGCACGGGGGTGAATGACCAGCGCGGCAACCGCATCGGTGTCGGTTACAGCTTTCGTGATGACGAGTATGAGTATCTCAGCGGCAATGTCTCCCTTGCCGTGTTCGACCCGCTTTTTGTCGGCTATCGTGGCCGCTATGACCTCCGCGACAGGGGCAACGATCTCGAGCATGTTCTCAATGCCGAATGGCGTTTCCAGTGCTGGAGTATTTTCGTGACCTTCCGAGACCGGAACGATGACAATGACGGCAACAGCAGGGAAAGGGAGGTGATGATCAGCTTCGCCCTGAAAGGGCTTGGCAATATGTTCGGTTTTTAATGAATCTCCTTTCTGGTCGGCGCATGCCGAAAATTCCCATCGATTAGGCATTAATTTTGCTTAATTAGTTTGTGGTGAGATGGATGGCTTTCGGCATTGTTGAAAATCCTGGAAAACTCTCTGCTTCCGCTTTTGGTTGCGGCGAGGGGACCGACAAAAGTTAGAAAGGAGAAATAAATAATGAGAACAACGAGATATTTCTTTAAGAGAGCGGCACTGTTGGGATCCCTGCTTGCCCTTCTTTTATTCACTTGTGCAGTGGTTTCCTGGGCTGCGCCTAGCACCCCCAAAAATGACGGGGCAGTGGTCAGGAAAGTGACTGAAAAGGTCAACGTCAACACGGCCGACATCGATAAATTGACATCTTTGCCGGGCATAGGCCGTAAAACCGCTGAAAATATCGTTACCCATCGGCAGTCCGCAGGTCTTTTTAAATCCCCCGAAGATTTGCTGAAAGTCAAAGGAATCGGGGAAAAGAACTTGAAGAAATTTGCAGATTTGATTAGCTTTGAGTAGTTTGTGTTCTTTTGGAAGCGTCCATCTCACCTGTTGTGGAGTGACAAATGACCCAGCCTTCCGAACTTTCTCAGTCGGTTTGGTGGAAATTGCCTTGGTGGGCGATTCTGGTTGTCGCTGCTTTTTTGGCCATGGCGCTTTTCGGAGAACGGGGAGTGCTGCGGGTTGTGGATGTCTCCAGGCAGAGGGACATACTGCAACAGGAGATTGAGAAGCTGACGGAAAAGAATGACCGGCTGACTACGGAAATCCGTGGATTGCGTTCCGATCGGCGCTTCATCGAGGACATCGCCCGCCGCGATCTGAAGATGGTCAGAGAAAACGAAATCATTTATGTGTTTCCGGCCAAGGGGCAAGCTGGTCCAAAAGACAGTCACTTCCCCACCCCTGCTGATCAATCCCGTTAATTTTGGGAGGATTTTTGAGATTTGAGGCCCCGGTCTGCAGTGCCGGGGCTATCTTTTTGTCTGGTTTGTGCTTTTTTGTTTGATTTCCCGGTTAGACAGCGGTCTCAAAGAAGACCGGGGGGAAAAAAAGAATTACCGATTTTCCGTTTTTGGAAGAGATTGCCCAGGCGGATTTTAATGGCCCAGGCTCGATATTGACAGCAAGTGGTGGCATAGATAGCATAAACGGATTTGATTGGTTCCCCAAAAAAATGTGTCTTCAGCCTGTTGGCAAATTGGTTGGAAATGTGGTGATTTTCCTTGGTGCTGGTGCCCGGAAGTTTTCCTGGCTGTTAATGGAAAGTGGTGGTGAAGATGAAGGATGTGCTTAAGCAGTTGCTGCGGGAAGCCCTCGCCCGTTGCTACGAAAGCGGTTCCCTGGTTTCCGGCGAGATCCCCGTTGACATCTTGGTGGAAGTGCCTGCCAATCCCGGCCATGGTGATTTCGCGACCAATGTGGCGATGATTTTGGCCAAGAAAGAGAAAGCCCCGCCAAGGAAGGTGGCGGAGGTGATAATTCGGGAACTGACTGGCAAAGAGGAGATTTTTTCCCGTGTAGAAATTGCCGGCCCCGGTTTCGTCAATTTTTTCCTGACCGCGGAATGCTGGGCTCGTGTCCTGGATGAGATAATCGAGCAGCAAAAGTGTTTCGGATGGCAGGATTTCGGCGCCGGAAAACGGGTCCAGGTGGAATTTGTCAGCGCCAATCCTACCGGACCCTTGCATATCGGTCACGGTCGGGGTGCCGCGACAGGGGATGCTCTGGCCGCTCTTTTAGCTGCCTGCGGTTATGAAGTGCAGCGGGAGTATTATATCAACGACGCCGGCAACCAGATGCAGACTTTGGGTCGTTCCATTCTGTTGCGCTGCCGGCAATTGCTGGGAGAAGCGGTGACGTTCCCAGGTGACTGCTATCAGGGGGAATATATCCGCGACCTGGCGCGGCAGGCGCTGGCGGAAAAAGGCGAGCAACTGCTGCACCACCCGGAAGAGGAGGCCGTTCGCATTCTCACTGATTTCGGCGGCAGCAGGATCCTCGCCGGCATCACCACCGACCTTGCGGACTTCGGAGTCCGTTTTGACAACTGGTACAGCGAACGGACCCTCTGGGAACGGGGTGAGATCCAGAAAGGGCTGGACTATTTGCGGGAAAAAGGGTTTGCTTACGAGAAGGATGAGGCGCTCTGGTTCGCGTCCACCCGTTTTGGCGATGACAAGGACCGGGTCATGCTGCGGAGCAACGGCATGACCACCTATTTTGCCTCTGATGTCGCCTATCACAAGGAAAAATTCGAACGTGGCTTCGACCTGGTGATCGATATCTGGGGGGCCGACCATCACGGTTATATCCCCCGCATGAAAGCTGCCGTCGCCGCCCTGGGACATGACCGGGAAGCGCTTCAGGTCATTCTGGTCCAGTTGGTCAATCTCCTTCGCGGCGGCGTTCCGGCCGCCATGAGTACCCGCTCCGGCGAGTTTGTCACCCTCCGCGAGGTAATGGATGAGGTGGGCACCGATGCCTGCCGTTATTATTTTCTGAGCCGGCACTCCGACAGCAAACTCGATTTTGACCTGGAACTGGCCAAGGAACAGAGCGCCGACAATCCCGTTTATTATATCCAGTACGCCCATGCCCGTATCTGCAGTATCCAGCGCAAAGCCGCAGAAGAGGGTATCGGGTTGCCGGCGCGGGGAACGATCGATTTTTCCGTTCTGGACCTGCCGGAGGAACTGACCCTGACCAAGTTTCTGGCCCAGTTCCCAGAGGTGGTTGCGGCGGCCGGGCGTGCTTTTGAACCCCATCGGCTGACAGCCTATCTGCAGGAGTTGGCCACCCAGTTTCATGCTTATTACAACCGCCATCGCGTCGTTGGCGAAGACGCCAAAACTACCTCCGCCCGCCTTTATCTGGTAAACTGCATTCAGACGGTAATTGCCAATGCCCTCTCGCTACTGGGGATTTCGGCTCCCGAAAGGATGTAAGGAAAGGAAGGTTTTTTATGACCAACCAGATACCGACCCGGAACCGGAAAAACTGGGGTAAGAAGCAGGCCCTGTGGCTGATGGGGTTGGTTCTTTTCGTGTCCATGGCCAGTTTCTTCCTTGGGATTCTGATGGGGAAAAGGGTCGTTCCCGTGGCGGATTCCCCAGCCCAGGTGCAGGCCGTCCCCCGCATTCCGGTCCCTGTTGACAAACCGGTTGCGGCACCGACGCCGCCGGCACCGGCGGCCAAGGAAGAGCGGGAAATGAAGCAGTTGACCTTTTACGAAACATTGCCCCGCTCTCAAGGCCAACCTTTGGGTACGGGCATCAACGCCCCCCCCGCCCGTCCGGCGCCTTCTCCCGAAAAACCTGTGCCGGCGCCATCTTCGGCACCGGCTCCCGCGCCTGCGCCCAGGACTCCGCCGGTGCCCGCGGCTGCTCCGGCTATGTCTTCTTCTCAGCCCGCGGCCGTTGTTGCCACCGCAGTGACCACTTCGGCCAGAAGAGGCGGTGTTGCCGTTCAGGTCGGCTCCTTCCGCAAACAGCAGGACGCTGAGGGGCTGATCCAGCGGTTGCGTAAAAAAGGCTATCCGGGCATGGTGCAGGAAGTGGCTTTGCCCGGCTCGGGAACCTGGTATCGTGCCATGGTGGGCCCCTATGCCGATCGCAGAGCGGCGGAGCCGGTTGCCCAGCGCCTGCGCAGCGAAGAGAAAATGGCGGTTCTCGTCAAGCAGTTGTAAACGGGCGGAGGTCGATCCGTCGGATTCAGGAAAAACATCTTGACTCTTGTCACGGTTATTAGCTATATTAACCAGGTTCAATAAACCGTTGGCAAGGACGATGACGCGGGGTGGAGCAGTCAGGTAGCTCGTCGGGCTCATAACCCGAAGGTCGGAGGTTCAAATCCTTCCCCCGCAACCAATTTTCAAGCCTCCCCAGGGGAGGTTTGTCGTTCTGGAGGAATTGAGTTACCGCGTTTCGGCCTTTTTCGGTCTGTATTTAATGCGGTCGCCGAACCTTTGAAAACGTTTAGGCGGTGTAGCTCAGTTGGTTAGAGCATGCGGCTCATATCCGCAGTGTCCGGAGTTCGAATCTCTGCACCGCCACCAAGATGTGCGAACCCTTCCTGAATCCAGGAGGGGTTTTGCTTTTTGCGCGCTGCCGACCGGAGTCCACGGCATGGAGCGGAGATTTCTTCATTCAGTAAAGCAACAGCGCCTGTTTTTGGGAGGGGAGACGGTGCTGACGGCTCTCTCCGGCGGGCCTGATTCCGTCGCTCTGCTGGGTCTGCTGCGGGCTGTTGCTGGAGCCTTCGGCCTGCGCCTACGGGCCGCCCATCTCGACCATGGCATTCGTTCCGAGGCGGCCAAAGACAGGGAGTTTGTCGAGGAACTTTGTGGCTTATGGGGCGTTCCCCTGGATGTCGAGCGCATCGATGTTCCCCGCATGGCACGGCAACGGCGCCAAGGGATTGAAGAAGCCGCAAGGGATTTGCGGCGCTCCTATCTGCTCCGTGTGGCCGATGAGAAAGGATGTGACCTGATCGCCCTCGGCCATCACCTGGACGACCAGGCCGAAACGGTTCTTCATCGTCTGCTGCGGGGCAGCGGACCGACCGGCCTGGCGGCCATGCGTCCGCGCTCGGGCCGCTTTATTCGTCCCCTTCTGCCGTTTTCCCGCTGGCAGATTCTTGATTATCTGCAGAAAAAGAGTATCGTCTTCGTCGAGGACGTCAGCAATCGGGATTGCCGTTATACCCGCAATCGGATTCGCCACCAACTGCTCCCCTTGCTGCGGGAGTTCAACCCTGTCATCGAGGAACAACTCGGCCGTCTGGCGGAATTTTTTGCCGCCGATGAGGATTACTGGGGCGGCGAAATCGACAGGCTGTCGCCGCAGGTCGGCGCATCGGTGGCGGGTGGCTGGAGTATTCACCTGCCCCGGCTTCGGGAGCTTCCCGTGGCGGTCCAGAGAAGGCTTCTGCGGGGTTTTCTGGAAAGACTTCGGGGAACGCGGCCGGGCCTTTCCTGGCGCCAGTTCCAGGCTCTGGAAAAGATCCTCGATTCATCCACTCCCCACGCCGAGGTTGCTCTCCCCGGTTGTTGGGGGGGGAGGGATTATGACCGGTTGTGGCTATTTGAAAAACGGCCCGATTTCCCGGAACCGTTTTCCCTGCCCCTGCATGGTCCCGGAGAACTGTTGCTTCCAGGTGCGGGGAGACTTGCCGCCTCGTTGACGGAGGATTGTCGGGGAGAGGATCGCTGGAGCGTGGAGTTCGATGCCGATTTGCTCCCCTTTCCCCTGACCGTACGCTCCTACAGGGACGGAGATCGTTTCCAGCCGGAGGGGGGCAAGGGGCGAAAAAAAATCAAGGAGCTTTTCATTGATCTGAAGATTCCTTTTCATCAGCGTCGTCGAGTTCCTTTGGTGGCGACCGGGGAGATTTTGTGGGTGGCGGGCCTGAGGCGCAGTGCCCTTTATCCCGTCGGCCCGAAAACCTCAAGGGTTTTGCGTCTGACTTTTGCCCCGGGAGAGCTCTGGCCAAATCTTTCCTTGTGATAGTTTTTATAGTTGTGTTAAATTTTCAATCAATTTCGCAGGTTGTTTAAGCATTGCGGCACTTGGTGACGCGGCCCTGATAATCCTTCTTTAATTAATTGCTTCCCTATCTCGGTCGAGATCGTTTTTATCGCCTGTCGTGCCGGCTTTTTCCTTTGTTCGCAGCTTCCCGGGATTATTCTCCGGCGCCTGAACAGCCCGGAATCCCTATTGTTTACCTTTCCGAGGTGTCGAGGTGAATCAATTCTACAAAAACCTGGCTCTGTGGCTGGTCATCTCTTTGGTCATGATTTTGCTTTTCAATATGATGACCCAGAAAAGTCCGGAGCAGCAGCAGATTTCCTATTCCAACTTCCTGTCGGCGCTGGAAAACGGCCAGGTTCAGGAAGTGACCATTCAGGGTTCCGACATCAAGGGGAAACTCAAAGACAACACTCTGTTCAAAACCTTTGTCCCCGACGATCCCAGCCTGGTCAGCGAACTGCGCGAAAGAGGCGTGTTGATCGATGTCAAACCCGAGGAGGACCGCGGTTTCTGGATCACCATGCTGGCGTCTTGGGGGCCCATCCTGCTGCTTATCGCCGTCTGGGTCTTTTTCATGCGTCAGATGCAGTCGGGGGGAGGAAAAGCGATGAGTTTCGGTAAAAGCCGGGCAAAGCTTCTCTCCGAAAGCCAGGGGCAGGTCACTTTCAAGGATGTGGCGGGCATTGACGAGGCCAAGGATGAATTGGAAGAGATCGTCTCTTTTCTCAAGGATCCCAAGAAGTTTTCCCGCCTCGGCGGACGCATTCCCAAAGGGGTGCTGCTGGTTGGTCCCCCCGGGACAGGAAAGACCCTGTTGGCGCGGGCCATCGCCGGCGAAGCCGGGGTTCCCTTTTTCTCCATATCCGGGTCCGATTTCGTGGAGATGTTCGTCGGTGTCGGCGCCAGTCGGGTGCGCGATCTGTTCGTCCAGGGAAAGAAGAACGCGCCCTGTATCATCTTTATCGACGAGATCGACGCTGTGGGAAGACACCGCGGTGCCGGCCTCGGCGGCGGCCATGACGAACGGGAACAGACCCTCAATCAGCTGCTGGTCGAGATGGACGGCTTCGAATCCAACGAGGGGGTTATCCTGATCGCCGCTACCAACCGCCCCGATGTTCTCGATCCGGCGTTATTGCGTCCCGGCCGCTTTGACCGTCAGGTGGTGGTGCCCCGGCCCGACGTCAAGGGGCGCAAGATGATCCTTAAGGTCCATTCCCGCCGCGTTCCCCTGGCCCCCGATGTTGACCTCGATATCGTGGCCAAGAGCACCCCCGGTTTTTCCGGCGCCGACCTTGCCAACCTGGTCAACGAGGCGGCCTTGCTGGCCGCTCGCGCCAACAAGAACCTGGTCGACAAGGACGATTTCGAACAGGCCAAGGACAAAGTGCTCATGGGTTCCGAGCGGCGTTCCCTGGTCATCACCGAAAAAGAGAAACGGATCACCGCTGTCCATGAAGCGGGCCATGCCCTGGCGGCGCTGCTCATTCCCGGTGTCGATCCGGTTCACAAGGTGTCCATCATCCCCCGCGGCCGTGCTCTCGGGGTGACCATGTATCTCCCTCAGGAAGACAAGTACAACGAAAACAAGGAGGGTCTGGAGGCCCTCATCTGTACGCTGATGAGCGGCCGGGTGGCGGAGGAGGTGGCTCTGGGCAGTATCACCAGCGGCGCTTCCAACGACATCGAAAGAGCCACCGCCATCGCCCGCAAAATGGTCTGCGAATGGGGGATGAGCGACAAGATCGGTCCCTTGTCTTTCGGCGACAAGGAGGGGGAGATCTTCCTCGGCCGGGACTTCGGTCATACCAAAAACTACAGCGAAGACACGGCGGTGCTCATCGACAATGAAATCCGCGACATAGTGACCCGCAACTACAACCGGATCAAAAAGCTGATCGAAGAGAACAAGGACAAACTGGAAGCGATCGCTGAGGCTCTCCTCGAGCGGGAAACGGTGGACGGCGATGAAATCCGCCGTCTGGTGTTCGGCGACAGTCAGACGAAAGAAGCACCCACCAAAGAGGAGGAAGAGCCTTCTTCAGCTGGTGGCGGAGAATGAACCAGGAAGGAAGGCCGGTGCCCGTTCGCTCCGCGGCGGGGGGGCAAAGATCTGCTCTGCTTTTGGAAGGAAAGAGTTGCTCCGTCGATCTTGCCCGGCCCTGCATCATGGGCATTCTCAATGTCACTCCCGATTCATTTTACGACGGCGGACGTTTTGCAACCGTCGAGGCAGCCCTTTCCCAGGGGCGCCACCTGGCTGCTCAAGGGGCGGATATCATCGATGTCGGCGGGGAGAGTACTCGCCCTGGTTCCGCGGCCGTTTCGGCGGATCTGGAACTGGAGCGGATCGTGCCGGTTGTCGAGGCCCTGCGTTCCGAAGTATCGGTTCCCCTCTCCGTGGACACCTGGAAAAGCGTCGTGGCCCGCGAAGCGATAGCGGCCGGGGCCGCTTTCGTTAACGACATCAGCGGACTCCAGTTTGACCCGGAAATGGCCTCCGTGGTGGCCAAGGGGGGCGCCGGCCTGTTCCTCATGCACACCCGGGGTACTCCTGGGGGGATGCAGGAGAACACCCGTTACCGGGATCTGTTTTCCGAGGTTTACTCCTTTTTAACGGCCCAAGTAGAAAAGGCGGTTCGGTCCGGGATACCCCGGTGCCGTCTGGCCGTTGATCCCGGTATCGGTTTCGGCAAAGATTTGGACGGCAATCTGGAACTGCTGAGCCGGCTGGCAGAGTTTCAATCACTTGGGTTGCCGGTTTTATTAGGGACCTCCCGCAAAAGTTTCCTTGGCGCGCTCCTCGGGCGGCCCCATCCCGGGGACCGCCTTTTTGGAACCTTGGCGACCATCGCCCTGGGGGTCGCCGCGGGGGTGAGAATCTTTCGTGTCCATGATGCCGGTGCGGCCAGAGATGCCGCCCTGACGGCCTGGGCCGTATGCAGCCGCCGCGCCGGAGGAGGGGCGGCATCGAGCGGGAGAGCATGAGCGAAATCTGGGAACTGTTCATGAATTTTCGATGGCTGGATGTGGTCGACATCCTGCTGGTCGCCTTCCTCATTTATCGGATCATCCTTCTCATCCAAGGAACCCGGGCCGTTCAGATGCTGTTCGGCCTGGCCATCATCTTTCTGGTCTATCTCGGCTCCAAGGTCAGCAGTCTGTTCACCCTGCAGTGGATGCTGGATGGTTTTCTCTCCTCGCTGGTGCTGGTCATTGTCGTGCTCTTCCAGAACGACATCCGCCGCGCCCTGATTCATGTCGGTAAAAACCCTTTCTTCACCGACGCCGCCCACCCCCAGGATACGGAAATCATCGAAGAGATCGTCAAGGGGTGTGTCACCCTGGCAAGCCGAAGGATAGGCGCGCTCATCGTCATCGAACGGGAAACGGGGTTGCGCGATATGCTCGAAATCGGCGTCGAGATCGACGCCAAGGTGGCCGGCGACCTGATCACATCCATCTTTTTACCCTATTCCCCCATCCATGACGGGGCTGTAGTGATCCAGCAGGGACGGCTCAAACGGGCCGGCTGCTTCCTCCCCCTTTCCCAGAATCCCGACATCAGCAAAAGCCTCGGCACCCGGCACCGGGCCGCCATCGGTTTGACCGAACTGGTCGACGCCGTCGTCGTGGTGGTTTCCGAAGAGACCGGCAAGATCTCCGTGGTAGTGGGTGGCAAGATCACCCGCGATCTTGATTCCTCCACCCTGAGGCGCTTGCTCAAACGGCTTCTGGAACAGAAAAAATAATCGTTATGACGGTCCTTGCGAATCTATTTTCAGGGGATCATGGGGATATGGCGGGCACATGATTAAATTTATTACCCAAAACTGGTCGGTCAAACTGCTCTCTCTGTTTCTGGCCCTGATCCTGTGGTTTTTTGTCACCGGTGAGCAGACCTCCGAGATCGGTTTTTCCGTCCCTTTGGAACTGAAAAACATCCCCAAAGGGCTGATGGTGGTCAATGATGTCCCCAGTGTGATCGACGTCCGGGTCAGCGGCCCCAGGACCATTCTTTCCAATCTGCGTCCCAGTGATTTCACTCTGGCGGTCGACCTGAAGGGCGCCCATTCGGGGGTGACCAGCTTCGGCCGTCTGGAAAACCGCATTCAGGTTCCCAGCGCCCTTAAGGTTTCGCGGCTCTCCCCGTCGATTCTCGATGTCCGCCTGGAGACCGTCGCCGAAGCGACGTTGCCGGTGCGGGTGGCGGTGAACGGCAAGCCACCCCAGGGGTATCGGCTGGTTTCGGTGGAGGCCAACCCCCCTGCGGTGACCGTTCAGGGAGCGCAATCGGAAATCAGAAAGATTCGCGAGGTCGTTACCGAGTCCATCAGCATCGGCGACGCGACGGAAAGCTTTTCCGCCAAGGTGCGGCTCAACCTTGCCGGGGTGCATACCTCTCTGAAGGATAGCCGTGAGGTCGCGGTGCGGGTTGTTGTGGAGAAGTTGCCGGAGCCTATACCCGAGAAGCCCGAGCAATCAGAGAAATCCGAGGAAACGGAGAAAGTGGAGAAAACGGAAAAGTCTGTCGTGCCTAAAAAGTGAAAACCGAAGGTTGACCCTATCATGTTGAGGGAGAAGGAGAAGGTTCCGGTCCGCTGTTCGGGAACCGATCCTCTGTTGAGAGTGATGCTGAAGAGTGAACACAAAAAGGAGAGCTGCGCCAGGGCCAATGGCATCGCTGGAATGGTCCGGCGGGCTTGGCGATGGGGGGCAAGGTGATCGGCGGCCTGGGAACCGATCTGGTTCGCGTGGCCCGTTTCCGCCGCTTTCTGGAAGAAGGAAAGACCGCTTTGCTGGAGCGGCTTTTTACGATGGCGGAGAGAGATTACGCTTTTTCCAAACGGGATCCGGCGCCTCATCTGGCCGCCCGGTTCGCCGCCAAGGAGAGCTTTTCCAAGGCCTTGGGGACCGGGTTCCGGGATGGTCTTTCCTGGCAGGAGATAGAGGTGGTACATGATCCACTGGGCAAGCCGGAACTGGTGTTGAAGGGGCGGGCCGCCGCGATGTGCCAGGAGCGCGGGTTGTCTTCCCTCTTTCTCTCCCTAAGTCATGATGGCGATTATGCACTGGCGGTAGTGGTAGCGGAGAAGGAACCATGAAACTGGTCAGCGCCGATGAAGTCCGCCTTCTGGATCGGCAGGCGATGGAAATCTACGGGGTCCCTGGCGTGGTTCTTATGGAAAACGCCGGGCGCGGGGCGGCCCTTTATTTCGATGAGTTTTTCCATTGCCTGCGTCCCGGTCCCATGTTGGTGGTGTGTGGCAAGGGGAACAACGGCGGTGATGGATACGTCATCGCCCGGCACATGGAAAACCTCGGCTGGCGTGCACAGGTTCTGTGCCTGGCGGAACCGGCGGCCATCACCGGGGATGCCCGTGTCAACCTGGAAATACTGCTCCGCAGTGGTGGTCAGGTGTGTTATGCGGACGATGAAGGATCTCTGCTCCCTATCCTGGCAAAGATGGCGGGGGTGCGGCTCATCGTCGATGCCATTTTCGGTACCGGACTTGCCGCGGAGGTGAAGGGGCATTGCGCCGCGGCCATCGATTGGATCAACGCTTCCGGCGCTGCGGTGGCGGCGGTGGACATCCCCTCCGGCGTCGATGCCAGCTACGGGCGGATTCTCGGCCGTGCCGTCACGGCGACCTGCACGGCGGCCTTTGCCTTTCCCAAGGTCGGGCAGATGATCCTGCCGGGAATATCCCACGTCGGGGAAATCAGGAGAATAGATATCGGCATGCCGCGGGCGCTGCTGGAAACGGTTACCGACCGCCATCTACTGGTCGATGACGACGTGGCCGCGAGTCTTCTTCCGGAGCGTCCCCTTGCCGGGCACAAAGGAACCTTTGGCCATCTTTTGATTGTTGCCGGAGCCACGGGCAAAAGTGGCGCCGCCGTGCTGGCTGCAAAGGGAGGGTTGAGGTCCGGGGCGGGCCTGGTGACCGCCGCCTGCCCGGCGGCCGTTCATGGCATTCTGGAAACGCAGCTGACCGAGGCGATGACCTCTCCCCTGGCTGACAGGGATGGAACGCTGAGTCTCCAGGCCTTTGACCAGATCGTCGCTTTGGCCGAGGGGAAAAAGGCCCTGGCCCTGGGGCCCGGCCTCGGCACCGCCACCGAGACCACGGCACTGGTGCGGCGCCTGGTGCGCCATTGCGATGTGCCTTTGGTGGTGGATGCCGATGCCCTCAACGCCTTGGCGGGCCATCTCGAGGTGCTGGCGGAACGAAAATCCGCGGCCGTGGTTTTGACCCCCCATCCAGGGGAAATGGCCCGCCTCTGTGGGCTGAGTGCCACCGAAATCGAGGCTGACCGCATCGGCGTGGCGCGGGATTTCGCGGCCCGTTTCGGGGTGGCTGTCGTTCTTAAGGGGGCCGCTACCATCATCGCCCTTGGCGACGGGCGGGTTCGCATCAATGGCAGCGGCAATCCGGGGATGGCCACCGGCGGCATGGGGGATGTGCTCACGGGCGTGATCGGTGGTCTGGTGGCGCAGGGGATGGGCGTGGCCGAAGCGGCTGTTTTGGGGGTTTATCTCCATGGCGCCGCGGCGGACCGTCTCGCTGGGAAAAAAGGGGTGGCCGGCCTTTGCGCCGGCGAGGTGGCTGACGCGCTGCCGGCGGTTATGCATGATCTGAGAAAGGGGAAGGGGGAACGATGCTCACAGCCCAGGATGTCATGACCCGCGAGGTCGTTTCGGTGACTGCGGATACCGCCATCGAGGATCTGGCCCGGTTGCTGGTGGAAAAAAAGGTCAGTGCGGTGCCGGTGGTCGGAGATGACCGCCGCCTGGTGGGGATAATCTCCGAAGGGGACCTGCTGCAACGGGACAAGCCGCTGCACATTCCCACGGTGATTTCCATTTTCGACTGGGTCCTCTATCTCGAGAGCAGCAAGAAGTTCGAGACGGAGCTCAAAAAGGTCACGGCCCAAAAGGTCGGTGAGTTATGCACCCGCAATGTGGTCACCTGCTCCCCCGCAACGCCGTTGACCGAGGTCGCCCAACTTATGGTGAGCCGTCATGTTCATCTGATTCCGGTGGTCGACGAACAGAAAAAAGTAGTCGGCGTGGTGGCCCGCCTCGATGTCATCCGTTCCCTGGAACTTTAAACATGATCCAGGGGTGCTGCCTGATCAGCGTCTCTCCCGAACAGACGCGGGAGGTGGGGAGAATTCTCGGCAGCCTGCTGGAGAAGCCTGTGGTGATCTTCCTCATCGGGGAGATGGGCGGGGGCAAGACCTGCTTCACCCAGGGGATCGGCGCCGGCATTGGCGGCGCGGCCGGGTTGCGGGTCACTAGCCCCTCCTACACGCTGATGAATTTTTATCCCGGCCCCATCGACCTCTATCATTTTGACCTGTTCCGATTGGGCGGCGGCGAGGACCTGGAGGACATCGGCTTCGCCGAATATCTTCGGAAGAATGGCGTGGTGGTGGTGGAATGGGCCGACCGGATCGAATACAGCGGCTATGACGGCCTCTGCATCCACTTCGAATATTTGAGTGAAACGCGCCGCAAGCTGACTTTCAGCGCCTTGGGCTTGCCGGGGGAAAAGTTGCTGCGCCGGTTTTGCCGGGAGGTTGAGGGAAGGGTCGAAACCTTGCCGGGTGTTTTTCCGGGCGCAGTCTGCGAGGAGCAAGATGACACCGTTTGATATTGCCATCATCGGCGGCGGGCCCGGTGGATACGCCGCAGCGATCCGGGCGGCACAAAAAGGGGCGCAAGTCTGTCTGGTGGAGAAGGGGCGCGTCGGCGGCACTTGCCTTCACCGCGGCTGTATCCCCGTCAAGACCCTTTACGCCACCGCCCGCCGTCTGGTTGCCATGAAGCATCTGGCCGAGCATGGTATCCAGGTTGACGGTTACCGTTTTGATTCAGGCACCGCCTTGCGGCGCAAGGACGCCGTGGTGTCCGGCCTGGAAAAAGGGATTGAAGGCCTGCTGAAAAGCCATGGCGTGGAACTGTTGCGCGGTGAAGGGACCCTGGAAGGACCGGGACAGGTCCGCATCCGCTGCGCTAATGTGATCGGGCGTATTCAGGCCCGGTCCATCATAATCGCCAGCGGCGCCCGCCCTTTCATTCCCCCGTTCATGACCCAAGGCGGAGATTCGGTCCTGACCAGCGACGAATTCCTCAACATGGAGGCCCTTCCCAAACGGCTGCTGATTGTCGGCGGCGGCTATATCGGCTGTGAACTGGCCGGGATTGCGGCTCTTTTCGGCGGCCGCGTCACGCTGGTGGAACAGCTTCCCGAACTGCTTTCCGGCATCGATCGGCCGGCGGTCAGGGAGATGGAGAAAAATTTTCAGGAACTGGGTGTCGAGGTTCTCAAAGGGACCGCCGTTCAAGCTGTCGTGAAGAGCGGGGCATCCGTGCTGGTGAAATTGGCGGGGCAAGAAAAAGAACTGGAGGTGGATAAGGTCCTGGTCGCCGTCGGCCGCCGGCCCAACAGCGCCAACCTGGGCCTGGAGGAGGCGGGGGTGGTCCTCAGAAACGGGGCTGTCGCTGTCGATGCCGGCATGAGAACCTCCGTGGACAATGTCTACGCCATCGGCGATGTGACCAATATTCTGCAACTGGCCCATGTCGCCGATTATCAGGGCGAGGTGGCGGTGGAAAACGCCTTGGGGGGGAAAGCCGAGGCTGATTACCGAATCGTTCCGGCCACCGTTTTTACCTTTCCGGAAATCGCCCAGGTCGGCTTGAGTGAAAAGGAGTGCCGGGAGAAGAAGCGCAATTACCGGCTGGGTAGTTTTGCCTATCAGGCTTCAGGCAAAGCGCAGTGCGACGGTGAAACGAAAGGTGCGGCCCGCTTGCTGGCGGCCGCGGAGGACGGCCGGATCCTCGGCGGACTGGTTTATGGGGCGGAGGCCTCTGCTTTGATTGCCGAAGTAGCCACGGCGATGCGGGCTGGGATGTCGGTGGGGGAATTGGCCGGTCTGATCCATGCCCATCCCACTCTCAATGAGATCATCAAGGAAGCGGCGGCGGATGTCCTCGGCGCGGCCGTTCACAAAGTGGGGCGACGTAACCGCTCCGCCGGGAGTTCCTCCGGGGAAACGCTGGGATAATGGGGAGGGAAAAAGAGCAATGGCGCTTGTAGTCATGAAGTTCGGCGGCACATCGGTCGGCGACATGTGCAGAATACGCAATGTGGCGAAAAGGGTTGCCAAATCCTTCGATAATGGCAACCAGGTAATCGTCGTACTTTCCGCCATGGCGGGGGAGACCAATAAACTGGTGGCCATGGCCAGGGAAATGGAGGATTCTCCCAACGAAAGGGAATATGACGTTCTGGTCGCCACGGGCGAGCAGGTGACGATTTCCCTGCTGTCGATCTGTCTTCAGGGGATGGGTTACAAGGCGAGGAGCTTCCTCGGCCACCAGGTTCCCATCATTACCGACAATGCTTTCTCCAAGGCGCGCATCGAGAGGATTGGTGACCGCAAGATTCGTGAAGCTCTCGATGAAGGGAATATCGCGGTGATCGCCGGTTTCCAGGGGGTCGATCGGGATGGCAACATCACTACTTTGGGAAGGGGTGGCTCCGACACCTCGGCGGTGGCCATAGCGGCCGCTCTCAAGGCGGATGTCTGCGATATCTTCACCGACGTGGACGGCGTTTACACCACCGACCCGCGGTTGGTGCCGGAAGCCTCCAAAATCGACAAAATATCCTATGATGAAATGCTGGAGATGGCCTCCCTGGGGGCCAAGGTGCTGCAGATCCGTTCCGTTGAATTCGCCAAGAAGTACGGCGTCGTGATCCATGTACGCTCCAGTTTTAACGACAATCCGGGAACCCTGGTCATGAAGGAGGATGATGAAATGGAAGCCGTGCTGGTTTCAGGTATCACATACAACAAGGGAGAGGCCAAGATTTCCGTTTTCAATGTGCCGGATCAGCCGGGGGTGGCCTCGCAACTCTTCTCCCCCCTTTCCCAGGCCAACATCACCGTGGACATGATCATTCAGAATGTTTCCCGTGGCGGTTTCACCGATCTGACCTTCACTGTCCCCCGCACTGATTTCAAACGGGCTCTGACCCTGGTTAAAAAGGCTGCCGAGGAAATCGGCGCCGACGGCGTGGAGACCGATGAGAACATAGCCAAGGTTTCCATTGTCGGCGTCGGCATGCGTTCCCATTCCGGCGTCGCCAGCACGATGTTTCAGGCCCTGGCTGCGGAAGGGATCAACATTCTAATGATCTCCACCAGTGAGATAAAGGTTTCCTGCATCATCAACGACAAATATACCGAGTTGGCGGTGCGGGTTCTTCACGACATCTTCGGCCTGGCCAAGAAAGACGTGAAGGAAGAATAGGCATTTTTCAACCCCTGCATGTCGACAAAACGGGACAAAGGAGCCGTCATGGATTTGATTCAAATGTACGACACCACCCTGCGCGACGGGACCCAGGCCGAGGATATCGCCTTCCTGGTCACCGACAAAATTCGCATTGCCGAAAAACTTGATGAACTGGGAATACATTACATCGAAGGAGGTTGGCCGGGTTCCAATCCCAAGGACATCGCTTTCTTCAAAGAGATCAAAAACATCCCTTTGAAACAGGCCAAGATCGCCGCCTTTGGGGCTACCCGGCGGGCCAAGACAACACCCGACAAGGACCACAACCTGCGCACCCTGATCCAGGCCGAGCCGGATGCCGTCACCATTTTCGGCAAAACCTGGGATTTCCACGTGCGCGAGGCGTTGCGGATCGGCCTCGAAGAGAACCTTGAACTCATTTTCGATTCCCTCAAGTTTCTCAAGGAAAATGTCGGCGAGGTCATCTATGATGCCGAGCATTTCTTCGACGGCTACCGGGCCAATCCCGAATACGCCCTGAAAACCCTGCAGGCGGCCGAGGAGGCGGGCGCGGACTGCCTTGTTTTGTGCGATACCAACGGCGGCACTCTTCCCCACCAGATGGCCCCTGTTATCCAGCGGGTCCGGGAGGTTGTCTCCACGCCCCTGGGCATTCATACCCACAACGACAGCGGTTGTGCCGTCGCCAATGCCATTGTCGCGGTGGAGAACGGCATCGTCCATGTCCAGGGTACCATCAACGGGTTCGGAGAGCGTTGCGGCAACGCCAATCTCTGCTCCATCATTCCCAGCCTGCAACTCAAAATGGGCAAGCACTGCATCGCCGACGAGCAATTGGCAAAACTCCGGGAAATTTCCAATTATATTTATGAGATCGCCAACCTGATTCCCGACAAGCACCAACCCTATGTCGGCACATCGGCCTTCGCCCATAAGGGCGGGGTACATGTTTCGGCCATTCAGAGGCATCCCGAAACCTACGAACATATCCGCCCCGATAGGGTCGGCAACAGCACCCGCGTACTGATCTCGGATCTTTCCGGCCGATCCAACATCCTTGCTAAAGCACGGGAATTCAACATCGATCTCGACAGCAAGGATCCGGTGACCGTGGAAATCCTGGACAACCTGAAGAAATTGGAGAACTACGGCTACCAGTTCGAAGGGGCCGAGGCCACCTTCGAAATCCTCATGCGCAAAGCCCTCGGCACCCTGCGCAATTTTTTCACCATCATGGGTTTCCGGGTCATCGATGCCAAGCCGAGCGGAGAAGACCCTCCTTTGGCCGAGGCGACCATCAAGGTCAAGGTGGGGGGAAACATCGAACATACGGCCGCCGAAGGCAACGGTCCGGTCAACGCCCTCGACAACGCCTTGCGAAAGGCCTTGGAGCGCTTCTATCCCCAACTTAAAGAGATGCGCCTCATCGACTTCAAGGTGCGGGTTCTGCCGGCCGGAAAAGGAACCGCGTCGGTCACCAGGGTACTCATTGAATCGGGGGACAAAGACGCACGGTGGGGGACGGTGGGGGTCAGCGACAACATCATCGAAGCTTCCTACCAGGCTCTGGTGGATGCCATCCAGTACAAACTTCTCAAAGACTATCAGCGGCCCAAACACGAGGATAGCAACGAGTGATCTTTCCCCGGGGTATCCGCCTGCTGGTCGTTTTGCTGCTGGCGGTATGGGCCTGGCGGGCCACCAAGCTTTGGCCCCTGAGCGGCGGCGGGTCTCCCCCCTCGCCATCAACCGCTGCTCCTGTGGTTTTTGTTTACCTCGGTGCCGGTTTTCCGCAATCGGGGGTTCATCAATTTTATGACGGTATCACCCCAGGAAGCGTCATCCAAATGACGCTTCCTGGGGTTTCCTTTGATTCTTTTCCCCCCTCCCTTCTCTCTCTCCCATTAACTTCCGGAGAAACTCTCGATATCGCTTGGAATGGGGGACAAGTCATTGAAATCAAAAGAAGTTGGATGCCTGCAGCAATGCGCATGGCGCTTTTTATTCCTTTGCATCCGGATCGCATGAATGCTGAGGATTGGGATGCTTTGCCCGGTATCGGAAGGGAAATAGCCCGGCGCATAGAGGAGGAGCGTCAAAAAAATGGCGATTTTGGTTCTCTGGCGGCCTTACGTAGAGTCAGAGGTGTTGGAGAAAAACTTATAAATCGTCTCAGTCCTTATTTTTAAGATTTACAACTATCTGAAAAATAAGCAGAAAAAAAGGAGAATCAATATTTCTTAAAAATTTATTCGGACTTCCCCGGACCTGGCATGGCTTGTGTAAAACTGAAATTACTACTTTATTTATTGGTAATTGCGGTTTTGGTGAGCGGTTCGTAAGCGAAAGGGGGAGAGAGCATGAAGTGCCCAAAATGTAAAGGTCGCATGCATTCGGAAAGATGTTATGATTTTGTAAGATCTTTTGATGCCTGGAAGTGTTGCCTGTGCGGGGAACTGATCGATCCAACCATCCTTTCCAATCGGACGAGGAACCCCAACCTCGCACTTTCCTAGATCGAAAAAATTTAAACCTGGAATTAGGCTATGGGCCGGGAGATTGGATCTTCCGGCCCATTCTGTTTGTAGATCACCGCTCCAGCAGCAATAGCTGATCACTGTTGAGCAGACTGGTAATGCGGAAATTTCTTTGTCTGAGCTCTGCCACCGCATGGTCGATTTGGGCGGGGTCGGGACAGGCGATCCGATAAACGACCTCGCGGAGTCTGCGGTCCTCCCCCTTTAGGAAAAAAGTCGCCAGGCTGACGATATTGATGCCGTGGGTTTTGAAAACTTGGGTCATTTCGGCAATGGCTCCGGGCCGGTCTTCCACTTCGACACTGACCCGCGACCCGGGGGTGCGCATGCCCATGGCCTCGACAAAGACGTCAAAAATATCGATGGTGGTTATAATGCCCACCAGGCGGCCCTGGGAGTCGACAACCGGCAAACCGCCGAAATGTCGATCGCGGAGGATCAGGGCCGCTTTTTCGATCGGATCATCGAGAGAGACGGTGACGACCTTGGGGGACATCACCTCGTGAATGGTTGTCCTGGCCAGCACAGCGTGCATTTCATAGATATCAAGGGTGCTCGCCCTGGAGGGGGAGAATTCCTTGATGTCCTTTTCGGTAATGATTCCCGCTAGGCAGCCCTTTTTGACGACGGGCAGCTGGCGGATATGGTGATCCTTCATCATGTGTACGGCGTCGAGAAGAGGGGCATCCTCCTCCACGGTGATCACTTCCCGGCTCATCCAGTCCCTTACAAACATGACATCTCCTCACCGCTTGCTCAAATGGGTCCGTTGGTCCTCAATCTCATTGCTGTCAATTTTATCATCCACGTCCACCTGGCTCAAAGTGAGGCCAAAGATCTTTTTAAAGGATGCAACTACGGTCCTTTCATGCAAAGCCCGGGGAATTTTCAGAACCAGCCTGTCCATTCCCTGCCCGTCGCTAGCCACCACAAGTTTCGCTTTGGTCTCCAGTTGACCGCAAAACGTTTCAAATTGCCAGAAGTGAATAAAGACCCCTTTTGTTTTGACGGAGCTGTCGGCGCGTCCGAAAATGCCTGCCAGGCAATCGGGGCGGCTGGAATGGATGGCAGCGAGGTCTCCGGTGGCGAGACGCAGGAAAGGAGTGGCAGGGCTGAAAAAGGTGACCACCACTTCGCCGAGGGTGCCCTCAGCCGCGGGATTCCCGGTAGCGGGTTCCAACAGTTCCACAAACAGAGCTTCTGTGTCCACGAGCAGGCCGTCCCGTCGGCAGTCTTCGGTGGCGATGAGGCCGACTTCGGCGATCCCGTATCCCTGAAAGGCAGCAACGTTGAATTTCTGGGCAAACAGGAGGCGGTCGGCCTCGGTCAGCTTTTCGGCAATCAGGTAGGCTTTTTGCAGATGCCCCCCTTCGCCGAGATTCTCCAGTACCTTCAGCAGGAACGAGCGGGTGCCGATGAAGCCGTCGGCGCCGGTGGCGGCGGCGATGGCGGCGGCTTTTTCCGAATCGGCCGGTCCCAGGGGAACGACCAGTGCACCGATTTTTTGCAGGGCTTCGTCGAACATCTCTCCGGCCGGGGAAAGATGGTAGGAAAAGGTGTTGAGGACGACATCGCCCCGGACAAATCCCGCCATGCTCAGGGCTTTGTTGAAGCGGTAATGTTCCCAGGGCGCACCCTTGACGTTGTAGATGGGGCCGGGGGACTGAAAGACCTTGGTGATCGTCGCGGTGTCGAAAAGGCCGCCGAAGGGGGGGTTTTCGCTCTGCAACCGGGACAGCTCCTCTTTGGTGAAAGGGGTGATGCGGATGAAATCCTCGTAGCTCTGGATATCTTCCGCAGCCATGCCGGAGCGTCCCAGAAGGAAGCGCAGAAGGGGATGGTCGCGGTTTTCCCGCAGGCTTTCGGCCAGCCTGGTGAAATCTCCTATGAAAGCCATCTTTTCCTCCTTCGGTAATGTTTCACCTCGCGGAAGCTTTTTTGTCCCGCCATGCCCAGATAGAACTCCCGTACGTCATCATTTTCCTTCAACTGTTTGCTGGGGCCGTCGAGAACGACGCGGCCGTTTTCCATGATGTAGCCGTAGTGGGAAGCGGTCAGGGCCATGTTGGCGTTCTGCTCCACCAGCAAGATGGTGGTCTGCTCTTTTTCGTTAAGCATGCGGATGATATGGAATATCTCCTTGACCAAGAGGGGGGAGAGGCCCAGGGAGGGTTCGTCGAGGAGGACCATTTTAGGGCCGGCCATCAAGGCTCGGCCTATGGCCAGCATCTGTTGTTCCCCGCCGCTCATGTAACCGGAAACCTGACGGCGGCGCTCCTTGAGGCGGGGGAAATAGTGGTAGACCCGTTCCAGATTGGCGGCGGTGGCGGATGATTTCTGGGTGTAGCCGCCTGCGATCAAATTTTCCTCCACCGTCAAATCCTTGAATACCCTGCGCCCCTCCATGACCTGGAAGAGGCCGCTTTTGACGATGTCGGCGGCATCCTTGCGGTCGATTCTTTGCCCCCGAAAAGTGATATCGCCGTCGGTGATCTCGCCGTTATCGGGGCGCAGCAAGCCGGAAATCGCCTTGAGGGTGGTCGATTTGCCGGCCCCGTTGGAGCCCAGAAGGGCTACGATGCGCCCTTCCGGGACATGCAGGGAAAGACCCTTGATCACCAGGATGACGTCGTTGTAGACCACTTCGATGTTGTTGACTTTAAGCATTCGACAAATCCCGGCAAAGATTTACTCGGCGTAGATATAATCTGTGATCGGCTTGATTTTCCCCTGTTCGATGCGGTAGATCTTCATGGCGTTGACTCCGGCGTGGCTTTCCGGGCTGAAGGTCACCGGTGCGGTCAGCCCCATAGTATTGAAATTCTTCATGCTTTCGAAGACTTTCTTGAGGTTTTCACCGCTGTAGTCTTTGTCGGCCATCCTCAGGCCGGAGAGGAGGACATACATGGAGGAAAACCCCTGAATGTAATTGACCGGACGGAAGGTTATCTGCGGATGGTACTTTTTGTTCAGCTCCCTGAGGAAGCGGATCCCCTCCACCTCTTCGTTGTCCCAAAAGGCAAAACCGCTGGTTCCCATGTAGCCTTCAGCAATGTCGCCGACCAGTTCTATGAGCTTTTCCCCCAGGGTCCAGTTGAGACCGATATATTGGGTTCTCAAGCCGAGCTTGGCCGAATCCTTGAGGATGGTAGAGGTCGCCATGTAGGTCTGCTGAATCAGGGCGTATTCCGGATCGGCCTTTTTCATGTTCAGCAGCTGGCTGGTGGCGTCGAGATCCTTGAGCCCGATCACCTGGGTATCCACCAGTTTGACGCCGAGTTCCGCGGTTTTGTTTTGGCCGTGGGGAAAAAAGGGAGCGCGGCCGAAACCTGAATCATTGTAGAGGAAAGCGACGGTCTTATCCTTGCTGTGTCCGAGGATGTATTTCAGGGCTGCCGTGGTCTGGTCACCGTAGGTGGGGCCGACGATAAAGTTGTAAGGCGCCTTGTCGGGCTCGGTCAGGTGCTGGGAGTAGGAAGCGGAAAAGAAAGGAATCTTGTCCTCGGTGACGAACTTCACCATCGCTTCCGTGTCACCGGTCCCCCAGCCGTGAACGGCGACCACGTTTTGACGTTTGAATTGTTTGTAGGCGCTGATCGCCTGGGGGATTTTGTAGGCATAATCGACATAGATCATGTCGATTTTGTCGCCGTTAATGCCGCCGTTGTCGTTGAACCAGAGCACGGCGTCCTTGATCCCCTCCCCGTAGGGCTTGCCGACATCGCCGGTGCCGCCTGATTCATCCATCAAGACGCCGATTTTTACCGAAGCGGCCCAGGCTGTCTGCCAGACCAGCAGCAGAGCTGATGCAAAAACGACAAGCTTTTTCATCTCATCCTCCTTTTTAAAGGTCGGTGATCCTGGTTTTTGGTTCGGATCAATAGGAAAAAGGCCAGAGTTTCCAATAGGCTTTGATAAGTCGCCAGCGCCGCGCCAGTCCTTCCGGCTCGAAAAGAAGGAACAGGATGATAACCAGGCCGAAGGCCATCTCCTTGAGGGCGCCCACAATCTGGGAAATGGCCGGGTACTGCCCGGCCGCCATGTTGGAGAGGGACTGGAGAATTTCCGGCAGCACGATCAGAAAGGTCGCCCCGAAGATACTTCCCAGGATGGAACCGAGCCCGCCGATAATAATCATGGACAGATACTGGATGGAAACCATGATGGTGAAGTTTTCCACGGTCACGATGGTGGTGTAATAGGCCCACAGCGAACCTGCCACCCCGGCGTAGAAAGAGCTGATGGCAAAGGCTGTAAGCTTGCAGCGGAACAGGTTGATCCCCATCGCTTCGGCGGCGATGTAGTTGTCCCGCACCGACAGGAAGGCGCGGCCGATCTTGGAGCGGACGATATTGGCGGCGGCCAGGGTCATGGCGACAGCCAGCGGCAACGCCAACCAATAGAAGCGGAAATCGTCATTGATGGCGACGCCGAAGAAGCTGGCGTAATCGATGGAGAGCCCCTGTACGCCGCCGGTGATCGGTTCGGCGCGGATAATGATGAATTCGATGATGAACTGGGCCGCCAGGGTGGCGATGGAGAGATACAGTCCCTTGAGCCGTAACGAGGGGATGCCGAAGAATGCGCCGACCAGGGCGGCAATGACCCCTGCCGCCGGGATGGCGAGGTAAAAGGGCAATCCGAACCGGTTGGAGAGACAACCGGCGCCGAAGGCTCCTACCGCCATGAAGGCTCCTTGACCGAGGGAGATCAAGCCGGTGAAGCCGGTCAAAATGTTGAGTCCAGCCGCGCCGATAACGGCGATCAGGATCATGTTGAGGATATAGATGAAATAATGATCCAGCAGAAACGGTACAATCACCAGCAGCAGCAGAAATGCGCCGATGCAGATCCTGGAGAAAAGGGTCTGGAAAAGGGCCGCGTCCTTTTCGTAACTGCATTTGAAGTTGCCGCAATTTGTGTAATTCATGTCAATGGTTTCCGCAATGCCTTAACAATTCGCCATGTTGTCGTCAAAAATTGGCGGTCAGCCTGCGCCGAGGCCGGCTCATACCTTCTCAACCTTCACTGTGCCGAATAAACCATACGGCTTGATCATGAGTACCAGCACCATGATGATGAACGGGAACAGTTCCTTGGCTCCGCCGCCGATGAGGGGATCAAGGTAGCCTCCGGCCAGGTTCTCCAGAATGCCGATGATCAGGCCGCCGACGATGGCTCCGGCGATGCTGTCAAGACCTCCCAGGATCACCACCGGAAAGACTTTGAGGCCGAAATGGGCCAGGGAGGTGTTGATGCCATTGATGTTGCCGAGGAAGATTCCTCCCACCGCCGAGACCACCGCCGCGATTGCCCACGAAAGAGCGAAGATCCGCTTGACGTCGATGCCCATGGACAGGGCTGCCTGCTGGTCGCAGGCCACCGCCCGCATGGCCACGCCGATTTTCGATTTCTTGAAAAAGAGGGAGAAGAGTCCAAGAAAGATCGCAACGGCAAAAATGGAATAGAGATAGACCCGGCTGATGCTGAGGCCGAAGATCACCACCGGCACCTGGGAGAAGACCTCGGGGAAGGTGCGGGTGTCGGTTCCCCAGACAATGATGACGAGGGAGCGCATCACCGAGGAAAGACCGATGGTCAGCATGATGATGGCGATGATCGGCTCCCCGATCATGCGCCGCAGAAAGATTTTTTCGATAAGAAAACCCATCAGGAAGGTGAAGGCCAGGGTCAGGGCAAAAGCGGCAAAGAACGGAACCCGGTAGGTGACCGTGGTATGGAGACAGATATAGGCGCCGACCAAAAGCAACTCCCCCTGGGCGAAGTTGACTACGTCGGTGGCCTTGTAGATGAGGGTGAAGCCCAGGGCCAAAAGGGCGTAGATGCTGCCGATAACAATGCCGGTGACCAGAAGTTGCAGAAAAAGGTTCATAGGGCTACCCGCTGCTTGGGTGAAGTTTGGCTGTTTTTTTTCAAATATCCCTCTCGTACCGATTGCGTCGCTGCGGGGAACAATCAAAGCGGCTCCGCGGAACCACTCATTTCAATGGCGCGCCGCAGTGGCGTAAGGTGAAGCGTCATCTCCAATCCATCGGGGCAGATGAATATCCGGTGAAGCCGTTCACAGGCTATGGAGCCGCATCGTCGTATTCAGGGTCCGCTCCCGTCCGTCCTGCAGGCGGATTGTCGCCTGGACGCTGATCTCGCTCCTATCGCTGTAGAGTCCGGCCACGATTGCCCGGTATTTTTCCTCGATGAAGCCGCGCCGCACCTTGCGGGTCCGGGTCAATTCGCCGTCGTCGGCGTCCAGCTCCTTGTAAAGCAAAACAAATTTCTTCACCGGGGTTTCTTTCGGCAGCTGGGTGTTCACCTTTCTGACCTCTTCGGCTATAAGCCCGTAGACTTCTTCCTTGGCCGCCAGATCGGTGTAGGTGGTATAGGCGATGCGGTTGTTCTCCGCCCATTTGCCGACGATGCCCATATCGATGTTGAGGATGAGGGTGATGAAATCGCGCTTGTCGCCGAGAGCCACGGCCTCCTTGATGTAGGGGCTGAACTTGATCTTGTTCTCGATGAACTGGGGGGAAAAGCGGGTGCTGTTGTTGAGGTACATCAGATCCTTGAGCCGGTCGATGACCACCAGCTTGCCGGCCTCGTCGAAGTAGCCGGCGTCGCCCGAGTGAAGCCAGCCGTCGACAATGGTTTCCGCCGTCGCTTCGGGGTTGCCGTAGTAGCCGACGAATACCGCATCGCTGCGGGACACGATCTCCCCTTCCGCGGTGATGCGGATTTCTGTGCCGCGGATCGGCCTTCCCACGGAGGTGAAATCGATATCGTCATTGCGGTGGATGCAGGAGATCCCCGAGATCTCGGTCTGTCCGTAGATCTGTTTCAGATTAATGCCGAGAGCGTGAAAGAACTTGAAGGTGTCGGGGCCGAGGGCGGCGCCGCCGCTCATGGCGCTGCGCAAAAAGGAGAAGCCGAGTCGCTCTTTGAGTTTTCGGAACAGCAGTAGATAAGCCAGACGGTAACTCAGGCGCAGGGCCAAACCCGGGTCGCTTTGGGTGAATTTGCATGCGGCGTACTTATAGCCGACGGGCAGCAAAAGGTTGTAAACGAAGCGTTTCAGGAAAGAGGCGTCCATAATCTTCATCTGCACCGTCGACGCCATGTTTTCCCAGACCCGTGGCGGCGAGAAAACGAAGTGCGGCCCGATTTCTTTCATGTCGGCCTGCATCGTCTCGGCGCTTTCCGGAAAATTGACGGTGAAGCCGAAGCGCAGGGCGCTGACCACGCCCATCATCTGTTCCCCGATCCAGGGGAGTGGCAGAAAGGAGACAAACTCGTCCTCGGCGAACTTGGGGTCGGCCTCCGCCAGGCTTTCGGCCATGAACAGCAGGTTGCGGTGGGTGAGCATGGCAAGCTTGGGCTTGGCGGTCGTGCCCGAGGTGGTACACATGATCGCCACATCGTCTTCCGAAAGCGCCGCCGTTTTCTCAGCCAGGTAGGCCGCGACCTTTTCTCCGCAAAGGGGGTGGGCTTGCAGGGCCTGGTCGAAATGGATCAGGATTTCATGACGGTACTGGTACATGCCGCGGTCATCGTAATAAATGATTTTGCGCAGGCGCGGGAGTTGGTCGTGGATGTCGAGAGCCTTGTCAACCTGCTCTTGATCCTCGGCGACGACGATGGCCGAATCGGAAGCCTCCAGCAGGTATTGCACTTCGGCGCTGACCGAATCCTGATAGATTCCCACCGGGATGGCCCCCAGCAGTTGCGCGGCCAATTCGGCGATCACCCATTCCGGCTTGTTGTCGCCGATGATGGCGATGTTTTCGCCACTCTGCAAACCGGCGGTTTCAAAGTAGCGCGCCAGACACACGATCTTTTCAGCAAAAGCCTGCCAGTTCAGTTCCTGCCAGATGCCATGGTCTTTTTCCCGTAGCGCGGCCTTGTTCGGGTGACGGCGCATATTCTCCAGGACAAAGTGCGGAAGGGTCCCTGTCATAGCCATTTTTCCTCGCCGAGATAGGCGGAGAGCACCCGGGGATTAGCGGCCACCTCTTTGGGCAACCCTTCACAGATCTTCTCACCGAAGTCGATGGCCACCACCCGGCTGGAGAGGTCCATGACCACCTTCATGTCATGTTCGATAAGGATCACCGTGATCCCCATCTCCTCGTTGAGGTCGATGACGTAGCGGGCCATGTCCTCGGTCTCCTCACTGTTCATGCCGGCCATCGGCTCGTCCAGCAGCAGAAGCTTCGGTTCCAGGCACAGTGCCCGTGCCAGCTCAACCCGTTTCTGGAGGCCGTAGGAAAGTTCAAAGACATGTTTTTTGCGGATATGGGTCAGCTGCAGAAAATCCAGCACATCTTCCACTCTCTGACGGTGGGCGACTTCTTCCCGTTGCGCCTTTCCGAACCAAAGGATGGCGGAGGGCAGACCGTATTTCATGTAGATGTGGCGGGAGAGCATCAGGTTGTCGAGGACCGTCATTCCTTTGAAGAGTTCCAGGTTCTGGAAGGTGCGCACCACCCCGTGCTGGGGCCGTTGGTGAACCGGGAGCCGGGTTATCTCCTCGCCGTTGTAGAAAATCGCCCCTTTTTCGGGAGGATAGATGCCCGATATGGTGTTGAGGATGCTGGTTTTCCCGGCGCCGTTGGGACCGATGATGGAGAAGATTTCTCCCCTGTTGACATGGAAACTCACACCGGCGATGGCCATGATGCCGCCGAAACTGAGATAGATGTTCCTGACCTCTAAAAAAGGCTTATCTTTCATAAACAAACCTTGTTTGATTTTTTTCCGAGTATAAAGAAATGATGAGGAATGTCAACGGAAGATTTGCTTTAAATAAATGACAATTTTCACAAAAAGTGACTTTAAACAGGGTTTTGTAAAGAAAAGAAACAAAAGAAGTAGTATGTTGGGGAAAATACCTTCCGAGACCTGTTTCGGCAATCGCCTGGTAAGGTTGCGGGTGCCCAAGAACGGATGACGGCGGCTTGCCCCGGACAGGCTAGCGGTCCGGGTTTTGTGGGAAGGCGGATCATTCTATTCAAATCCGGAAAGGGATTTGACCCAGACCGGCAATGATTTTCCTGTCCGAGTCGGCAGTTGATGGCAGAGGGGAGATTGCTTCCATGCCCGGACCATCCTTCAGGATGAAATCCTGATTCAATGGCTGATGGTGGTGTCGGTGGTGAACCGGCACCATGGGCGCAGAAGGGAACAGCAGACTCCTTTTTCTTCGCCAGCACCAAGGAGTTGGCCTGGGTTCTGGGGAGATAGGGCGTTGTTGAAGCGTTTTGTCAGGCAGAAAGTCGCCGAGGATTTGAAAGGATTTTGGACCGGGAGTCGCTTTGGGGTTTCGGTAGGTGAACTAAAAGGCGGAAAACCATTTGCCGTGGGCCCATCTTTTGCAAAAGATTAAGAATGATTTTAAAAAATTTGAATTTTGACTTTTTTTGTCGCCTATAGATGAAAACGGGATTTTTAATGCTGAGGACCGCATTGTTTTTGGCTTTGCTGCTTTTCGTTCCCCTCTCGGGAAAGGCTGCGGTTAGTGCCGGGGCGAAGGTTTTGATCATCAACTCCTACCACATGGGCTACCTGTGGTCCGACGGTGAAGTCTATGGTATCGAAAATACAATAAAAAAAGCTCTCCCCGACGCCTATGTCGTCGTTGAATACATGGACACCAAGAGAGTGCCTCCCGAAACAAGCTTTTCAACGCTCTTTTCTCTTTACCGGGCCAAGTATGAAAAGTGGGATTTCGATCTGATTGTTGCAGTGGACGATAACGCCTTTTCTTTTTTGAAAAGGTTCCGAAACCAGCTTTTCAGAGGCGCGCCGGTGGTTTTTTGCGGTGTCAACAATTTCAAGCCGGAGATGCTGGAGGGCTTCAAAAAAGCCACAGGTGTGACGGAAGTTCATCGCGTCGCCGATAACCTTGCCTTGATCCAACGCCTTCATCCGGGATTGAAGAAAGTGACGGTGGTCACCGATGTCACCGTCAGCGGACAGATCAGCCTGCAGGAAGTAAAAGATGCCATCTCTGTTTTTTCCGGGCATTTGGAGTTCGAATTTGTGGAAGGATTGCCTCTTCCCGAACTGGAATCTCACCTTTCTCGCCTTCCCCGGGATACAGTGGTTTTTTTGCTGAATTACTTTCGGGACTGCGCCGGGAACTACTACAGCCCGGAAACCGTCATGCCCCGGATTTCCCAGGCCAGCACGGTTCCTGTCTACTGTTTCAGCGAGTTTTATCTCAATCACGGTGTAACGGGGGGCATCATCAACGAAGGCTATGCTCACGGCACACTGACGGGAAAGATCGCCCTGAGAGTGCTGGCCGGTGAAGACCCGGCCACGATGCCCGTCATCCCCGGGCCGATGAAGCCGGTTTTCGATTACCGCCAAATGGTGCGTTTCGGACTGAGCATCGCCTCCCTTCCTGGCGACGCAATCATTCTGAATCATAAAGAGGGTGGACAAAAAGATGTGCTGATCCTCCATTCCTATGATCCTGAGTTCAGCTGGACCATCAATATGGCCCGGGGGTTGAAGGAGGTTCTCCGGAAACGTGGGGATATCGGCGAAATTTTTGTTGAATACATGGACACCAAGCGGTTTTTCAACAAGATGTATGTGCATCAATTGTTTGAACTTTTCCGTTACAAGTATGGCAATCGCACCCTCGACCTCGTCATCTCCACCGATGACAACGCCTTCGATTTTTTACGCGAATTCCGCACCATTCTGTTCAAGGACACCCCCGTTGTCTTTTGCGGTGTCAACCATCTGTCCCACCAGGAATCGCCCCATCAGGAGAACATGACCGGAGTTCTTGAATCCTTCGATCTTCAGGGTTCCGTCGCCGCCATTCTCAGGATTGATCCGCAGGTAAATACCATCCTGCTCATTAACGACCACACCACAACGGGTCTTAAGATGCAGCGGCGTATCGAAGAGCTGCTCCCCCGGATCAAAGAACCTGTCGCTTTCAGGTTCGTGCCCGCCATGGGGATGAAGGAATTGCTCGCGGAATTGAGCACCCTTGATCGACGAACGGCCGTCCTTTTTCTCAACTATTATGTGGATGGCAACAACGTTCGTTACAGCATCGAAAAAAGCCTGCGGGCGATCACTTCGGCCTGCAATCGTCCGGTCTTCAGCCTTTCCGAATACACCTTGGGTCTGGGCGTGGTCGGGGGCAGCGTGGCCTACAGTTATGACCAGGGGACCCTTGCCGCCCATCTGGGATCACGAATATTGGATGGGGAAAAGGCTTCCCAGATCCCGCTGATCAGGAGTCATCCTTTTCGCACTTTTTTTGATCATGAGGTCCTCGAGCGCTTTGGGATTGCCGCCCATCTCTTGCCGGAAGGAAGTATCGTCATCAACGCTCCGAGAGGGTTCTGGCGGGAACACCGCTGGAAGGCCGTCTTCCTTGGGACGGTTTTTTTACTGCTTTGCGGCGGGATTTGCCTGCAGCAGCACCGTATCCGGCGCAATGAAAGAAGGGTCGCCGAAATGCAGAAGGATGCCCGGATCGATCATCTGACGGGAACCATTGTCCGTAAATACTTTCAGCCCGAAGTGGAAGAAATGATGGAAACTGCGCGCCTCGCCGGGGAGCCTCTCGTGCTGTGTTACGGGGACGTCAACGATCTCAAGTATGTCAACGACACCTTCGGGCACAAGGAAGGGGACAATTATCTGGTGACCATGGTCAATCTTATCCGCGAGGCGATTCGCTCTTCCGACAAGATTTACCGGATGGGCGGGGATGAATTCATGATTGTTTTTTATGGTTGCGACAAACGGCATGCCGAGGAACGGCTTCATCAAATCCGGCAGAAAATAACCCGTCTCAATCTTTCTCCGGAATATCGGTATCCTCAGGGGATGTGTTTCGGTTGTGCGGTTTACGATCCTTCTTCTCCGCAAACTTTGGAACAACTGATGGAGGAAGCGGATAACAATATGTATTTTGAGAAGGACGAAAGCGGATTGGCGAGCCAGCCGCCCATTGTTTGACCCGGCTTGAAAATGAAATCCCGCGGTCAATGGGAGGATTCAGGAAAAATCGATATTTTCCCCCGGCGCGGAGGACAGGGATCGGGCAGGAGACCCCCTAACGATCCCTGCCGGCGGTTGCAGGGAGGCTGGGTAACGGAGAAAACCGGCGGAAATCAAAAGATGGTGAATTATTTTCTGTCAGGGCCGGCGGTGGCGCAGCGTAATAGCTTTTGGCCCTCCTGGAACAGGACGCGGATTTTGTTGACTCCTATCGTTTCCTGTACCAGGCCCAGGCCGAAAACCGGATGGCTGAGCAGAACGCCGACGTTGAAATGGCCGTCCATGGCGTAGTTGACGGCTTTGGAGGAGTCCATGTCGGATTGAATGTTTTCCCAATACTGCCGTTCTGCTTTATTGATGTCCGCTTTGGCTTTGGAAACCTTTTTGCTGCCTGGCGTGCTGGTTTTAGTGCGGGTGACGGGGCTGGGGTCTTTGTAATTGTGTTCTCCCCCGCAGGTATTGCACAGGACACGGGCGGGGCGCTCCTCAACCATGGCGATAATGGTGTGATTGAGGACTTTGCGACATTTTGTGCAGCGGGCATCGACCCGATCACCAACCGATAAGACTTTCTTCTTCATTTATTGATACTCCCGTCATGCAACGTTGGATTGCATCTGGAAAAAGTACGTCAGACTTTATCGGTGTCCAGGATTTAATCTGAAAAAACTGTTTTTTTAAATAGTTTTCATCCGGAGACGCAGGAGGGAGCGAGTCCTGTTTTCATACCGGGAGCGAGAAGTTTTTTGCCAGGTCAAGGAAATCCGGCTCTGGTGCGGAGTCGCACAAACGGTATGTCAACCAAGCAAGAACACAGATTGACGCCGGGATTACAAAAAAGAACCGCTTTCGGGTGAAAACTAAATAAAGAAGCCTTACGAATTATCGCAAGGCTTCTTCGACATCGACACTTAATTTACAAAATCAGATTTTGCGTACATTGGCGGATTGGGGGCCCTTGGGACCGTTGGTGACATCGAAAGTCACACGATCTCCCTCGGATAGAGATTTGAATCCATCTCCCTGAATTGCGGAAAAATGAACAAAAACATCCGGTCCATTGTCCTGCTGAATAAAACCGAAACCCTTGCTGTCGTTAAACCATTTTACTGTTCCTTCTGCCACTTTTTTCTCCTTGTTTCCAGATAAAGATTTTTTGTGAAGATTAATGACTCTTAAATAAAGAAAAAACACACAGCCAAACCGGTCTGCGTGTTCTGTTCAGGGTTGACACCGCGCCAGCCCATCGAGTAAAAATCTCCACAAACGTGCTTTAGTGATGACAACATAACATGGAATCATCCCAGCATACAATACAAATGTTTTTCAATCCCTTCCCAAGTCCTTTCTTTCCCCGAAACCTGAACTGAAAACAGCGGGAGCAATGCCGCAAAGAAAACTGAACCGGCACGGTGGAGACAGCTGTTTTCAGCTATATTTCCAGGGTTTTGCAGCCATTCCCAGTTGCCGTGAGCGAATTGGCCACGCTGATGGCAACCCCCGCCGAAATCCGTTGCTTTCCTGAAAAACGCCGTGATTTTGAAGAGAACGACGGATTGGAAGCACGGCCGGCCCATCGCTTTCGGTGCTTTCCCCTCCACAAGAGGCTACAGCGGCAGGACAGGGACATGTCTTGGCCAGAGCTGTTTTTTTTGGAAAACAGGCCGGCATTTATATCCTTTTTATGGACAATCGACGGAGGAATGGCAACAATACCCGAGATCGTTGGAGTGAGGAATATCCCCTTTGCCTTGATTTGTCTTTTGTCCACCGGATCATGAACCTTCGCCAGGGTATTCTGAAAACGTTGCGCCAGGGGGCGAATGCCGCCTGGCCGATCTGTCTTGGTTATATGCCGATCGGCCTGGCCCTGGGTGTGCTGGCCCAGAAGGCCGGGCTTCCCTGGTGGGCGGTGGCGATGATGTCCATTCTGGTTTTCGCCGGCAGCGCCCAGTTCATCTGTGTCGCCATGCTCGCCGCCGGCGCGTCGCTGTCGGCCATCATCGCCACCACCTTTGTCGTCAACCTGCGCCATGTGCTGATGAGTTCCGCCCTGGCGGTATACCTGCCGGGGGTGAGCCGGCGGTTTCTGGCCCTCTATTCCTACGGCGTCACCGATGAAAGCTTCGCCGTCAACCTGACCCGTTTCCGGGAGGGGGACTGGGACCGCTGGCGGGCCCTGGCCGTCAACCACCTGGCCAATGGCACCTGGCTTCTGGCCACCATCGGCGGCGCCCTGGTCGGCCAGTTTGTCCCCCCGGGGGCCCTCGGCATCGATTACGCTCTCACCGGGATGTTCATCTGCCTTTTGGTTTTCCAGCTGCGGGGGCGCATTTACGTCATCACCGGTTTACTGGCGGCCCTGGTCTCCACCGCCTGGTTTCTGCTGATTCCCGGTGATTCCTATATCGTCGGCGCCTCCATAAGCGCCGCCACTTTGGGTTACCTGCTGCAGCGACGGAGGCTGAGGGAAAGATGAGTTTTTACGACTATCTTTTCCTCTTCGGCGCCATGGGCCTGGTAACCTACCTCCCCCGTGCCTGTCCCCTTCTCTACTTCGCTCACCGGCAGATGCCCCAATGGCTAATCGATTGGCTGGCGCTGATCCCGGTGGCGATCCTCAGCGCTCTTCTGGCGCCGACGCTTTTTGCAGATGGCGCAACCCGCAGTTTTTCCTTTGGCAAGCTGGAACTGCTGGTAGCGATTCCGACCCTGCTGTTGTCTCTCAAGACCCGCAGCCTGGGGGGGACGGTGCTGGTGGGGATGTTGCTTTATTGGCTTGGCGGAATGATTTTTTAGCCGGCCGAGGTGTGCCCGCTTCTTTGCTCAGGGAACGGGCTTGACCCATCGGGCCGCCAGGGTAGCGATCCGATCAGCCGTGGAAGGTCTACCCGTTTTCGCCCCTGGTGGTTTCCTCGTTTGGGCTGAAGCATTCCTGATGCCTTCTGCGGCAGGCAGCGATTGCGCGCCGTTTTAAGCCGTCCTCGCTCCTTGTCCTGCGACATGCTGCAAGCACCCCGGCCGCGCCCCGTGCCCGATCTGGCGCACACCGGCCGGTTCTTCGGCACAGCCTCAGAAATGGTCCAGTTTGGCCGCTCAGCCGGCGCTTCGGGCGAACGGCGTCAGGTGCGTCCGGCTCAGTCAGATATTCAGTCCTGATGATTTTCTTCCGGGGATTTGTGGCCCAGGACCTGATTCAGGGAAGCAGCCACCAGTTCCTCTTCCCCTTCGGCCAGAGTGCGCGGGTTGAACAGCAGACGGTTCTCCTGGATACGGCCGATGACCGGCGGCGCCGCGGCACGGAGTCTTTGGGCAAGAAGGGCGGTGCTCATCCCCAGGGGGGTGACGGCCACGGCGAAACCGGGCAGTTCGGTGAGTGGCAGGGCGCCGCCGCCGACCCGCGAGCTTTCCGGGATGACTTCCGCCTGGAAATCCCATCCCCTTTTTTGCACCAGAGCGAGCAGCCTTTCGCTTTTCTCGCGGGTTTTCTCCGGCGCCATGGCCAACATGCGCAGAATCGGGATTTCCCGGAGCGCTTCCTCGCGATCGAGGTAATGGCGCAAGGTCGCTTCCAGACCGGCCAGAGTCAGTTTGTCGATACGCAGGGCGCGGGCCAAAGGGTGGTGGCGGATACGTTCGACGGCTTCCCTGCGCCCCAGGATGATCCCGGCCTGCGGTCCGCCCAGCAGTTTGTCGCCGCTGAAGGTAAGGATGTCGATTCCCGCCTCGACGGTCTCCCGCACCGTCGGCTCCCTGGGCAGGCCGTAGCATGAGAGATCGAGAAGCATGCCGCTTCCCAGGTCCTCCATCACCGGAATCCCCTTTTGTCTTCCCAAACGGACCAGGTCCGTGGAAGAAACCTGTTCGGTGAAACCGACGATGCGGTAATTGCTGGTGTGAACCTTGAGGAGCAGGGCGGTTTCCGGGCCGATGGCCTGGCAATAATCCCGCAGATGGGTCTTGTTGGTGGTGCCGACCTCGCGCATGACCACACCGCCGGTGGCCATCACTTCCGGCATTCGGAAGCTGCCGCCGATTTCCACCAGCTCCCCCCGCGAGACGATGGCTTCTTTGCCGGCGGCCAGGGCGCCCAGCGCCAACAGTGTGGCCCCGGCGTTGTTGTTGACCACCGTCGCCGCCTCGGCCCCGGTCAGGCGGCAGAGCAGTTCCTCCACGTGGGTGTGGCGTTTTCCCCTTTGACCCAATTGCAGATCGTATTCCAAATTGGAATAGGAGACGGCAATATCCGCGATGGCCCGGAGTGCCGCGGCGCTCAATGGCGCTCTTCCCAAGTTGGTATGGATCAGGGTGCCGGTAGCGTTGACGACCCGGCGCAGGGAGGGACGCAGGCGGCTTTCGGCGAGACGTACTGCTTTCAGCGCCAGGTTGGGGGGATCCAGCTTTTCCTCCGGCGAACGGCCGTTATGAATTGTTTTTTCACGGATTTCGGCCAAAACGTCGCGAACGGCACCGGTAACCAGATCACGAGGGGCGCGGGAAAGAAGGGCCATGATGGACGGCTCATCGAGAAGACGATCCACGGCAGGAATTTTTTTCAGCAGGGATTGGATCTGGGCGTCAGCCATTTCGTCAATTTTTCGATCAGGTGAATTTTGTCGCCAGATATCGGCTAAAATACCATGGTGGCGGGATTGGAACAATATGAGGAATGGGCTGTGGGAAAAATAGGTTCCGCGCGGTTGTTCCCGGTCCGATGTATCCGCGGCTTTGTCTTTGACAAAAAAAGGGAGATGCTGCGCATCTCCCGGATGGATTTGGCGGAGGCAACGCAACTTTATTTTCTGGCCCGGCGGCGGGACAGGGCAACACCGACCATGCCGGCGCCCAGCAGCAACAGGGTGGAGGGTTCGGGTACGGGAGCCGAGGCCACCAGAACGTCCTGAGCCCTGCTTCCGTCCGCGAACAGAAGATTAATGACGGCGACATCGCCGGAGTAGGCCTGAGCGAGTTCGGCATCTAAAGCTGCCTTGGCAAGTAATTCGGCCAGTCCCGACACCGAGGTGATTTCCTCTTCAAGGAACCAGACGGCTCTTTGAAGAGCATTGGCGGAGCTGTTGGCGCCATAGGAATAGCCCGAAACGGCATCATCGAGATTCCCGGTCACGTAGTTCCAGTAAAGCCATTTTGTGGCTTTGGAAAGGGGATCGTTATCGTTGGTATTGGCTCCGCCAAGGGAGGCGTAGTCGTTGATGCTTCCAACCCTGAAAGGCAGACCTGTTCCAAGGGTTTCGTCCATCTCCAGACAGAAAGTAGAGAAAAGCAGGTCAGAACTGTCGGCGGGATAAACGGATAATTCCCCCACCCAACCGTAGAGAGTCGAGCCGTTGCTGGCGCTCACCCATTGGCTGGTGCCCTGGCCGAGGCTGAAGTTGAGCGTATCCCCCACGTTGACGGGGTAAGCGGAAAGGGTGCCTGCAAACACCAATGATAACGGTGCAAGAAGCAAAAACAATTTAATTTTCTTCATCATTTTGTTTATCCTTTCCTTGGTTTTGCGTTTCGGTTAGCGTATCTTTTTCTTTGTTAAAGGGAGCAGCGTCTACCTTTCCGGGAGCCGTCGCCAAACAGGAATCCGGTATTTTATAAATGCCCCACGGATGTCAGAGCGGCGGCTTTCAAGCGGTGCGGTTGCTTCTTAATTATTCCGGCACATGGTGAAGCGCTTACCTATTACCTTCAGCATTTGCCGTGCCAAGAAATAACCACTTGTATTTATTGATAAAATTTTGGGATGACCGGGAATTGGTGACCATTTATAAAGAATTCCGACACCGATCAAATGCCCACGAACCTCAAAAAATTCTTTTAAAATTAATCATTTATGATTTCTTTTCAGGGAAAAGCGGAGACTGTCGCGGCACGGTTCCGGCGGGGATGTAAAAATTCCCGACAGTCACCGGGGAAGAGGGGTAAACCCCTTCTCGACGGGCGGATCCCTGGTATTTGCGGGAAGAGGGTTGTATATTTGGCGGAATGTTTTTGGCGGTCTATTTCCGGACCGAGGGGGCTGTTGCCCAGGAGGAATTGAGGAACATGGAAGAACGGAAAGCCAATACTGAAAATAGCAGCGAAGGGGCGAAACCGACCAACTTCATCCGCACCATCATCGATGAGGATTTACAGGCCGGCAAGAACGGGGGGCGGGTGGTGACCCGTTTTCCGCCCGAGCCGAACGGCTATCTGCACATCGGCCACGCCAAATCGATCTGTCTCAATTTCGGGCTGGCCAGGGACTATAAGGGGAAGTGCCACCTGCGCTTCGACGACACCAACCCCTGCAAAGAGGATGTCGAATTCGAGGAGTCCATCCGCAACGACGTCCAATGGCTCGGCTTCGACTGGGGGGAAAACCTTTTCCATGCTTCCGACTACTTCCCCCAGCTCTACGACTATGCTCTCGATCTGATTCGCCAGGGCAAAGCCTATGTCTGTTCGCTGAGCGCCGAGGAGATGCGGGAGTACCGCGGCACCCTCAAGGAACCGGGCAGAGAGAGCCCCTACCGGAGCCGTTCCGTGGAGGAGAACCTCGACCTGTTCCGGCGTATGAAGGCCGGCGAGTTTGCCGACGGCGCCCACGTGCTGCGGGCGCGGATCGACATGGCCTCCGCCAACCTCAACATGCGCGACCCGGTCATCTACCGCATCCGTCACGAGGAGCACCACCGCACCGGCAACCAGTGGGTCATCTACCCCATGTATGATTACACCCACTGCATTTCCGATGCCCTGGAGCGCATCACCCATTCCATCTGCACCCTCGAGTTCGAGGACCATCGCCCCCTTTACGACTGGGTCCTCGATCAGCTCGACGTCCCCTGCCATCCCCAGCAGATCGAGTTCGCGAGACTCAACATCAACTACACGGTGCTGAGCAAGCGGCGCCTCATCGAGCTGGTGACCGGTGGTTACGTCAGCGGCTGGGACGATCCGCGCATGCCGACGCTGAGCGGTATTCGGCGCCGGGGCTACACTCCGGCCTCGATCCGCAACTTCTGTGACAAGGTGGGCGTGGCCAAGCGGGACAGTTGTGTCGACATGGGGCTGCTCGAATATTGTATCCGCGAGGACCTGGAGCAGTCCGCTCCCCGCGCCATGGCGGTGCTGCGCCCCTTGAAGCTGGTGATCGAGAATTATCCGCAAGGGCAGGAGGAGGAGATCGAGGCCCCCTGTCATCCCAATGATCCCGCCATGGGCACGCGCCGTATCCCTTTTTGCCGCGAGCTCTACATCGAGCGGGAAGATTTCATGGAGGATCCCCCCAAGAAGTTTTTCCGCCTGGCACCGGGACGGGAGGTGCGGCTGCGCTATTCTTACATCGTCAAATGCACCGACGTGGTCCGCGACGCCATGGGCGAGATCGTCGAGGTGCGCTGCGTCCACGACCCGGAAACCCGCGGAGCGGCACCGCCGGACGGCCGCAAGGTCAAGGGGATCATCCATTGGGTGTCGGCCCGCCACGGGCTTCCCGCCGAGGTACGCCTCTATGACCGGCTTTTTGTCATCGAGGATCCCTGCGCCGACAAGACGGTGGATTACAAAAGCCATCTCAACCCCGACTCCCTGGAGGTGTTGAAAGACTGCCTGGTAGAGCCCTCACTGGCTGGAGCTGCGGCGGAATCCCGCTACCAGTTCGAGCGGCTCGGTTATTTCTGCGCCGACCGCCGGGACTGCGCGCCGGGGCGGTTGGTTTTCAACCGGACGGTGACGCTGAAGGATACCTGGGCGAAGATCGAGAAAAAGGACTGATGTCTTCACGGCAAAAGGATGCCAAGCGGGGCAAGAAAGGCGCGAAGAAAGATTCTGCCCTTCGTCCGGGGAAGTGCCGGCGGCATTGGGTGGCTGGCGAGGGGTTTGCGCCGTTGAACGTATTTGGCGGACGGCCCGGAAAAGGCAAAACCGCCCAGGAAGCCTTTCAGCGTTCCCGGCGGTTTTGCGCTGGAATAGGGTTTTGAAGCATGGCGAAAAACGGCATTCCCTGGATCGACATCTCGGTGGCGCTCCGGCCCGAGCTTCCCGTCTGGCCCGGCGATCCGCCGTTTTGTCTCAGCCGCCTTGCTGAAGTGGCCGGCGGCGACGAGGCCACGGTTTCGGCCCTGAGCCTGGGCGTCCATTGCGGCACCCATCTCGACGCCCCGAGCCATTTTATCGCCGGCGCCGGCGATATGGAATCCTTTTCCTGCTCCGCCGTCAACGGGCCGGTACAGGTTGTCGAAATCCTCGGGACTTCTGCAATCGGTGCGCAGATTCTCAGCAATACCCTGCTGCCGGGATGCCGCCGGGTGCTGTTTAAAACCGCCAACTCGTCTTACTGGAAGGAGGAAAGATTCCGTTCGGATTACGCTTTTGTGGCCCTCGACGGAGCTGCTTTCCTCATCGCCAAGGGGGTGGCCCTGGTCGGGATCGATTACCTCTCCATCGGTTCCATGCAGCCGGAACAGGATGTCCACCCGCGGCTATTGGCGGCGGGGGTGTGGATTCTGGAGGGGCTCGATCTGCGCAAAGTGCAGCCTGGAAACTACGATTTGATTTGCTTGCCACTGCGGATAAGGGATTGCGAGGCGGCTCCGGCGCGGGCCTTTCTGGCGCCGCCGGGAACCCTGGCCGGTACTGGGGATTGAGGCCGGAACTTACCTGCTCAGCTTCCTGACGATCGGCACGTCGGCGGGAAGGAGCGGGAAGCGGGCCAGCTCCCCGGGCAAGACCCAGCGATGTTCGGTCACCCCCAGGTTGCGGATGGCGCCGCCGCGGGGGCGGCAGTCGTAGGCCAGAATCAGCACCGGCCCCCATTCGTAGCGGTGGTGAACGACCTCGAAAATCCCTTCGACGTCGATTTCCAGGGCCAGTTCTTCATCGATTTCCCGGCGCAGGCACTCCTCGGGGGATTCGTATCCTTCCAGTTTGCCGCCGGGAAATTCCCATAACCCTCCATGGGGTTTCCCTTGCGGCCGGCGGGTGATGAGAATCCGGCCGTCTTTTCTTAAAACGGCGGCGGTGACGATCAGGGGCTGCATCGCTATTGTCGCTCCTTTTCTCCTGGCGCCGAGGGCAACAGGCCGAATTTTGTCCGATTGTGGATTGGTGGTGGAGAAAAACAAGGGCCACGACATTCGGGAGATGTTTGACGGCATCGCCGGCCGTTACGATCTCCTCAATCATCTTCTCTCCCTCGGCATCGACCGCCGGTGGCGGAGAAAAGCGGTTCTCTGCCTGAATGTCAAGGCCAGCCAGCGGATTCTGGACATGGCCAGCGGCACCGGCGATGTCGCTCTGGAGATCGCCCGCCGCTATCCCCAGGCGGATCTCATCGTTGCCGCCGATTTCTCGGCGGGAATGCTTCAGCGTGCTAACGCCAAGATCCGCCGTGCCGGGCTGGGGCAGCGGATCTTTCCGGTGGCCGCCCGCTGCGAGGCGATTCCCCATGGCGACGGGACCTTCGACGGGGCGGTTATCGCCTTCGGCATCCGTAATGTCGCCGACCGCTCCAGGGGGCTGCAGGAGTTGCGCCGGGTGCTCCGCCCCGGCGGCAAACTGCTGGTGCTGGAACTGTCGACTCCGGCAAATCCGCCCGTTCGCGTCCTCTACCATTTCTACTTCCGGAAACTTCTTCCCTGGCTGGCCGGGTTTTTCTCCCGGCGGGAGGCCTACCGCTATCTGCCCCGCTCGGTGGCGGATTTCCCCGACTGTGACCAGTTCCGCCATCTTATGGAAGAGGCCGGTTTTGAAATTGTCGCCCAGACGCCGATGACTTTCGGCATCGTCACTCTCCACGCCGCCGTGCGTAAGGGGTGACAGGGGAAGAAGTACGGTCACGGCGCGGTTTTTCCGGGTCCGCCCATCAATTCCCGAGGGTTGGTGATGATCCTGCCGGGGAGTTGCAGAATGCGGCGGAAGACCCCCACCGCCTTGTCCGACAGGGAGGAAACCGGAATCGCCTCGACCTGCGGGTCGGCGCGTTGGCCGGTGAGGCGGAAATGGGCGGTGATCAGGGCCTTCTCCTCGCCGCCTAGAACCCAGCCGGCGATGGGAATGCGGCTCATCACTGTGTCGACGGTGCCCAACGGCCGGACCCCCATGACGGCGTCGATCCGGTCGTTTTTCAGATCAAGATTGCCCACCAGTGAGAGCTTCATCGAGGTACTGTCCACCAGCAAATTCTCCGAGGCCAGGATCCCCTGGTTGAGATCGCCGGTGGCGGTGATCCGGTCGAAAGGCATCCCTTCCCGGGACATGTCGGGAAGCTTCATGGAAAATAGCTGGGAAACGTTGAGCAGTGAAAAAACCTTGGCCAGCGTCTTGAATTCCTTCAATACGCCGTTGCCGATCGCGGCGCTGAATTTTCCCTGGGAGGAGGTGAGAAAACCCTTTTCCGCCCGACATTCCAGGTAGAAATCACCGCTCAGGCTGCCGGTGGCGATGCTCTCCGCCTCGAGAACCTGGCGGCTGATGGTTGCGGCGTCCAGGTTTTCCACATGGCCGGAAATTCTCAATTGAGCAGGTCCCGCCGGGCGCGGGTCGACAATGATCTGACCCTGTCCGAATCCGGGCCCGGCGCGAAAGTCGACGGGATGGATGACGATTTTCCCTTCCTTGAGGCGCAGCTGTCCCACCGCCTGGGTGAAATGGAAGCCGTCCAGGGAGCCCTTGGCCACTGCCATGTCGATGAGCAGTTTCACCTCCTTGCGGCGGGGCGGCTCCTTCGGTTTGGGAACGGAGCGTTGCCAGAGGGCGATGACCTCGTCAATGATCGCTTCCCGGGAAGTGATGTGAAGCCAGGTTTCCGGTTCCTTGAAATTGCGCACGTGGCCGCGCACCGTGGCCTTGGTCCCCTGGCCGAGAGTGACGTCGACCTTTTCGAAGCGCAGTTCTTTGGCGTCGATTCTCAGCCTACCGTCCACATCGTACAGGTAGGCCTGGTCGGAAGGGAAAATCAGTTCCTCGGCGCGGATCTGTGGTCCCTGGACATGGAGGGTCAGCACGGGATTGGAAAAATCGCTCAGCGCCGTGGTGACGATGCGCAGCGGCGAAGTGCCGAGGAGGCCGGTCACCTGGTCGGCCTTGATTCCCTCGGGGCTGAAAAGGAACCGCCCGTTGATGTCGTTGAGGTCGGCCAGCATCGGCGTGGTGCGCATGCCGGCCCCGGCCAGGCGCAATTCACCGTCGATGCGGGGAGGGCCTTCCCTGGTTCCACTTAAGGTGGCGTTCAGGGCGGCCTGACCGCGCAGTTTCCAGCGGTGCAGTTGAGGGAATGCGGCACCGATTTTTGCGAGGAGCAGTGCGTCGCTGTCCAGGCGCAGGCGGAAATCCCGTAGGTTTTGGAACCTGCCGTCGCCACTGGCCTTAAGAGCAACGGGTCCGCAGGTCAGGGAACCTTTTTGCAGGCGCCAGGTTTCCCGGTTCAGGTCCAGGCTCAGGGCCAGGGCGGCGGGGGTATCCGCGGCCAGGACTCCCCGGCCGGAGAGGTTTTTGACCAGGCTGGCGAGGTCGGCTTCCAGATCGATTCGGAAGGCCCCTTCCATTTCGCTTCCTTGGGCGCGGAAGGGGAGCAGGCCCTCCACCGGCAGCCCATTTCTGTTTTTCTCTGGGATGGCGACTGCCAGGGCGCCGAGAGGGAGGGAGCCTGTGGCTTGAAGTTTTGTGGGGATGCTTTTGTTGAAGAGATCGTCGACGATGACAGAGAGTTCGCCGGCGGAGTTCCCCAGGACAAATCGGCCGTTATCGAGACGCAGGCGGTTTCCTTCCCAAAAAAGGGTTCCTTCCCCTTTTTCCAGTTTGGTGGTCGCCGGCGTCTTCGTAGCGATTTCGGTCAACCGCAATTCGGCCCGCAACGGGGCAAGATCCTGGGGAAACCTGGCCATCGCCGCGACCGGCCCGTCGTAGACGCAGGACTTCACCGCCACCTTGCCCTGCAGGGGGGCGGACTGCGCCGCCGCCAAGGGCAGGTCGGCCGTGGTCAGCGGCGGGGAGGCGAGTTCCGTTTTCAGCCACAACCCCTCGGGGCGTTTTTCCAGGGCCGCCATGCCGGTCACTTGCGGGCCGCCAAGGTCAAGGGCGAGGTGGGAGAACAGCTCCCTTTCTCTGTCGCTGTGCCATATGGCGTGCAAAGTGGCCTTTTTTACAGGCAGCGGGTTGGGCGCCAGACCAGGGGCGGAGACGGCCGCATTGTCCCCGGTCACGGCCAAATCGATGACGGCTCCGGCGGCGGGTGTGCCCTGGACGCGGAGGGCGATATCCAGATTGCCGGCGGCCTGAACGGCGGCCCAGCCGGGAATTCTCCGGACGAGGAAAGGCAGGGGCAGACGGGTGAGCTGAAGTTTCCCGGACAGCGTCTCCCGCCGCCAGGCATCGCCGCCGGCCCAGGAAAAGTCGCCGGAAAAGGGCGCCGGCACTCCATCCATGGAGAGTTCTCCATCGACCATCAATATCAGCGGATGATCCGCTTTCATGACCAGGCGTCCGTTGACATTGGGGATGAGCAGCGGGGAGGGGAAGCGGCTGTCGGTGCTGTGGATCAGAGTGAGGTTGCCCTGACGGAGACGGAGGGTTTTCAGTTTGATGGGCCCGGAGATGTTTTTCCGCTCGGGACCGGCTGCCGCATCCCCGTTGCCGAGATGGGCGAGATCGATCTTCAATAACGGGGATTGCAGGGTGATTTTATTGAACAGAAGCTTTCCTTGAAGCAGGGGGAGGAACTCCGGCTGCACATGAAGATGGGGGATATGGGCGGCGGCGATGACTTCCCCCGGGGACTCGATGGCGATATCCTTGAAGTCCAGGGCCGGGGTGGGGAAAAAACGCAGGCGCACCTCACCGACGGCCAGCGGACGGCCCAGCGCCTTGCTCAACTCCCTTTGCAAGAAGGGCTGCAGGTCGGCTCTCGACACACAGAGGAATGCGGCCGCGCCGCCGGCGCAGGTCAGTACCAGTACCAGGAGCAGGAGCCGAATCCAGGGAAGCCTTTTGCTCATAAAACGGCACGCCATCTTTTTTTATTATTGGTACGCGGGAAAGTTTATCTATTATAGCCTGAAGCAGGCGGTCCTCTCCATGTGTGGTTTTTTTCAGGGGATGGTACGGGTCCATCAACGGTGGCGGGGAGCCTGCCGGACTGACGCGGATGCGCATCAAACAGGTAGATATTATCGGCTTTAAATCCTTCGTTGACAAGGTATCTCTGCCTTTTCAGGAGGGGATCAATGTCGTCGTCGGGCCAAACGGCTGCGGCAAGAGCAACATTCTTGACGCCATCCGCTGGGCTATGGGAGAGCAGAGCGCCAAAAACCTGCGCGGTTCCTCCATGGAGGATGTCATCTTCAAGGGCAGCGCCGCCCGCAAGGGATTGGGTATGGCCGAGGTTTCCCTGATTCTCTCCGCCGAGGACGGGATCGCGCCGGAGCCCTATCAGGATTGCAGCGAGATCATGGTCACGCGCCGGCTCTTTCGGGATGGGGAGAGCGAATACTACATCAACAAAAGCCGCTGCCGGCGTCTCGACATCCAGGAACTTTTTCTCGATACGGGGGTGGGCGCCAAATCCTATGCCATTATCGAGCAGGGGAATATCGAGACGATCCTCCGCGACAGGCCGGAGGAGCGCCGCAGCCTGATCGAAGATGCCGCCGGGGTGATGAAATTCAAAGTCCGCAAAAAAGCGGCATTGCGCAAGATCGAGGCGGCCCGGCTCAATCTCAGCCGCCTGGAGGATGTGATCGCCGAGGTGCGGCGCCAGGCCTCCATCCTCAAGCGCCAGGCCCAGAAAGCGGAACGTTTCCGCGAGTGCCGACGGGAGCTGAAAGCGATCGACATCGGTTTCGCCCAGCGTCGCTACCGGCTGCTCAAGGGGCAGGAGGATGAGCTTGCCGTCGCCGAGGGGCAGCATCGCGAGGCTGTGGAGGAATTGGAAGGGCAGATCGCCGGTGGGGAAGAGGGGCTGGTCGCCTTGAAAACCGTCCAGGCGGCAAGGGAGAAAGAGATTGAGCGGACTCGCGGCGCCTTGCTCCGCCTGGCCGGCGATATCGACCGGGGATCCCAGCGGTTGGACTTCAACCGCCGTGAGGCGGAACGTCTTGGCCTCGACCGTGAGCGCTTTGACCAGGAACGGAAGGAGCTTGAGAGGCGGCGGGAAGAACTCCATCGAGAGCGCGAAGCCCTGACCGCCGATCTGGCTACCCTCGACGCCGAGATCATCGGCGCCGAGGGGGAACTGCAGGCCGGCGCCGAAAAGCTAGTCTATCTCCAGGAGGCCGAGGAACGGCAATCGCGGTCGGTGACCGCCCTCAGAGAGAAGCTGTTTTCTTGCCTGAGCGAGATATCCCGTTTCGCCAATCGACGGGAAGACGCCGAGCGGCGTCTGGACAACCTCGAGGGACGCCTGCGGCGTAGCCGCGAAGATGCCGTCCTGGAAAGGAAAAAGGGCGCGGATTTGGAGGGTGAAAGGGCGGCGGCGGAGGCATCGCTGGCCGCGGCCCAGTCCCGGCGTGAGGGCCTGGCCAAGCAGGAATCCGCCATACACGAGCGGCGCAAGGAACTGGATGCCCTTATTTCGACCAACCGGGAAGCGCTGGCCGCCCTCCGCGAGGAATACGCGGCAGGGCGCTCCCGCCTGGAAGCCCTGGCCGAGATCGACGCGACGGCCGGGTTCGGCAACGGGGGGAGCGAAAACCCTCCCGACGGGGCGGCGAGAAGGGTGGTCGACTGCCTCACCGTGGACCGGGATGAGGAACAGCTCTTCGAAACCTTTCTGGGAGAACGGCTCCAAGCCCGGGTTGTGGAGAAGGAAACGGCGCCGGAGCTGATCCTTGCCTGGCTCCGGAAACAGAACGTAAGAAACCGTTTTTGTTTCTTTTTCGATGTCCCGCGCCGGTCTCCTTTCTGGGAAGGCGGCGTTCCTTTAGCGGAACTACTGACCGCCGCCGACCAGGACCGGCCCTTGCTGAAAAACCTTGTGGCGGGGGCCTATCGGGTGGAGAGCCTGGAACCCTTCCTGAACGGCCGCATTCCCGAGGGCGTGACCCTGGTCAATCGCCGGGGGGAAATGCTCTCCTGGCGGGGGGAACTGGTCGTCGGCGCCGGCGCCCGGGGAAACGGCGTACTGACGCGAAAAAGGATGCGGCGCGAGTTGGAGGCGCTGCTGCGTGAGTGTGAACTGAAGCGCACCCGCCTGGAGCACCAGCGCCAGGTTGTAAACGAGGAGGCCGGTGCGCTGGAAAAAAGCAGCCGCGATGTGGCTGCTGCCCTGCGCAGTGAAACGGAGTCCGGAACCCGTGCCGAGCGGCTGCTGGCCGACCTCGACAACGCCGGGAAGCGGGTTCGCGACCGCCTGGAGGTGCTCGCTCTGGAACACCAACAGCTGGAGGAGGAGTGCCTGCGGTTGCGGGAGGAGTCCTTGCACAGCCTTCAGGAAAGCACCGCTCGGGAGGGGGAAAAGGACCGGCTGCAGAAGGAGTTGCAGGCGGCCCAGGAAGACTTCGACGATTTCCGCCGCGAAGTGGCACGCCTGCGGGAGGCCGAAACGGGCAACAAGGTGCGCCAGGCGGGCCGGGTGGAGCGCCGCCGCTCCCTCGGCAAGCGTCTGGAGACCTGCCGCGAGACGGCAGACGACCTTGGCGGGCGCCTGGAACGCCTTGGTGAACGTGTGGCGGAAAACGAAAGGGAACGAAAACGGCTGGCCGAGGAACGGCAGGTTCTCGAGGATCGTGACCGGGAGATGCTTCCCCTGCGCGAAAAAGAGAAAGCCAAACTGGCCGCCCTGGAAGCCGCCGCCATGGACGGCAAGCGGTCGCTGGGGGTGACTGAAGAGCAGCTCCGCTCCCTGGCCGTCCGCGTTGCCGGAGAGCGGGAGGTCATCAATGGCCTGCGCCTGGAGCGCCAAGAGAAGAGTCTGGAAAAGGGGCATCTGCGCCAGGCCATTCTGGACCGTTTCCGCTGTGACCTGGAGCAGCAGCAGGGGGAAGGGGACTGGGACGACCAGCGTCAGGAACTACGGCGTGTCGAACTGCAGCGGCAGCTGGACAGTATCGGCGAGGTCAACCTGACGGCCCTGGAGGAATTTCAGGTCCTGGAGGAAAGGCTCACTTTCCTGGTCGCCCAGCAGAACGATCTCATTGCCTCGGTAGCCGACCTGGAAACCACCATCCAGCGCATCAACAGTACCACCTGCCGCCGCTTCCGGGACGCCTTCGAGCAGATCAACGGCCGTTTTCAGCAGGTTTTTCCGCGTCTTTTCGCGGGCGGCAGGGCGGAACTACATCTGACCGACGAAGGCAATCTGCTCGAGACCGGAGTTGAGATCATTGCCCAACCCCCGGGAAAACGTCTTCAGGAACTCGGGTTGCTGTCGGGGGGGGAGAAGGCGCTGACCGCTATCGCCCTGGTGTTTGCCACCTTTATGGTCCGCCCGTCCCCGTTCTGTCTTCTCGATGAGGTGGATGCCCCCCTCGATGACGCCAACACCGATCGTTACAACGATCTGATTCAGGAATTGGCAAAAAAATCCCAGTTTATTATCATCACCCACAACAAAAGGACGATGGGGACCGGCGATGCCTTGTACGGCATCACCATGGAAGAACAGGGTGTCTCCAAAGTGGTCTCGGTGCGTATCAACGATTTCAGGTGAGCGAATGCCTTTCAAAAAATTACTTTTTCCCCTGACCGAACTGGTCAGCGGGGAGTGTGGGGCGCTGCTGGTCGATGGCGAAGGCGAGGTCGTCGACATGGCGGGGCGGATGGAATCCTACCGGCTTCAGGTCATTGGCGCCCACGCCGTCATCCTCTATCAGCATTTCCAACGGCTGTTTCTCGGCCTGGAAGGGGAATCTCTTCGCGAAATGAAGATCGACAGCGAGGGTTGCCAGGTTTTGGTCGTTCCTGTGGATGAGGATTATTACCTGGTTTTTTTACATGGCCGGGATCTGCTTAACGCGGATCGAGCTCGATCCGCGGCGATACGTTGCGCTTTGGCGCTGAAGAAGGAGCTTTATTGATGGAGTGGTTGGCCCGTTATGACGAAGTGATCGCCTTCGTGGTTTCCCTGCTGGGGATTGCCGAAGGGCAACGTCCCCTGGTGCTCCCTTACCTATATTATGGTCTTCCCGCCCTGGCTGTCCTGATTCTGATGATCCTGGTCGTGGTTCTGGTCCGAGCCATCGCCGGACGCAAAAGAAGGAAGGCTAGGGAAACGGCGCTGCCGCCCGCAGAAGAGCCGGCTCCGCCGGGGGAAGGCGCTCCGTTGGTTGTTCCAGAACCGCCTTCGTCGATGATCGACCGGATGCGCGCCGGTCTGGCCAAGACCCGCGGCATTTTCGTCGGCCGCCTCGATGACCTGTTGCGGGGCGGAGGCGGAATCGGCGATGCCCTCTGGGAGGAATTGGAAGAGATCCTGATTGGCTCCGACATCGGCATGAAAACCTCCCTGGAACTGCGGGAGGTGTTGCAGGGGCGCTCGGCGCAAGGAGAAATACGGGATCCGGCGGGCTTGCGGAAGGCGTTGATGGAAGAGATCGAGAGGCGCCTGAGTTGTTGTGAGGCCCCCCTTGATTTCAGTGCCGCCGCCCCCTTTGTGATCATGGTGATCGGAGTCAACGGCGTCGGCAAGACGACAACCATCGGTAAGCTGGCCTGGCAGTTGACCCACCAGCAGGGGAAGAAAGTACTGCTCGGCGCCTGTGACACCTTTCGGGCGGCGGCGGCGGAGCAGTTGGCTATCTGGGCCGAGCGTTCCGGCGCCGGCATCGTCAGTCACGGCCCCGGCGCCGATCCGGCCGGTGTCGCCTTTGACACGCTCAAGGCGGCCTTGGCCCGGCGCACGGACGTGGTCATTCTAGATACGGCGGGACGTCTCCACACCAAGGTCAATCTCATGGAAGAGGTCAAGAAGATCCGCCGTGTCGTCGGCCGGGAGGTCCCCGGCGCCCCCCACGAAACCCTGCTGGTGCTGGACGCCACCCTCGGCCAGAATTCCCTGATTCAGGCCCGTCTTTTCAACGAGGCGGTGGATGTCTCCGGCCTGGTTCTGACGAAACTGGATGGCACCGCCCGCGGGGGCATGATCGTGGCCGTCGGCGGGGAACTGGGGATACCGGTCCGCTATGTCGGGGTGGGGGAGAAAATCGAGGATCTGCGTGCCTTCGATCCCCATGCTTTTGTCCAGGCTTTGTTTGAAAATCCGTGAAAGCGGTTGACTTTGCCCCGGGGGAATTTTACTATTTTATTTATATTTGCAATAGATTGGAGTCTCTGCCATGGATCTGAACGTTTTTGAAAAACTGGAAAGTAAGATCGATCAACTTCTGGAGAAGAATTGCGCCCTTGAGGAAAAGTGCCGGGAGCTTCTTCAGGAAAAAAGTGCTCTGACGGATGAAAAGGCGCTTATTGCCGCTGAAGTTGAGAGGATTCTGGGCAAACTGGCTTATTTGGATCGGGAAACGCCTTGAAAAATGTCGTTCAGGTCACCATCCTCGGTCAGAAGTACGCCATAAAGAGTGACGGTCCCTCGGAAGAAGTGGATGCGGTGGCGGCTTTTGTCAATGAAAAGATCAGGGAAGTCACCACCGCGACCAATACGGTTGACTCCCTGCAGGCCATGGTTCTGGCCTTCCTCAACCTGGCCGGAGAATACCTGCGGCTGCAGGAAAGTCAAAAGCGCAACGAGGCGCAGCTCGCCAAACTACTGACGAGAATGGATGTCGCCAGCTGACCTCCCCGTGGCCGGGGAAATCCGGGAGATGCCGTGTCGTCTCCTGAACTTGTGCACCTGACCGTGTGAACGGTAAGGATCGGCAGATCAGTGGAATGGCCAAAACCGATGTGATTACTTCGCCGCCATGATTTCGCGGAGTAAAAGATTTTTGCATATATCTGTCTTCCCGTGGCCGCTTTCCAGCGGGTTCATACAAAGCAACGGTATTTCCGGTTTGGTTGTATCATAACCAGGGGTGGAAGATATAAGTAGCTGAAGATCCGGGGATCTTGCCTCCGACATCCGTTTTGCCGGGGAAAACCCGCCGTTGGCGGCCGTTTTCCCGCTCCCGCCGGTCGTTTCATCCTTCCCTCCCAGAGGTCAGGCAACACCTTACAACTGCCTCTGCATGCCCAAAAGCCTGATTCGAAAAGAACTTCTGGCCCAGCGCCATGCCCTTTGCCCGGCGGAGCGCCGTCTCCTCGGCGAGGCCATCCAGGGTCGTTTGCTGGCCGGCAGCATGTTCCGCCAATGCCGGACTTTGGGGCTTTACAGTCCCATTCGCAACGAGGTGCCGACACAGGATATCTTTCAGGCGGCGGCGCTTTCGGGAAAAACAATCGCCTATCCCCGGGTGCGGGACGCTTCTCTGGAATTTATCGCCGTCGCCGATCCCGGCGCTTTTGAGAAGGGGGCTTTCGGCATTCCGGAGCCGAAGGGCGATCATGCCGTCGCCATCGCCGCGATCGATCTGTTGATCGTGCCGGGCGTTGCCTTCGATCTGAGCGGGGGACGCCTGGGTTACGGGAAAGGTTATTACGACCGGGCGCTTGCCGCGGAAACCTTTCACGGCCGGTTGGTCGGGCTCTGTTACGAGATGCAGCTGCTGGCTTTTCTTCCCAGGGAAAGCCACGATGTTCTCATGGATGTCATCGTAACCGAACAACGCACACTATTTACGAAAGAGCCGGCAGCGGTTCTTTGAGGAGGAAAACCCTTGGAACTTGAATTCGTCATTATCCTTGCTGTTTTGGCTCTCGCCGGCGGCGGAGCTTTGGGATTTTTACTGCGCCACAAACTGACCGAGTCGCGCATGGCCGATGCCAAAATGGCCGCCGACCAGATTATCGAGGCCGCCAAAATGGAGGCCGAAACCATCCGCAAGGAGGCCAAGGTCCAAGCCAAGGACGCTGTTTTCCAGGCCAAGATGGACTGGGAAAACGAGGTCAAGGAACAGCGCCGGGAAGTTCAGGCCATGGAAAAGCGCCTGGTGCAGAAAGAGGAATACCTTGACCGCAGATCGGGTCAGCTCGACGGGCGGGAAGCCGAGCTTGGGAAGAAGGAAAAAACCCTCGTCGAGCGGGAGGACCAGGCTCACAGCCGCGAAAAGGAAATCGACGAGGTCCTGCGGCAACAGCGGGAAAGGCTGGAATCGATCTCCGGCATCAGCGCCGACGAAGCCAAAAGACAGCTCATGGAGGAGATGGTCGGCGCCGCCCGGCTGGACTGCGCCAAGCGGATCAAGCAGATGGAAGACGAAGCCCGGGAGACCGCCGACAAGAAGGCCAAGGAGGTCATTTCGCTGGCCATCCAACGTTACGCCGGCGATTATGTGGCGGAAAGGACGGTCAGCGTGGTGCCGCTTCCTTCCGATGAAATGAAGGGGCGGATCATCGGCCGCGAAGGGCGCAACATCCGCGCCATCGAAGCGGCCACCGGCATCGATCTGATCATTGACGACACCCCCGAAGCGGTGATTCTCTCCGGCTTCAATCCGGTGCGCCGGGAGGTGGCCAGGCTGGCCCTGGAGCGGCTGATCACCGACGGCCGTATCCATCCGGCGCGCATCGAGGAGATGGTCAAGAAGGCCGCCGACGAGGTGGACAAATCGATCCGCGAGGCGGGAGAGCAGGCCACTTTCGATGTCGGCGTCCACAACGCCCATCCCGACATCATCAAGTTGCTCGGCCGTCTCAAGTACCGTACATCCTTCGGCCAGAACGCCCTCCAGCACTCCATCGAGGTGGCCTTCCTCTGCGGCATCATGGCCGCCGAACTGGGCCTCAATGTCAAACAGGCCAAATGGGCCGGTCTTCTCCATGACCTGGGCAAGGCCGTCGACCACGAGGTTGAGGGCTCCCATGCCGTCATTGGTGCCGATATCCTCAAAAAATACGGGGAAAATCCGGCCATCATCCATGCTGTGGCCGCCCACCACGAGGATGAGCCGCCGCAGACGATTCTGGCGGTTCTGGTGCAGGCTTCCGACGCCCTCTCCGGCGCCCGCCCGGGTGCCCGGCGAGAGATGCTGGAAACCTATGTCAAGCGCCTGGAGGATCTGGAGCGCATCGGCACCTCTTTTCCCGAGGTCAGCAGTTGCTTCGCCATTCAGGCCGGCCGCGAGATTCGCGTCATGGTCAACAGCGAGGATGTCTCCGACACTCAGGCCCAGGTGGTGGCGCGGGAGATTGCCCGCAAGATCGAGAAGGAGATGACCTATCCCGGCCAGATCAAGGTCAACGTGATCCGCGAAACCCGTGCCGTGGATTACGCCCGATGAGCGCTGCCACAATCAACATCCTGATGGTCGGGGACGTGATCGGTCGCGTCGGCCGGTTGGCTCTGCGGAACTGCCTCGACGGACTCATCAGGAGGCATAAGGCGGTTTTTGTCGTCGCCAACGGGGAAAACGCCGCCGCCGGCATGGGCATTACCGCGGAAATAGCCTTCGATTTTTTCAACGCCGGAGTCGATGTCATCACCACCGGCAACCACATCTGGTGCAAGCGAGAAATTGTTTCCTTTCTGGAGGACGAACCTCGCCTGTTGCGCCCCGCCAACTACCCCGGCCAGGTTCCGGGACGGGGGGCTGAGCTGTTTACCGCCGCCAACGGCTGCAAGGTGGGGGTGATCAACCTCGAGGGAAGGGTGTTCATGAACAACCTGGAGTGCCCCTTCCTGGCCGCGGATCGGGAAGTGGCCGCTCTGGCGAAAGAAACCCCGTTGATTCTCGTCGATTTCCATGCCGAGACGACCAGTGAAAAGGGAGCCCTGGGCTATTATCTGGATGGCCGTGTTTCGGTTCTGGCCGGCACTCACACCCATGTGCAGACCGCCGATGCCAGGATCCTGCCCCTGGGAACCGCCTATATCACCGATCTCGGTATGACCGGCAGCCTGGATGGCGTCATCGGCTTTCGCAAGGAACAGGCCATTCAGCGTTTTCTCACCCAGCGGCCGGTGCGCCTGGAGCCGGCCAAGAGGATGCCGGTGGTGAATGGGCTGGTGGCGACACTGGATGTTGCCAGCGGACGCGCTCTGCAGGTGGAGCGGATCTTTGAAGCGGTCACCGGTGATGCCGGTGATGACCGGGAATAAACGAGGAATGAGGAGAAAATGAAACCCCTTGCCGAACAAATGGACACCATCCGCCGCGGGGCCGTGGAAATTCTCGTGGAAGAGGAACTGGAGGAGCGGCTGGCCCGGGCCATCGCTGCGGGGCGGCCGCTGCGGGTCAAGACCGGCTTCGATCCCACGGCGCCCGATCTTCACCTGGGGCACACCGTGCTCATCCAGAAGATGAAGCAATTTCAGGATCTCGGCCACGAGGTTCTCTTTTTGATCGGTGACTTCACCGGCATGATCGGCGACCCCACGGGCAAGAACGAGACCCGCAAAGCCCTGACCCGGGAGCAGGTGGCGGCCAACGCTGTGACCTATAAGGAACAGATCTTCAAGATTCTCGATCCGCGGCGCACGCGGGTGGTTTTCAACAGCACGTGGATGGAGAAGATGGGCGCCGCCGATCTCATCGGCCTGGCCGCTCAATACACGGTGGCCAGGATGCTGGAGCGGGATGATTTCCATAAACGCTTTGTTGGCCGGCAGCCGATTTCGATTCACGAGTTTCTTTATCCCCTGGTCCAGGGCTACGATTCGGTGGCCCTCGAAGCTGATGTGGAGTTGGGAGGAACGGACCAGAAGTTCAACCTGCTGGTGGGCCGCGAACTGCAGAAAAGCTATGGCCAAAAACCCCAGATCATTCTCACCATGCCGTTGCTGGAAGGCCTTGACGGCGTCAACAAGATGAGCAAATCCCTGAGGAATTACATCGGCATTACCGAACATCCCAAGGAAATCTACGGCAAGGTGATGAGTATTTCCGATTCCCTGATGCTTCGGTATTTTGAGCTTCTCTCGGATGTCGGCCTGGAAGAACTGGAGAAAATCAAGGCCGGTGTCGAGGGCAGCGCGGCAGGACGTCATCCGATGGAAAGCAAGAAAGCCCTGGCCGGGGAGCTGGTGGCCCGATTCCATGGTGGCGAAGAGGCCGTAGCGGCCGCCGAGGATTTTGTTCTTCAGTTCAAAAAGAAGGAGATTCCCGAGGATATCCCGACCGTTGTTTTCCCGGCAACGGAAGCGGTCTGGATCTGCCGCCTGCTGACCGAAACCGGATTGACCAAATCCAATGGCGAGGCGCGGCGCTTGGTTCACCAGGGCGGGGTGAAGATTGATGGAAGCCGTGTCGAGAGCGAAGACGTGACGGTGGAGCCGCGGGGCGAGGTGGTCATCCAGGCCGGAAAACGGAAATTTGTGCGTGTGAACTTTGCCCCCTGAACAAGGGAAAACGACGGCCGATCGGGAGCTTGAAGGGTTTTTGGCGATAGCGGATAAGCAAAGGAAATGATTAAAGAAAAAAATTCCGAAATAATAGGTTGACAACTTTGGCCAGATTTTGTAAAAACTCCTTCGCCTCACGGGGCAGCGGAAAAAAGATCAGCGCGATAAAAAAATGTTGTTGACGTTGATGTAGAATTAAGTTACAAAGTAAGTCTGTTCTTTTGTGGCACTTGATCTTTGAAAACTAAACAGCAAGGTAGAACATGCTTGCGGTCCATGAGTCAATTTTGAAGGATCTTCAGTCG
>JAAYDE010000034.1 GCA_012729375.1 Deltaproteobacteria bacterium | reverse complement strand
CTGATTTTCGCGGGCCAAAACCGGTTATCGACAGGTGCGGGAGACAGGGAAATGTGGATGAACGTGAAATCCACGAGCCTATTTCCGCAGGGCCGCAATGCGCTCTTCGAGGCTCGGGTGGGTCATAAAGAGCCGGCGCAGGCCGCTCCCCCGGGATCCGGAGATGCCGAAAGAGGCCATCTGATCCGGCAGGGGTTTGCTCACCGATTTCTGCAGCCGCTGCAGGGCGGCGATCATCTTGTCACGGCCGGCCAGGGCGGCGGCGCCGGCATCGGCGCGAAACTCTCTTTGCCGGCTGAACCAGAAGACGATGATGGAGGCGAGGACACCGAAAACCATCTGGGCTAGAATAGAGGTAATGAAAAAGGCCGGCCCGTGGCCCCGTTCAGTTTTGAAGACCACGCGGTCCACCAGATGGCCCACCACCCTGGAAAGAACGATGACAAAGGTGTTCACCACGCCTTGAATCAGGGCGAGGGTGACCATGTCGCCATTGGCCACGTGACTGACCTCGTGGGCGAGTACGGCCTCCGCCTCGGCTTCGTCCATGGCTCGCAGCAGGCCGGTGCTGACCGCTACCAACGCGCTGTTGCGGCGCATGCCGGTGGCGAAGGCGTTGACATCCGGTGAATCGTAGATGGCGACCTCGGGCATACCGATTCCAGTCTGTTCGGCCTGCCGTTTGACGATGGTGACCAGCCAGGCCTCGGCCTGGTTGGCGGGCTGGTCGATGACCCGGGCGCCGGTCAGGCGCTTGGCCGTCCACTTGGAAATCGCCAGTGATATGAACGCTCCCCCGAAGCCGAAAACCGCGGCAAAGACCAGCAGGTTGTAGAGGTCGAGGCCGGCCCCTTGCTCATCGAGGATGCGGCCGACGCCTAAAAGATGAAGAACGACACCGAGCACGAGAATGATTGCCAGGTTGGTGACGACAAAAAGCAGAACGCGTTTCATGGTTATACCTCTGAGGATTGGCGTGAACTGAGTGCTGTCCTGGCCCGGGTCGTTCCCGAGACGTCGGCACGGCTGCGGCTCGTCCATAGTATAACTAAAAAACCGCCCCTTGGCTCCCTATACCCTGCGATGATTGCCGTGATAGTCGCTTAGAAGTCTTTCAGGTCAATTTCCAAAATGGCCGACGACGGAACCGGTGGTATCCCGGTTGGCAAAGGACGGGGCAGAAAGGCTAAGGGGACTCGGCCGCCAGAATTGGTGCGAGTTCCTGGCACAATCGCATTGCCCCGCCGTGAATACTCAAGTAAAATTTCCACTTTTATATTTAAAAATATTGGGAACCGTATGCGGCCAACCTTCTTGCTTCGTTTTTTTTTGATCCTCTCCCTTTTCTTCCTGGCGTCTTTTCCCCCGCCGGAAGCCTCAGGACGGGAGAAGACCGAAGAAGGCCTTTCTTTGGCTTACAAGACCACCATCGGTGGGTCTCTCGATTCGTCCACCCGTCAGGTGCTGACCCGCCTTTCGGCCACCGTTGAGCTCGAGGACCGACCGCCCCTGACGCTGCCGCAACTGCACCGGAGGGCGCAAGAGGATGTGGACGAATTCACCCGCGCCATGCGCTCCATGGGGTTTTACGCTTCCCAAATCAGCTATGAGGTCGACGCCGAGGAGAAACCAGTCAAGGTCAGGTTCCAGATCGATCCGGGTCCGCCTTTTGTCATCCGGGAGGTGGTATTCAAAAACCTGGACAAGGATACCTTGCCGCCGGTGACCCTGCCGCGGCCGGAAAAATTGGGCCTGATCCCCGGGCGCAGGATGGAAGCGCCGGCGGTTCTGGCCGCTCGCGGCGAACTCGACAAGGTTCTGCGCGCCCAGGGCTATCCTTTTCCGCAGTCGCAGATCCAGGAGGTGATCGTCGATCACGCCGATCATACGGCGAGGATCTCCCTCGCCTTTGCCCCGGGTGCGTCGGCGGTCTTTGGCGACACGCAGGTGTCGGGTCTCTCCAGGGTCAAGCCCGCCTACGTTCTCGAGCGCGTCCCCTGGAAGAAGGGGGAGGCCTTCACCGCGCCCAAGATGGATGAATTCCGGCGCAAGCTGTCCACCAGCGGATTGTTCACGGTCGTGGAGATCAACCATCCCGATGCCCTCTCCGCCAACCGGGAGTTGCCTGTTTTCGTCAAGGTGACGGAAAGAAAACCCCGAACCGCCAGGGCCGGATTCGGCTATCAGACCGATATCGGCCTCCAGGGCCAGTTGGGCTGGACGCATCGGAATCTGTGGGGGGAGGGGGAAAACCTGGATCTGCGGTTCTCCCTGTCGAAGGTGCTGCAGTCCCTGGAAGGTGAATTGTCGATCCCAGGGTTTTTGCATCCGGATCAGCGCCTCATTTTCAAATCCGGGGTTGTCAATGAGGAGCAGGATGCCTACGACTCCCTCAGCTGGTATGTCACATCCGCCGTGGAGCGGCAAGTGACCCGGGAGCTGTCCCTGAATGCCGGAATCGGTTATCGCGTGACCCGGATCGAGCAGCAGGATGAAAAATCCGAATTGGGTCTGCTCTTTTTCCCCATGGGCGCGATCTGGGACAACCGGGACGATATCCTCGACCCGGCGCGGGGGATCCGCCTCAACCTGCGCGTGACCCCTTTTATCGATACCTGGGATCCGAAAACCAAATTTATTACTCTTTACGGAAGCCTGAGCCACTATTTACAGCTTTGGCCCAAAAAGAGGCTGATCCTGGCCAACCGGATCGCCCTGGGAACGATCACCGCCGAGTCCCTTCTGGACGTTCCCGCCGATGAGCGGTTCTATGCCGGAGGCGGGGGCTCCGTGAGGGGATATTCCTACCAGTCGGCCGGCAACCTCGAGAACGAGGATCCGGTCGGCGGGTTGTCGCTGGCTGAAATCAATAGCGAACTCCGCTTCAAGGTCACGGAACGCCAGGGCCTGGTTGCCTTTGTGGACGGGGGCCGGGCTTTCGACTCCTCCACCCTCGATTTTAATGAAAGCCTGTTCTGGGGATGGGGCCTGGGCTACCGCTTTTACACCGATTTCGGGCCCATTCGGGCGGATGTCGCATTCCCTCTGAACCGAAGGAAGGGCATTGACGACAGTTTCCAGATCTACATCAGCATCGGACAGGCCTTCTAGCATGAAGAAACCCGGCAGATACCTTTTGGGCGGCACCCTGGCCCTGCTCCTGGCTCTGGCTCTGGCGGCCGGTGTTTTTCTGGTTTGGGTGCAGACCGACCGGGGAGCAAAGTTTGTCGAGGAGACTCTAAACCGGCACGCCGTATGGGATGGCGGTAAGCTATCCGTGGCCGGCGTTGCGGGACGTTTTCCCTTTGATGTGTTTATTGATGAAATCCGTATCCTGGATGATCTCGGGGCCTGGCTGATCATCGAAAAGGCGCGCCTCGCCTGGTCCTGGGAAGCCCTGCTCAAGGGCAACCTGGACATCCGTGAGGTGAGCGCGGAAGCGATCCTTCTGAGCCGTCTGCCGCAAGCCGCGAAAGAGGACCAAAAAGAGCGCAAGGATAGCGCCGGCGGCAAGCCCTGGTCCTTGTCCCTGCCTGCCATCATAATAGAGAAGCTTTTTTGTCCGCGTATTTGGCTGGGTGGCGCGGTGGCCGGTGAGGAGGCCGTTTTTTCTCTCAACGGCTCTCTTCATGCCCCCCGATCCGGCTTCACCGGGACGGTTATGGATCTGCAGCGGCTGGACAAGGCGGAAACCCGCTTCCATCTCCATGCCTTCCTGACCGGGAAGGAGAAGCGCTTCGATCTGGATGTCACCTTCCACGATTCAGCCACCCTGGCGGCGCTGCTCGACTCCCCGGCCATGCCCCGGTCCCTGACCGTGAAACTCGGCGGTTCCGGACCCCTCGATTCCTGGACGGGAAGACTGGATGTGGATGGACAGGAGCATTTCCAGGCCGGTATCGATCTCCGCTTCACCCACGGGAACACCTCCCGCTTGACCGGCGAGGGAGAGATCAACCTGGGCTCCGCCCTCATTCCGCAACCCTATGCCCGCTACGTGGCCCACCCCCTGGCCCTGACGATCCGCCTGGCGTCGGCGCCGGAAAATCTTTTCCGCCTGGAAGAGCTGCGCTTGGTTTCCCCTTCCTTCGATCTGGAAGGCGAGGCCGATTTCCACGCTGACGGCAACAGGGTCGACGGCCACCTCGAAATGGAACTGCGGGATCTGCAGCCGCTCATCGGCCAGGCCGGCCTGAGCTCCTCCGCTCCCCTGCGCGCCGAGATCCACTGCGACGGGCCGCTGAACGCCCTCAAAGGCACGGCCAGGGTTGATTGGGGGGAGGTGGCCGGGCATGGATTTTCCCTGGCTGCCTCCAGCCTCGTTGTGCAGGGGGGGATGGAACCCTACCCGGGGGAACAGACAGGTTTCGTCAGCGGCCGCCTGGCCCTGGCCGGTTTGCGCCATGACGGTCGGCCCGGCCTGCCGGCGGAATATCTTCTCGATTTCGGCCTGGCATTTCACGACGGCATACGTCTTGTCATCGACAGGTTCGATCTCAGCGCACAAGGTGTGGAGAGCCGTCTCCGCGGGGATATCGACCTCGATCGCCTGGTTTTTTCCTCCAATCTGGTTTTTTCCCTGAAGGAGGTAAAGCGTTTTCTTGCCTCGCCAACCTCTGAAACCGCCGTGGCAGGAGATCTGCTCCTGGAGGCCACCGCCGCGGGAAACCTCCGGGAGCGCCGCATGACCCTGGAGTCGCAGGCCTCCCTCGCCGATTTTTCCGCCGCCAACGAGCTTGCCGATCTGTTGGCGGGTTCCCGCCCCACGGCCGGATTGAAGCTGGCCCTGGAACCCGACGGGGTGCTGCGGATCAGGGAAGCGTCCGTGACGACCCCGGAAATCAAGGTCACCGCCACGGGGTCGATTGCCTTGGAGGAAAAGGTGGTCGATTTCCAAAGCCGCATGGAGATGGCTGATCTCACCCGTCTCGGCAAGGCTCTCGGCAGAGATCTGGGCGGCGATTTTCACCTTTCCGCCCTGCTCAGAGGGCAACTCGACCGGCCCGAGGTGGCAATGAAGGCCGCCGTCAACCGGTTGCAAATCGATGACCTCGATCCCTTTGACATTCGGGCAGGCCTGGTCTCTTCCCCAAGGGGAGAGCATCTTGTCGGCAAGGGTGAGGTGAAAATTACCCAGGGCGACAGGGTCATGGATATCGGCGCCGATTTTTTCCTGGGGAAGGAGCGTCTGCAGCTGAAAAAGATCAGCGCCCGGGGTCTTGACGTAAAAGTCGCCGGGGAATTGGCCATGGATACGAAGACCCTGTTGACCAAGGGGGGGCTGCGCCTCAAGGTGGAAAACCTGGGGGAGATCGGCCGCGTGTTGCAAAGTGAGCTGGGCGGAATGGTCGAAGCCGGCCTCGATTTCGTTCCCAGCCGGGGCAAACAGGATTTCCTGTTTACACTGCAAGCCGGCAAGATCGACAGCCAGGGGGTGTCCCTGAGCCAGGGAAAGCTGGCCGCCAAGATCGAAGACCTTTTTGCTGAGAGAAGGCTGCGGGCCGATCTCTCCCTGAGCGGTCTTGCCGCCGCCGATGTCCGCCTCGACTCTCTGCAAGCCGAGGCAAGCGGCCGGGACAACGACTTGACGTTTCAGGCCCGGCTTGCGGGCTACGTCCAGGAAAACCTGAAACTCTCTGTGGCGGGGCGTTACCTGCGGGATGAGGAATCGCAAACGGTTCGCGTCAACAGCTTCCAGGGGATCTATGCCCAGGAGGATTTTCGATTGCGAAGCCCCTTTTCCGTGGTCCTGTCCCCGTCGGCAACGGCGCTGACGCCGGTGGAGATGAGCTTCGGTCCCGGTCTGCTCAAACTCGAGGGCCGGCTGGATGCCGAAAAAGTCGATGCCCGGGTGGAACTCGATAAACTCTCCCTGGCCGATCTGCCCTTGGGCGGAATGCCGCCGCTGCAGGGTTCCCTCCTTCTGCTTCTGCAGGTCCGCGGGGATCCCCAAGCTCCTTTGGTCGAGGGCGATTTTCGTGTCGCCGGCCTGGCCTTGGCCGCTCCTTCTCTCCGGAAAACCGTTCCCCTCGACATCCATGCCGCCCTTAGAATGGCCGAGGGATTGGTGACGGTCGATGGGCGTCTGCGGGAGGGGGAAACCCCCCTGGCCGATATTCGTTTCGAGCTTCCCGTCGGGTTTTCACTGGCACCCTTTGGCATCCAACTGCCCGAACCTCTTCCCCTGAAAGGCGTCCTGCGCGCCGATCTGATGGTGGAAAGGCTGACCACAATGATTCTTCCCGATGGGCAGATCGTCTCCGGCCATCTTTCCACGCAAATGAACATCGGCGGATCCCATATCCGCCCATCCCTGGATGGTCATCTGCAGGTGGACGGGGCAGCCTATCAGAACCTCGATGTCGGCATCTTTCTGAGCGACATCCGCCTGCTGATGAAGGCGCAGGGGCAGCGGATCGACATCCCTGAATTCGCCGCCACGGACGGAAAAGAGGGTCGTCTGCGGGGGCAGGGTTTTGTGGAGCTGGATCTTGAACGGAACTTCCCCTGGGCTTTCGACCTGAGGATTGACGCCGCCGATGTCCTTCATCACAAACTGGCCCAGGTGCAAATCGCCGCGGGGGAAATAGCCCTCAAAGGCGACGGGGATGCCGCCTCGGCAAAGGGCGCGGTTACCTTCGGAAATATCGAGGTCAATCTGCCCGGCCAGTCCCCTCCCGAGGTTGCCGATCTGGATGTGACGGAAATCAACAAAGAGGGGGGAGCTGGAACGGGGAGGGAGAGAACCCCCGCGGCCGCGCCTTATCCGTTGGAGCTCGACCTCGATCTGCGCCTGCCGGCCCGGGTATTTGTCCGCGGACATGGCCTCGACTCGGAGTGGTCGGGGAATCTCAAGGTGACCGGTTTCGCCCATCGGCCGTCGATCCGGGGCAATCTCGACCTGGTCCGCGGCCGCCTGACTTTCCTCGATCGTCGCTTCAATCTCCTCGATTCTTCCATCTTTTTCGATGGATCGTATCCACCCGACCCGATCGTTGACATCAATGCCGGCTACCGTCAAAAAGGGAAGAGCGTCACGGTCGGCATTGCCGGCCCGGCGGCCGACCCCGAATTGCGGCTCTCTTCCGACCCGCCCATGCACGATGACGAAATCCTGGCCTGGATCCTTTTCGGCCGCGATCTGTCCAGCTTGACCCCCTTTCAGGCCATCACCCTGGCCAACGCGGTCCGCGCCCTTGCCATGGGCGACACCGGACCGGGCTTCATGGACCGGGTCCGTTCCATGGTCGGCGTCGACGATATCGACATCAGTCAGGACCCGGAAGAAGGGAATACTCAGTTCGGCGTCGGCAAGTACATCCACGAGAAGGTGTACCTGCAGGTCAAAAAAGGATTGGCACCGGGAAGCGATTCGATCTCGGTGGAGGTCGAACTGACCCCGAAGGTTCGCCTGGAGAGCAATGTCGATTCGGGCAAAGGGGGCGGCATGGGAATCTTCTGGAAGCACGACTATTGAGGCTCGGAGGACGGCACGGGAGGGGCCGAAGACGCTGGCGTCATCGGGGAAAACATGCGTTTCCCGTGGGTGGTCGAAAGCGGCGGAGATGCTTGGGGATTGTCGGAATCAGCGGGCGGCCAATTTGCCTTCCGGTTCCCCCATCACGGCGACAATTTCGGCCACCCGTTCGCGGAATTTCTGGCGTTTGTTTTTGGGGATGGAGACCAGGGTCGGGATTTCGGCGGTAAGAGGATTGACCGGGCGATCGTTGATATGCAGTTCAAAATGGAGGTGGGGACCGGTGGAGCGTCCGCTGTTTCCGGAAAGGGCGATGCGCTGGCCGCGCTGCACCGCCTGTCCGCGTTTAACATAGATGCGGTGCAGGTGCAGGTAGCGCGTGGTGTACTGGCTGCCGTGGCTGATTTCCACATAACGCCCGGCAAAAGGATGTTTTTCGACCCGGGTGACCCTGCCGTCACCGGTGGCCACTATCGGCGTGCCGACGGGCATCGGGAAATCCACGCCGTTGTGGGGGGCGATGCGGCGGGTGATGGGATGACGGCGTGTCCGATTGAAGTGGGAACTCACCCGATAGCGGCTTTTGAAGGGATAGCGCAGAAAGGCCCGCGCCAGGCTTTCTCCCTTTTCGTCGTAGTAGTTGCCGTCTTCGAACAGAAAAGCGCTGTGGAGGCGGTGGCGGCGGATGATGCGTACTCCTTCGATGCGGCTGCCGCCGGTGAATTTGTCGTCGACGAACTGCTGATTGCGTACCACTTGGAAACGATCTCCGGCACGGATATCGCGGCCGAAATTCAACTGTTCCTTGAAAAGGTCGGTAATGATGACCGCTTCCTGGTCGGTCAGTCCGGAAGCGATGGCCGAGTTGTAAAAATTACCGTGAATAGCATCACTTATAACCTGCTGGCGCCACTCGCCGGGGATGGCCACCTCTTCGTAGTCGAAACTGGTTTCATCGATGCGATGGTAGATGACCTGTTTGCCGGGATGGATAAAAAGCTCCATTTTGGCGAGCCGGCGGGTCTCATCCAGGGTGAAGGTGAGCAGATTCCCGGGCCGCAGAATATCGAGAGCCAGAAGAGATTCGTCCGCCGCCATGATCTGACAAAGCGTGTTCTGGCTGATCTCGAAACGGTCGAAGATGGCGCTCAGGCTGTCTCCCGAAGCGATCTCATGGGTCAGCACGGGGTCGGGTTGAAGCGGGGCGGAATCGGTGTCGCCTTGTTTTTCGCCGGGGTCGTGGTCGGAAGTAGAGATTTCAGCCGTGGTTGCGGAACAGGTCAGGGCGGGTGTCTGGGCGGCAGCAGAACCTTGCGGCGTGTTGGGCTGTCTGAAAAGCGTAATGACCAGAAAGGCCAGAATCAACAGGCCGCCCATGGCGCCGAGCGGCAGGATCCAGGTTCTGTTGCGCCGGCGGCTGCGGGGCGGTTTCCAATCCATATCCATAGGGAGTCAAATTAAGCCGGTTCGCGGATTTTTCTCCAGTTCTTGAAAAATCTCTGCGTTGTGCTTCGGCAGGCTGAAATTAATTCCCCCAAAAAGTATCAGACCCCCGCCCCAAAAACAAGTTTATCCGCAACATTTCTTAACCTTGGGGAAAGAGAAAGGCTCTCTCCTCTGCTGTTTTCGCCGTCGCTCCGAAGCTGTTTCTCCGATACCCGTTGCGGTGGGGATTGATGGTGCCTTGGTTGGGAATCTGGCGGGTCAGCCATCCGGACTTGTGGGGGGTGAGCAAGGCGTACGGGGTGATCCAGGACAGGGAAAGGAAATAGTAGAGTCCGTAGAGATAACCCCACAAGGATGTCAATGTACTGAATTTCAAGGCATATATGACCGCGGCCAGGCTTGATGAGAGGATTACGCCGAAAAATGCGTTGAGGCCGAAGGTCAGCGGCTGCAGGAGCACAAGTCCCCAGCATGCGGCGAGAAGGATGTGGACCTTGCCGAGGGCGATCCAGCTGAGGATCAGATTGATTCGGGCGCCGATCATGGAATCGGCCCGAAAGGGTTTGAAGACAAAGCGGGTCATGGCGATGGTTTCACGGATATCGCTTCGCGCCCAGCGCAGATACATTTTGCAGAGGTTGGCGTATTTGACCGGTACTTCCGTAAAAACCACGGCGTTTCTTTGAAAGAGGACATGGTATCCCTCGCGGAGAATCAGGTTGGTCATCGCCCGGTCTTCGCCGATGTTGGCCGGTTGCCCGCAGAAGGTTTGCTCCAGCCATTCCTGTAAAACCCTCATGACGATGTCCCGCCGGTAGGCCGACAGGGCGCCGGGGGTGCACATGACCGTCCTGACCATGCTTTGGCTGGCGCGGATGAAGTCGAAGCTGAAAACAAAGATCACCTCAAGCATTTTGGGGATGATTCCCTTGTTTACATTGAGGACCCTGACGTTGCCGGCGACGGCGCCGATTCTTTCATCCACCGCCAGAGGAGAAACCAGATTGCGCAAGGTGTCCGCGGTGACCATCGAGTCGCTGTCGACGGTGACCAGAACCTCATCGTCGGCCTTCCGCATCCCGGCATAGAGGGCATGGCGTTTCCCCTGGTTATGGGGCAGCCTGATAGTGGTGATCCGCTCCCGGAGAACCTCTGCGGCTTTTTGAATCCAGTGCCAGGTGTCGTCGACGCTGCCGTCATCGATGGCGATCAGCCGCAGTTTATCTTTCGGGTAATCGCTGGCGGCGATGCTCAGCAGGGTTTCGAAAACCTGTTTTCCCTCGTTATAGGCCGGGACGATCACCGCACAGGTGGGCAGGAGATCGTCTTCGCACCCCTGGACGGGCCTGTACATAAGGACCAGAATCGTTCGCCAGACAAGCTCCGCCATCGTCACCAGAGCCAAGGCTATGGAAACGTAGAGGAAGGTTTTTCCCCAGGGAGCTTTCTTGAGATAGATGGCGAGGGTCGGTGCCTGCAGGGCACACTGATGGGCGGCAAAGGCCACGACGCTCATACAGAGGAGGGCCACCAGGCGGTACCTGGGGGGCTCCTTTTCCATGGCGGGAAAGATGCTGTCGGCGAAGGAGGAATGGGCGGCAGAAATACCAGTCGGTTTTTTTCTCTCCGGGAAGGAGTTTCCAGTGGGGTCTGATACGTTTTTTTGCGGCAATCTTTCAAGCGAGGATTCGCGATCTTTCAAAAAATTCATATGGCCCCTCAAATTGGATGCAAGCAGTCGGCAGATCTTTGAGTCCCAGGGACGGGGTTTGGTCCATCGGTAAAAGGCAAGAGGGGTGCCATAGTTGCCGATTTCTTTATAACTACTTGTAAATATTTATTTTTTTAGTTTTTTGAGAAAAATTGCCGGGTCGTCGGAATGGCCGATCTGTATGCTTTTTCATACACTTCGTCCCTCCAAGTTCCTGGTTCAGGAAGAGATATGGTGATAAATTGAAAAGTTAGGCTGTGTATGGTTTTTTCTGCGGAGGGGAGGGAAGCCAAGCTATTTCTTGAAATCTCCGGGATCGATGCCGTGTTTTTTAAGCAGATGGTAAAGGTCGGCGCGGTATTTGCCGGCCAGTGAAGCGGCATGACTGATATTGCCCTCGCTGAGATCGAGCAGGCGCAAAAGGTAATCCTTTTCGAAGGCATCCTTGGCTTCCTTGAGGGGCCTGATCGTTTCCTGGGCATCATGGCTTTTTCCGGGCAGGATCAACCCTTCATTGATGACATCATGCATGGCCATGGCCACGGCATACTCGATGGTGTTTTCCAGCTCCCGCACATTCCCTGGCCAGTGGTAAAGGAGAAGGCGCTGCATTGCCGCCGGGGCGAAACCCTGCACCTGCTTGTTCATCTGGCGGTTGAACTTTTTCAGGAAGGTTTCCGCCAGCAGGGGGATGTCCTCTTTCCGTTCCCGCAGGGGAGGAAGCCTGACCGGAATGACGTTGATCCGGTAATAGAGATCCTCGCGGAACTCCGATTGCCGGACCAACGCCTCCAGATCTTTATTGGTGGCGACGATGACCCGCACATCCACTTCGACGGGGCGGTCCCCGCCCAGGGGATGGAATTGGCGCTCCTGCAGAACCCGCAGGAATTTGGCCTGGATCGATAGGGGCATGTCGCCGATTTCATCGAGGAGAATGGTTCCTTGATGGGCTTGCGAGAAAAGCCCCCTGGAGGTGCGGATGGCGCCGGTGAAAGCGCCTTTTTCATGGCCGAACAATTCGCTTTCCAGCAGGGTTTCCGGCAGGGCGGCGCAGTTGATGGCGACAAAAGGCTTGCCCCGGCGCCCGCTGGAGAGATGGATGGCCTTGGCGATGACCTCCTTCCCGGTGCCGCTTTCTCCCTGAAGATTGACCGTCGAATCGTTTCCGGCGATGCGGGTGACGATTTCCAGAACCTTTTTCATGCTTTCACTGCGGGCGATGATGTTGGCGAACTCGTAGCGTTCCGCAAGCATTTCCTTGAGGCGGGTCACTTCGGAAACAAGCCGGCGGTTCTCCAGCGCCCTTTCGACATGAAAGGCCAACTCGCGGGCATCGAAGGGTTTGGTCAGGTAGGTGTAAGCCCCCCGCTTCATGGCTTCCACGGCGTTTTCGATGCTTCCGTAAGCGGTGAGGATGATGACCGGCAGATGGGGACAGGTGAGGTGGAACTCCTCCATCAGGGAAATCCCGTCCTGCTGTTCCAGCTGAAGATCCACCACGGCCAGGTCTAGGGATTGCTTGGCCAGCCACTGTTTCGCTTCTTCTTCCCGGCGGCAGGCGATCACCTCATAGCCCATGGATTCGAGTCTCATGGCGATGATCTTCAAGAGGTTGGGATCGTCATCGACAACCAGAAGTTTTCCCTTGGACATGAAGCGCACCTAATTCTTCAGCTGTTTCGTTCTTTCTTCGATTTCGATATCCACCCGCGCCGCCTGTTCCATGCGTTTCAGAATGCCGATCCAGGTTTTGGACTCCTCTTTAAAAGGACTGTTGGGGTATTCGTTTTTCAGCCGCGTGAACAGTTCCAGCGCCTTCTTGTAGTCCTTTTGCGGATTGGCGAAATGAGCCTGAACCAGGCCCATGCCGAAGAGGGCGGCATCCCCCGGTGGTTTGTCCGGAAAGCGCTGCAGAACCTGCCGGCTCTCCACCAGCGCTTGGTGGAAGTTGCCGCGGCGGGTAAGGGTTTTTATGCGCTCCAGATGGACATAACTTATTCTTTCCGGCGCCAGTTCGTTTTCCAGCAGGCGGGTCCAGATTCCGGCTTCGACCGCCAGCGGGCTTTGCGGGAAGTCGTCGCGGAGGCGGCGGAAAAAATCGAGGGCCTGGCGCTGATTGCGTCCGGGGTTTTCGTTGTCGGCCAACACCAGGCCCATGCCGTAGAGGGCGGCATCCCCCGGTGGTTTGTCCGGGAAGCGGTCCAGCGCCTGCCGGTTTTCGAGGAGGGCCTGATCGAAATCTCCGTTTCGGGCCAAAAAGCGCACCCTTTCCAGATGGATGGAGCTTATTCTTTCCGGCGCCAGTTCGTTTTCCAGCAGGCGGGTCCAGATTCCGGCTTCGACCGCCAGCGGGCTTTGCGGGAAGTCGTCGCGGAGGCGGTGGAAACAGTCGAGGGCCTGGCGTTGATTGCGTCCGGGGTTGTTATCGTCGGCCAACAGCAGGCCCATGCCGTAGAGGGCGGCATCCCCCGGTGGTTTATCCGGGAAGCGGTCCAGAACCTGCCGGTTTTCGAGGCGGGCCTGATCATAATCTTTGTTCCGGGCCAAAAACCTTATCTTGTCAAGATGAACGGATCTTTGCCATCTTGTGCCAACCTCCTGGAACGGCGCACAACCGGTCACCAGAGCCGTCATTGCAAGGGCAAGGCAAAGGTGAAGGTACTGCCTGCGCCCACTTCGCTTTCCAGCCAAATTCTTCCTCCATGTTTTTCCACAATGTGCCGGACAATGGCCAATCCCAGTCCCGTGCCCTGAAACTTTGCCGATCGGGCGGTAGGGGAGGCTTGCCGGAACTTTTCAAAAACAATGCCGATCTCCTCTTTGGGGATCCCCGGTCCGGTATCGGTTACCGAGATCTGGATCTCCTTTCCGGCACGGATGGCGGCAACCTGGACCCTGCCCCCCGGCGGGGTGAACTTGAGGGCGTTGCCGATGAGATTTCTTAGCGCCTGCATCATCCGCTCGGCATCGACGGCCAGCGGCGGAGTGGTCTCAATGGCGCTTTCAATGCGGATGGTTTTGGCTTCCGCCAAAGGGGTCACCTCGCGGATCGACCGGGCGACCAGAAGAGAGAGGTCATCCGGTGTGAAATTGAAGGAGAGGACGCCGGCTTCCAGTTTGGACAGTTCCAGCAAGGGGTTGACCATGTCGATGAGACGGGTGCTCTCTTCGGAAATGATTCTCAGCAGTTCCCTCTGTTTTGCGGTCACCTGCCCGCCCAGGCCTTCAAGGAGCATGTGGGTTCCCTCTCTGATCGAGGTCAGAGGGGTGCGCAATTCATGCCCCATCAAGGCGTAAAAATTGGATTTCATCCTGTCCACTTCCTTCAGTTTCCGGCACATGGTATTAAAGGCGCCGGCCAGCGCGGCGATTTCCGGCGGTGAGGAAAGATCGAGATCCCCCTCGAAAACGCCCTCGGCGATTTTCACGGTTTTTTTCTTCATCCGGGAAAGGGGACGGGTAATGCTCCGGGTGATCCCTATGGAAAGGGCGAGGCCGAAAAGAAGGGCCCCGGCGGTGATCGCCATGGCGAGGTTGCGAGCCTTTCTTCCGGCTTCATCCAGTTGCCTTATCCGGTTGAGAATGCGTTGCTGATTGACGGTGTTCAGCCGGGTCAATTCCCCGATGGCCTCATTGGTGAGAATTTCTTTTTCCTGGGCAAATCCTTTTTTCGGCAGCGGCCCTCCGGTCCGCAGCAGGTTGATCTCTTTGTCAAAGAGATCCTTGTAGGCCAGGTTCAGCTTCCGTACCTGTTTCAGGGTCGCCTCCGCCGGGCCGGTTCCGGCCAATGCCAGCCCCTTGGACAGGGATTTTTCAAAATCGGTGTGGGCGACGAGAAAGCCTTCGTAAAGAGCCGGGTCCGGCAGCAGGACATACTTTTTTTCATAGCGGGTTTCCGCCAGAATGGCGCTGATCATCTCCCTGTTGAGGTCGATCAGGACATTGTCGACCTGAATAATCTGCCGGGTAACCTCCTTCATGTGCCCCAGTTGCAGGATGGCATACAAACTGACCCCGGTAGCGATGGCCAGAAGGGCGAGATTGCCCAAGATCAATCGGGAAAAAATGGTGATTCGCATGGTTGTCCCCTTGCCATTGGGCAGCTCAGACGAGGCTTCTACCTGGGCGGTGGATCATATCACGCTTATCTGCAAGCGGCAGGCCCGAATGCCGGGTGTCATTTTCGCATGGCGGGCAAAGCCATGTCCAATTCGTTGTTGCCGGTCTTCGCTGGGAACTGCGGCGGAATATATCTTTCTGTGCAGGTTTGAAAATCCTCGTTAGTGTTCATCCGCAGGCTCCGGAGCAAACGAGCCAGGGTTTCAAAACGGGAAAGAGCGGTTTTGGATGAAAACTCGTTAAGGACTGGTTGGCAAGTTTCGGGGAGTCCTTGGCCCTCGGGCGGCGCTTCCCGGATTTCTCAAATGCGCCCATATTGTTGAAAAATCTTAGGCTTTGCAAAACTCTTCACGCCTTTCTCTAGGCACCAAATTCTTGTTTTCAACAGTCCGCTAAGTTATAACTGCCGAGGAAAACCCATCGCCCCGGGAGGTTTCGAGAAGCCTTGGAATCGCCCAACCGCGCGGCAAGGAAATGGAGGAGAAATGGGCTTGCATTTTGTTTTTCGGTCCTTATCTTGGGCGCTCATTGGGTGTTTATTCGGTTTTGGTGCCGGTTTTGCCCAGGTCGATGGAGGCGGGCACAGCCCAGTCGATCAGCAACGTGGTACAGCGGAGGGGGTCGAGGAACTTGTGGATTTGGCCCGCCGGGGGAGGCTTACGGTGCGGGCTTTGCGGGGCTGGGGCTTTCTGCCGCAGCGCTTTGTCAACCTGGGCCTGGAACTGCGCAAATCGGGGATCGATCTTCTTGATGCCGACATCGGCCGGGTGCGCGAACTAATTCGGCAAGCCGGGTCGGATCGTTCCGGCCCGTTGCTGGGACATGCCGCGGAGCTGAAAGCTCTGGAGGGGCACATGGCCGCTTTTACCACCGCTGACGCAGCTCGATTGGTCTTGGCCGCTGATGGGGCTGACACTCCTTTTTCCGCCCTGCAACGGTTTGCCGCGGCCCAGTCGCGAGGCGACGTCGATGCCATGATGGCTGAAATCGCCACCGGCTTGATGGCGGATGAGGCCGCGAAGCGCATCGATTGCCATATCCGCAAGCTTTCACCCTTGCTTCGCCTGGGAGAGGTTCGTCTTGAACCGGTCGCCCAGGGCATCGGCGAGCAGGGGCGCCTGGCGGTGGTCCGCTACTCCTATGCCGTGCATGTGGAGGCGGGGGGCAAGGTGACGCCGCAGGTCGGCGGCAGTCTGGCGTTGATGGCCGCCGTCGATCAAAAGTGGAAGGTTTATGGCATCTGGCCCGACGAGTTTCTGACTCTGAAAGCCATGGGTCTCGAAGACTCGCCGGATGCCCGCCGCACGCAGTTGCAACCCGAATTCGTTTTGCAGCCTCTTGTCGCAACCTATGACGCCTCTGCGGCGAGGTTGCCCCTTGCCCAACGGCAGCCCGGCCGATATGCGGCGGCGCTCGATGCGGTTCCGGTGAGCGCCCCGGCCAGCGGCGCGCGATTGGTTTCGCTGGCCGAAATCAATGAAACCATCAACCGGACCGTACGCACCTGGCGGGTTGACGAGGGGCAGGTCCTTCGGGATTCGATGGGCTCGGCCGCCGGCGCCTTGCCAGTGGTCGGCGATTTTAAATCCAATCTTTACACCGCCCATGAAATGGGCAAGACCCTGCTGAACCTTCCGGAAACGGTCCGGCAAAAATATTTCGGCGCAGCCATGGCCGATATCGCTGTGATCTCCTGGGGGATCATCCAAATGGTTGCCGAGCCGTTTCCGGCTTTGGATCATGCCGCCGATGCGGTGGGCACGAGCCTCGGGCAATTCCGCTACAATCAATTTCAGCTCGATAATTTTTACCGCATACGACGGCGCCTGCTCCTGCAGGAGTTTCAGGATTTATCCTGTTACATCATCGTGGCGCCGACGCCGGACATGATCGTCCTCAGCCAAAAAAACCAATCCGGCGCGGGATCCATGATCTACAGCACCTACCGGGACTGGCCGACCCGTTTTAAACCCATAGAAAACTTGGCTTTTATCAATGATGAATGGCATCGGGAGGGTGGCGTCATGGATTTCAGGATTGGCGCCATCTGGTCGGTGAAGAAAAGCGAGAGCGAGGATATGTTCGCCGCTTTTCTGTCACTGGGCGCGGTCAAGGAATCTGCCAAGAGTTTTGATGACGAGATCGCCCATCTGCCTTTGGACCTGACCCACCTGGTCGAAGCAGACGGCAGTACGGGGGATGTGGTTCTGGAGGGCTTTCAGGTGGTTTGGTCGGATGGCGGGCATCCCTTTGTCCGCTATCGAACGACCTGCAATCGCGGCATGCAGACCTTGCGCTTGGCCCTTCGCGGGGCCATGCGTTCTCATCCCATGCGGGTCGAAAACAGGGTCTTCAACGCGATCGAAGACATCAAACTGCAATTGCCGGACGGCAAGCTGGTCAACCGCCTGCAGCTTCTGGCGGGGGAGACCATCGAGGGCCTGCGCTTGACGCCGGTTATGGTCCCCGGCGCCGACAGTCGCGTAATCCCTTTGAAAGTCGTGGAACATCCCTGCCTGAAGATGACCGAGATCGAGTCAGGGGAGGACCCCGTCGTTGCCGACCGGTGGTCGGCTTTGGGCGGCGATGCCACCTTTTCGATTCAAGGCCTGAGACCCGGAAACGCCGCCATTGTGCTGGAACTTCCCGGGGGCGGTGTCACCCCGCCGTTGCGAAGCCGTATCGACTTCGTGGTGGAAGACGCTGTTTTTGTCCCGGATGTGACGGGGATTCCGGAAATTGGCAAGGCACCGAACTCGGCAACGTGGCGGCTGGCGCAGGCAGGGTTGGGAGCGGAGGCTTCCAGGGAACGGAATGAGACGGTGGCGGAAGGTGTCGTCATCCGTCAGGACCCCGCGCCCAAGACCCTGGTTCCGGTCGGATCCAAGGTGCGCCTTACGGTCTCGGCTCCTCGCAAAGAGGCACCCCCGCCGGAAACCGAGGCGAAAAAGCCGCCGTCCCCGGTCATTAAACGCAAGGATACGATCTTCATGGGGGATTCACTCACCTATGAAATCGGCGGCGGGACGCTGACCAGTTATAGAACCACGCCCAATGGATATAAACCGGAATTCCGGGGTACCGTCAAACCCGGCGAGACCGTCAGTTTGACCCTGGCCGGCACCAGTCTGGCCCGCCGGGAATTCGCGCAGCCCGGCAAACATGATGGCACGCTCAGGGTCTCCTTGAAAGCGACGGGAGGAGGCACATCACCGATTGTCGACTCCGTTCAGAAAAAAGTTGCCCCGGAAGCGACGGAAACCTGCTCGATATCATTCACCGTTCCCGAAGACGCCCGCACGGTGACATTGACCGGATACTTTTATAACTACAACGTCGGCAAAGGTTTTACCATGGGATGGAGCGCCGAGGTCAAGATTACTTTTCGCGTCCTTGGCGGTCCGTGAGATCCGTAATCGGGACAAAATTTTAACGTCAACGACGGACGGATTATATTCCTTCCACTTAGGTCTTACTCTGACGGGTGGGTGACTGAACCGGTTCACTGGTCCCTGCAACCCGTTAGGGGAGGAAGAAAGGCGCCATTGCTCATATTGATGACCTTCTTAGTGGTATGGCGCTGCCAAGCTGTCTTGGTCCATCTCCAGAGAACAAATGCCAGCCCGGAGTCTTGATTTCGGCGGGACATGGACAGCGCAGCGGAGGGTCTTCGCGGGGTTCAGGCCCGCTTTGAAGACGGGATGCGCAGACGGCCAGGAGATCCATTTGCATGGCCCTGGCCGTCGTCAATCGCTGCCGAAACTGCCTCGTTTTCATTATGAAGACATGGTTTGTTGCTTTCTGAACTTCCGGGCATATCATCCTGTTTTAAGGACGGAAAATCCCTAACGACGCCGGGCTGCAGGGCCGCGCCTGTCGCCGTCACGCATCTGTCGGGAGATATTCCTTTCCAGGCGATCCAAGTCATTGTGGATCTTGTTCCGATCCCGGGAATCGAGACGGCCATCCCTTTTCATGCGATCGACTCTTCGAAGAATCTGGTTCAACTCCCCCTTGAGCCTTTTTCTTTCACCCCTTGTGATCCATCCCCGCCGGCTTCCCATGTCGATGCGATCGTCCGCCTGGCGGACTCTGCTGCGAATGTCCCTGTCCCAATCTCCATGCCTTTGCCCATGGTGGGGGTGGGGGCCATGTCTCGGGGCGCCCCTTTGGGCATAGCAGGCTGTTGTCGCGGTGAGAAGCACAAGGATGGAAATTACAGCGAGCATCATCTTTTTCATGGTCAGCCTCCTTTTTTAGTTCCAGTGGTTTGGGGCAAGAAAATGGAATCAGGTTTACCATTCATGGATAGTTTGGAAAATATAAAAGATGATGGATGAAAGCAAGTTTTAAACAATGACCGACGACGGCAAGGACGGCCGATCGTCTATTGTTTATCCGCAATGAAGGGGCACAGAGGGAGTCCCTTCGGGCCAATGGCGAAAGACAAGGCGTTCAATAGCGGTAATAAACCCGGTCGTCATGGCGCCGATGATGGTCCGGTCCTCTTCTGACGTCATGTTTTCTGTGGTTGTTACCTCTTTTGCCGTGATAGCCATGGCCGTCGTGGTGGCGGCGATGGTCCGGTCCCCTTCTGATGTCATGTTTCCTGTGATTGTTACCTCTTTTGCCGTGATAGCCCCGGTCGTCATTGCGCCGATGATGGTCCGGTCCTTTTCTGACGTCATGTTTTCTGTGGTTGTTTCCCCTTTTGCCGTGATAACCCCGGTCGTCGTTGCGGCGATTATCCTTGCTCCCTCGGGTGTAATCTCCCCTCTGCCCGGATTTTCTATTGTCATGACGCCCCTTTTGGGATATGCCCTGGGAGCGATCGCCCCCCTTTTTCCCCTTAAAGCTTTCCCCGTTGCCTTTTTCCTCTATCTGCCCTCCCCGCTCCTGTCCTCCGCCTTGGCGAGGGGCCGCCAAAAGTGGCGATGTCATTCCTACAACGAAAAACAGGGAAATGGTAAAGCTAAGCACTAAGCTTGTCCGTTTCATGGCTCCCTCCTTGTGGGAAAAGGTTAATTGCGATACTCGACAGCAGTAATGGCGGCGCCATGGTTTTTGTTACAAAAAATATTGGCCATACGCGGGAAATTTTTGTCTGTGTTGACACCCGCTCCGCCCGTTGCTAACTTGGCATCAAATCACAGGGGGAACCGTTGAGAATCTGACAGAACAACAGGTTGCGTTCAATCATGTTTCATCGGATTGCCTCGGGCAATTCGCCGCGCTGCTGTTCTGTATCCTTGCCCCCTGTTGATGCGGCATCCGTGCCAATTCTTCCTGCCTCACCTTACTAAAACACGACCGCCGGCGCATACACCTATGTATCCGGAAGGTCGGCCATGTCTTTATCCTTTCATCATGTCACTTTTACCCACGAAAACGCTCCGGCACCCATGCTGGAGAATGTCACAGCCCATTTCCCGATTGATTGGACATGCATCTTGGGGGCCAACGGGACGGGAAAATCGATGCTTCCGCATCTTGCCGAGGGTGATCTGCCGCCTTGTCAAGGATCGCAAGAAATCGACACGAGGTCTCGCCGTGGTCGCTGACATCCGCTGGCATTGGCAGCAGGAGGAGACGACGGTGACCTTGTCTGTCAAGGATTTGCAATAGGCTGCCCGGCATGCCCGCGGCCTGAGCATTGCCGCCTGGTGCCGGGAAATCCTCGGCGGCGGCGGGTATTTTTGTTGCCGGCGTCAACGGTGGCATTCCCGAGAGGCGGCAGGCTGTGATAAAAAAGGAACAGAACATGATGGCGAGTGGAAAGCAAGCAAAGCAGCGGTAAATTTGACCTGCTCTTTCTTCCCGGAGGATGCAAGGTGAAGGTTCTGCTTATCTCGGCCAATACGGAACAGTTTGCCATGCCGACCATGCCCTTGGGCTTGTTTTGCGTGGCTGAAGCCACCCGCCGCGCCGGGCACGAGGTGACACTGCTCGATTTGATGCCGGACAACAAGGGGGAGGCGGAGCTTTCCCAGGTTCTCGCCGATTTTCAGCCGGAATGCATCGGCATCTCGGTGAGGAACATCGACGATCAGCAGATGGCATCCCCGCGATTTTTTCTGGATAAAATCAAAGATGTTGCGGCCGTCTGCCGTCAGTGCTCGCAGGCGCCGATTGTCCTCGGCGGAGCGGGATACAGCATCTTTCCCGAGAGCGTGCTGGCTTATCTGGATGGAGATTTCGGCATCGAGGGAGAGGGGGAGATCGTCTTCCCCCTTTTGCTGGCGCGACTGGAGCAGGGAGGGGATATCGCCGCTCTCCCAGGGGTTCTTCGCCGGGGACATGGGGCGAGACGGGGTAAGCATCTGTGCGGGAACCTGGATGACCTGCCCCTTCCCGGCCCTGAGACCCTTTCCTCTCGCGGATCGATCAATCCCGGGCTGTGGGTGCCGGTGCAAACCAGGCGCGGCTGTTCCCTCGACTGCAGCTACTGTTCTACACCGGCGATTGAAGGCCGTCTTGCCAGGAAACGGTCGCCGCAGCTTGTCGCCAGCTGGATCGAGCAGTGGGTCCAGGCCGGTTATCGGAATTTCTATTTTGTGGACAACACCTTCAATCTTCCCGATGAATACGCCAAGGATCTGTGCCGCCGGCTTAGGGACAAAAAACTCTCCATAAACCTGCAATGTATCCTTTATCCCCGCCAGGTGGACAAGGAGCTGGTCGCGCTGATGGCCGGCGCCGGCTGCCGACAGGTCAGCCTCGGCTTTGAAAGCGGCTCGCCGCGGATACTGGCGATGATGAACAAGCGCTTCACCCTGGAGGATATCCGCAGCGCGTCAGCCATGCTGGCCGATTGCGGGATCGAGCAGATGGGATTTTTATTGCTGGGCGGTCCCGGAGAGACCAGGGAATCGGTGGAAGAAAGTCTCGGTTTCGCCGACTCTTTAGAGCTGACCTCCCTGAAGCTGACCGCCGGCATCCGCATCTATCCTAACACTCCGCTGGCTGAAATCGCCGCAAGGCAAGGGCTTTTCACTTCCCAGGCCGATCTTCTTTTCCCCCATTTCTACCTTGAAAAAGCACTGGACAGGTGGCTTCCGGAAAGGTTGAAGAAATGGAAGGAATCCCGCCCCCACGTCATGTTCTGAAATTTCAGGGCAACTATTCGCCCCTGGAAACGCTGGCTTCAACCATGCCGCTAGGCCGGCCAATCCGACCCTGTGGACAGGAAATCTGGTTCCCCGATAGAACTCTGCCGGGATTACGGAAAAAAGGGTTTCATGTTGCCCTTCCCGAAGGCCCTGTCGGGAATCCAGAGTTTATTGAATTTTTCGTCCCAGCAGGAAAGATGAAAGGTTGCAAATAAAAAACCTTTCCCGCGTTTCGGCATTTTTGCATCTTGTTAATAATCAAATTTGTGAAAAAATTATTCTAATTATATTGGTATAAAATATGCTTGATCAACCAGATTGCCCAAAAAACACAGTTAAATTCGATTATTAACATTGGAAAAACAAATGGAAGAGGTGATTGGTCCGGAAAAGAATAATCATTAATCCACTTGATTAAAAAATTAATTCTTATAGGGGATACAAATTCCTGTCAGGCTTTTTAAGAAATACCGGATCGCATACGGAAAAGTTTTGGAAGAAAGGAAAATTTCCTTGCCCGAATCCTGTTGGTCATGGCGCTGAATAGTGGGCAGTTCAAAAAGGAGGTAACGTGCTTTCTTGGAACAGTCTCAGTTTGGGGTCGAAAAAAGCCCTGCGGATTATCCTGGCCTTTATTCTGGCATCCGTCGCCTGGGTGTTATTAACGGATACTTTTCTTGCCTTACATTTCTCCGAAATAGAGAATCTCCTCTGGTGGCAGACCGCCAAGGGCTTTTTTTATTTGCTGGTAACCTCCTGCTTCCTTTTTTTCATCCTTCGCCGTTCCTTCAACACCACCCATGCAGCCCAGGAGCGCATAGAAAAAAGTGAGGCGCGTTTTGTGGCTTTCATGGAGAACCTTCCGGCCTATGCCTTCATCAAGGACAACCGGCACCGGTTTCTTTTCGTTAACCGGATGTATGAAAAAGGCTTCGGTGTCCCTCCCGAGGAATGGCTCGGAAAAACCATTCAGGAAATGGTCCCTGACATCGAGGACGGTCAGTTCCTTGAATACGGCGTAGTAGATCAGAACAAGGGTTTCAGTCAAAAAAAGGAAACCGTTCAGATAAGAGGACAACAGCGCGTTTTCATGACCTCGAAGTTTCCCATTTATTTCGGACAGGAAACCTCCCTTGGAGGCATATGCATCGATATCACCGAATGGGAGGAGGTTATCAAGGAGCACCAGGCCGCCAAGGCGGATTTGAGCATTAGCCACCAGGCGATCGAGGCCAGCAGCAACGGGATCATGATCTGCGAAGCTGCAAATCCGAAACTTCCAATTGCTTACGTCAATCCGGCTTTTGAAAAAATCACCGGGTATTCCAAAAAAGAGGTGGTGGGCCGAAATCCCCGTTTCCTGGCCGGTGATGACAGGCCCCAGGGAGGTCTGATCGAGGTGCGAAATGCGTTGACGGAACAGAGGGAGGCGGACGTCGAACTTCGGAACTATCGCAAGGACGGGAACCTGTTCTGGAATGAACTGAGAATCGCCCCCGTTCGCAATGTCGATGGGACGGTGACTCACTTCGTCGGCGTCATCAACGATATCACCGATCGGAAACGTTACGAAAAGGAGCTTGAACACAAGGCAACCCACGACACCCTGACGAGCCTGCCCAACCGCGTTCTTCTCGATGACCGGATCAAACAGAACATTTTTTACGCGGACCGTTCCCAAAAAATGGTTGCTGTTCTGCTTTTGGATCTGGACCGCTTCAAAAGGATCAACGATACCCTGGGACACAGAGCCGGGGATCTGCTGCTACGGGAAGTGGCGAAGCGCTTGATGGTTTCTGTTCGCGAATGCGACACGGTGGCGCGTTTCGGTGGTGATGAGTTTGTTGTCGTTCTGGCCGAACTGGCCGAGTTGAATGATATCCGCTTCGTGATTCGGAGAATATTGAAAAATTTGGCCCGGCCATTTCCCATCAACGACCATAAACTGGAAATCAACACCAGTATCGGGATCAGTCTTTTCCCCCAGGATGGCCATAACGCGGAAACCCTGGTTCAAAGAGCCGATCTGGCCATGTACCAAGCCAAACAATTGGGCGGAAACGCCTTCTGCTATTTTTCGCCCGAGATGACGGCCAAGGCTCAGGATGCCCTTGCCGTGGAAGCGGGCCTGCGGGAAGCCCTTCGGCAAGGGGAGTTTCTGCTTTACTGCCAGCCGAAGGTCGACATTTGCAACGGCCGCATCACCGGTGTCGAGGCTCTGGTGCGTTGGCGGCATCCGGAGAAAGGGCTGTTGCCCCCGGGCTATTTCATCCCCGTCGCCGAGGAAAGCGGCCTGATTCTCCCCATCGGGCGATGGTGTCTGGAGGAAGCCTGCCGGCAGGCCCGGCAATGGGAAAATAACGGAGTCCAAATCCGGCAGATTTCCGTCAACGTTTCCGCTCGCCAGTTCAGACAAGAGGCGTTTGTCCAGCAGATCCGGGAAGTTTTTTCCCGAACGGGGGCCGACCCCCGGATGCTTTCCATTGAGATCACCGAGAGCATGGTTCTGCAGGATATGGCCGGCGCCCTGAAGACGATAGCCCAACTGAAGGAATTGGGCTTGAGCCTGCAACTCGACGATTTCGGCACCGGTTATTCCAACTTCAACAGTCTGAGGCAATTTCAGGTGGAATACCTCAAAATCGACTGCTCCTTTACCAGGGACGCCCTTTTGGAGCCGAGAGCGGCGGCCATTGTCCAGAGCATCATCGCCATCGCCCGCAACCTCGGGATCAAATCCGTGGCCGAAGGAGTTGAGACAGGCGAGCAATTGGAATTCTTGGCCAGGCACGGCTGCGACGAATTCCAGGGGTTCCTGTTCAGCAAACCGATATCCCCGAAAGAAATTGTCAGTCTCCTCGGGAAGGAGATAAGGCTTTTCGATTGAACATGGGCCTCCAAAGCTGCCTGCTGACCGTTCATGGCGCTAAAACCTCGCGGATATTGGGTGTGCGGTTGCGGGACGGCAAGAAGCGTTTGCCCTGTCTTGCCATCTTTGGGGGGTAGTAAAGCCTTTTCTGCGACCTGTCGAGCCCCCTTCTGCAAGGGATGAAAGTACGGAGAATCGGCGAATCCGGAAGACACATCCGAGTATTGCGGGCGCGGACGTCAATGTCCTTGGTTGAAACTCGAAAGCTGTGAGGGAAACGGAGCATCGGAGAGAATGTTCGGGTGGGCGTAAGTCGGTGTGGACACGGCTGAAACGACAAAACCCCGAGGGGATCACCCCACGGGGTTTTGCGTTAAACAAGAACCGCAGAAATCAGCGGATTGAATTTTGGCTCCCCATGTGCAACCCT
>JAAYDE010000033.1 GCA_012729375.1 Deltaproteobacteria bacterium | reverse complement strand
GAGATCCTCGCTCAGCAGGCAGTCAGCGCCAACCGCCAAAGCCGTCTCGATGATGAGCGCATCCCAAAAGGAAACCCTCATGTCCCGGCTCCGGACAGCAGCCTGTAATATCAGGGCGACGTCGACGGGGGCGATATGCAACTCAGCCAGAGAACGCAACGCATCTTCCGCCTCTTCCGGCCGCAACGCCACCGCCAGCTTTCGGGTCACAACAACATAGAATTCTTGCAGAACTTGAGTGCTGGTCACAAAACGCCCAGCCTCGACCTCAGCGATGAACCGCCGCCGCGCCTGTTCCCGCTTGGCCGGCTGCGCCCGATCAAACAGGTAGACCAGAAGGTTGGTATCAAAAAAGGTCAACATCAGGGGTCGCGTTCATGAAGCTCATCGCGGCTCCACGGTTGGGCGCCGCTGCGGCATTCAAGCCGATCCGAGAGATCCAGCAGCTTTTGTGCGGCCTGCCGACGGCCATTATGGACTCCGGCATAACTTTCGAGAAAATCCCGCAGCAGAGCATTTACGGAGGTGCCCTGCTCCAAAGCCTTCAGGCGGGCTTTTTTGAGGGCTTCATCGTTTACGGCAATGGTCAGATTGGCCATAGGGGCCTCCTTTCTCGTGCTACACGGAATCAGTGTAGCACTCGTTCGGGCCATCGGCAATAAATCGACAGAAATCCATAGCTGATCTCGCTGCTGTCCGGTTAATGGTACCTGTTGGAGACGTAGCTGATAATTTCAGATTTGTCACGGCGATTCCCAAATAAAGCCCCTGAAGCTCTCAGAAGAAAACCGCCCGCGCATTACCTGCGCCGAGCGGTTTCATTGATCCATTCCGTTGTCCTGCCGAGCGTCATCCGCCCTCCCGGACCCAAAATCATATCAATGGCTTTCCATGACTCAACAGGTGGCGAAAAAAATTTCCGGGGAGCGGACAAAAGAACCCCATTTTAACGCCGGGCCGCGATGATGCGAAGAAGGGTCTCTGGGAAGACTTGAGGAACCAGTACTAAGAATTCGACGGGTAAGCCCCGGAAAACAAAACGTCCTCCGGGGCTTCCTTTTTTCGAGGAAAAGGGGGACTCACACCCTCCCGCCCAGGGGCTGCTGGGATTTGGCGCGGGATGCCAGGCGGGTCGGCTTGGGCAGGTGGGCGAAGGATTCGATGTGGCGGCCGAACACCTCCTCGCATTTCCTGCAGGCGGGGCAGTTTTTGCCGCAATTGGCCACCGTCGCGAAGAAATCCTCGGGAAGTTTGCCGTTGTCGATGAAAACGTCCTTGGAAACGATCTGCATGGCGTCGAGAAGATCGAGAAGATTGCCGTTGTATTGGCGGTCCAGGTAAGCCTGGAAGATCATCTTCATGCGGTTGGGCGGCAGGGTCTTGCCGCAAACCTTGAGGATGTCGGCCTTCCCCTCCAGATGGTGAATATCCTCCGGACGGACGAAGGGGGAGCGGAAGATGGTGGCTGGATTCTTCAGGTTGCTGTTCTGGCAGCCGTAGAGCTTGTTGAGGTTGTAATCGTCGCAATCGGTGTTGCGGTGGACCTGCTGCTGGTTGTGATCGTTGGACATGGAGATGAAGATGTCGTGATTGACCTTGAAGGGGCAATAGAGCATGCACCCTTCGTTGACCAGAACCTCGATCTTGAGTTGCGGATCGAATTCCTTAAGTTGCCCGCAAAGGCGTTCGAGGGCCGGAAGATCACGGTTCAAGCCACGGTCGATGATGACTTTTTTGCTGCGGAAAGCGCCACAGGCGCTCTCCAGATAGCGGCGCATGGTATGGAATTTGCCAATGGTGTCGATGAAGCAGTTGACGCTCGGTACCAGTTCCAGTTCGCCGATCCGTGGCTCGATGGCAATCAGCCGGCGAATGTAGAAAAAATCGAGAAAGATGATCCCCTGGAGCAGCCCCTGATCATGGAGATCCAGCATCATCCGCGCGTTCTCCCGCACGTTGTCGCCGGCGTAATTGATGGGCGGATTGTAGCGGCCGTTCAGGGTCACGTACTTTTTGATCTTTACCGGCACTTTTTTCAGAGAGGCCAGCAGTTCGTCGTAGCTCGGCTTGTTGTAGATAACCCTGGCATCGTTCATGAAAGCGCTGGGTAGGGTGAAAAAGATGGAATAGATCTTTTCCTGATGGGCCTGAATCACCGACGCCATGAAGTCGTCGGTGGTCTTGAGGGGAATATCGAATTGCATGCAATCACCTGTACGAGAGGAGGATTATCCCGAAAGGGATTTTTGAATATACCCTGCCATGGCCGCTGACATCAATATGAAAAGGCTTATCGCCTGGCCAAAAAGCCGCGCCGCCTGACGGCGCGAAAGTCGGTTCGGGTTTGGGCAAAAAAACCGCGGAAGAAGCAGGCAGAAGAATTGGGGGAACAATGAAGCGATCGGCGATTCGCCTGGCCCCGAGACAGCTGCAGGCCCGGGGACTCGATCCCGGGCACGAGGACGGTTTACTCGGACCCCGGACCAGAGCCGCTCTCGACCGGGTGGAAAAGATTCCACCGACCTGGCCGGTGACGCGGAAGGCGGTTGCCTTCATCCAGCTCCTGGCCCTGGAAAACGGCATTGACACCGGTAGCGTAGACGGTTACTGGGGGCACCTCACCGATTACGCCTTTGGGTGTCTGGCGAGAAAACTCGATTTCGGCGCAGAGCCCATTCTCTGGCGCCCGGAGGATCTCTGCGAGAGGAACCCCAACGGTTGGCCCAGGCAGACGCCTCAGGAAAACCTCTTTCGCTTCTACGGCGAAACCGGTCGCCATCAGGCGCGGATTCGGCTCCCCTACCCGCACCGTCTGGCCTGGAACAAAAAAACCGTAATCCACGGTTTTTCATGCCCAAAAAAGTCCACGACAGTCTGCAGCGGATTCTCAACCGCGTTCTGGCCCATTACGGCCCGGAGGAAATTGCCCGGCTGCGCCTCGATCTGTGGGGAGGCTGCCTGAATGTGCGGGCCATGCGGGGCGGCCACCGATATTCCCTGCACAGTTGGGGAATCGCCGTGGACTATGACCCCGCCCGCAACGGATTGACCAGGGGGCGTGATCGCGCCGCCTTTGCCCACCCCGAATATGAGTCCTGGTGGCGGATTTGGGAGGATGAGGGCTGGCTGAGCCTGGGGCGAACCAGTAATTTCGACTGGATGCACATTCAGGCGGCCAAGCTTTGACAAGCCACGCAGAGCTGATCGATCTTTTTGACCCCGGCGCTGAACCCTCTCCCGAAAACGGGGATGGTGACAGATTCCAAGTGGCTGAGGCCGCTTCTTCCGCAGCAACCAGGCCCCTTCCCTCACCACATAAAGCGGCTGGATTCATGGCAAGCCGTTTTGCAGAATGTTTCGGTAGACCTTAAGGAACTCTTGCCATTTCCCGCAATCCCATCCCTTCTGATGGCGGGAAAGCTGATCCAGGTCATGGCGGCTGGCCTGTCCCACGGTGATTCGCCGCCGCATCTTTTCCAGGTCGATCAGGACAACCTCAAACCGACCATCCCCGCGCCGCACCAGAATATGTTTGCCGTACAGGGAACTGTGCTGCCAGCGATGCCGATGCATTCTGACCAGAGTGGAGGCAAGGCTTACCATGAATTCCAGATGTTCAGAAGCACTCATCGCCGATTCCCGGGCAAGAAAAAAATCAAGATCGACGAACCCCGGCAACCCCCTGGTCACCAACACCGTCTGCTGTTTTCCGGATACCCGCCGGGTGGCGCAGTAGATCGTATCGGGAACCATGACCCCGATTTTCCTCATCGCCGCCAGAGCTTCCGCCTCACGAAGAGCAGTGGGCCTGCCCAGGGGAAAGCGGAGACACCGGTGCAGGTGGTTGACTTGCTTTTTTATGAAAACCGCTTCCTGGTTGAAGGTGGCGGAAATGACCCCGCTGCGACCCCGACGACGCTGGTTAGGCTCCTCCACCCAGTTTTCGTTGACATTCCAAAACCTGTCAAATAAACGGTCATTACCCAACGAAGAAGGGATTTCAATATTTTCGCAAAACATAGGTCCTCCACATTTGATAAAAGGGGAGGAAATCAATCTTGCCGAGGATTTCAAATCCGGCACCATGAAATTCCTCTTCGATCTGCCGGCGGGGAATCACGAACCGGTTCTGGGGGTTGCCATCGGCATGGGCGCTACGCCGGCGCTCCAGTTGGCGACGCCGCCAGGCCTTGTAGTTCCCGTCCACCCACAGGGAGATGATCAGCGTATCCCGGCTTACCCGGTGAAATTCCCGCAGCAATAAAGCCCGGTCCTGAGGTGTGCCGATGTGATGCAGAAGCCGGATGCAGAAAATGCAATCAACGGAACGTCCGGGGAGAGCGATATCAAAGGCGGAGGTGTGCAGCAATTGAATGCGGGGGTGATCCACGGAGCCGTTGGCGCTCCAGGCGACGTTCAGCATGTCGGTGGAATTATCGGCGGCCACTATGATGCGGTTGGATTTTTCCTCAAGCAAGGGCCAGAACCGTCCGGCTCCGCAGGGCAGGTCCAGAACGGAATTGGGTTGGCCGGCCAAGTAGAGGGCTTTGCGAGCCATCTGTTCTTCCCGCCAATGGGAAAGCTTCCTGAAAAAACCGGTCCGGTGTTTCTGAAGATAGGATTTGCAATGCTCGCTGTCGTATTTCTGTGAAAATTCCAGATTTACGCTACGGTGACCCGCATCCATGTCTGTCTCCCGGAAAAAAAGCGGTCCAGCAACCTGCCAGGAAACAGAAATCCACTCCCCTGAAAATGAGATGAGAGTCGGGCGGAATGCAGGTCACCACAGGTGGAAACAACAGTCGGAATTTTAAAGAAAGGAGTGTGAGAGAAATGTAGAAAAAATGTGAAAAAAACGTGAAAGAAGTTTTAGCGGAGGAAAACCTCGAAGCGAGTGCCGACAGGATGATTGTCGCTTACTTCGATGACCCAGCCTTCCCGGTCACAGATCCGCTTGACCAGAGAGAGTCCCAGACCGATCCCCTGGCTGTATCTGCGGGATCCGCGGTAAAAGGGTTTGAAAATCGATGTCTTGTCGCTTTCGGCAATGCCCTGACCGGTGTCGCTCAGTTCAAATCCAGACCCTTTCAGACAAAGGGCAATGCGGCCGCCGTCGCTGTAATGAATAGCGTTCCACACCAGGTTGTTGAGAACGGTATGCAGCAAAGCCGATGGATAAAGCCGGTTTTCCAACAGGCTGCTTTCGGGGTCAGCTTCCACGACAAAGGAAATCCCTTTGGCAAGCGCCTCTTTTTGCCACTCCTCCAGACCCGCCTGGACAATCTCCTCAAGGGTGGCGGAGGCCAGTTCGGTCCGCTTATGGCGGGCAAGCGTCAGAAAGGCGGTGACCAGTTCCTGAATATCGGCGGCCGCTTTGCGGATGACCTCGATGCGGCAGCGGGTATAGTCATCCAGGCGGTTCTTTTCGATGAGGATTTCGCAGGAGCTTTGAATCATCATCAACGGATTCCGCAACTCATGGCTGATGTCGCTGGTGAAAAAGGACTCGCGCTGCAGGGCCTCCTGCAACATGCCCAGGGTTTTGTCGAAGGTGCGGGCCAGAAGGCCGATCTCGTCATCGGCATAATCGGAAGAAAGGGGCGGGGTATCAGGCAGTATCATTTCCCGGTCCTGGACCTGAAGGGTCAGCCGGCGGATTGGAGCGATGATTTTTTTTACCGTCATTCGGCCCAGTAACAAGGCGCCAAGGATGCTCAAGGAAAAACAACATAATACGACGATCCTGAGGATTTGCTCCCGCTGTTCAAAGGAGGTCTGATCCTTGACCAGATAATAGGGGATCCCCTGTTCACGGTGCAGAAAAACATAGCAGGAGCGTTCTTTGAGTTCGAACTCATTGAAACCCTCGCGAATCGCCAACCCCTCCAGGTCCCGCGGAAGATTTTTCTCCCCGACGAAAAATTCCGTCCCCTCCACCAGGTGCAGGGGCTTGTCCTGCTCACGGTCGGCGATGGATCGCATCAGTTGGTGTTTCAGTTCCGCGGAAAAAAGATGTTCTTCGAGAAACTCTATGGAACCGATGACTCCGATGCCGAACAAACCACTGACAATGGCCGTCAAAACCACGAAAGAGATGACGATCCGCCGGGAGATGGAAGATCTATATTCCATCTTTGTTTTCCCGAAGACAGTAACCGATGCCATGAACGGTGTGAAGCAGAGGTTTTTCGAAAGGTTTGTCGATGGTCTGGCGCAAAAGATGGATGTGGCTGCGCAGGCTGTCACTGTCGGGCGGGATCTCCCCCCACAACAGTTCCTCCAGGGTCTCCTTGCGCACTACGTTGGGACTGGCCCTCATCAGTTTTTCCAGCAACTTGAGGCCGATGGGATTGATTTTTAAACTGTTTCCCCGGCGGCGGACGATCAGGTTGTCCAAATCGAACCGAAGATCTCCGACCTCCAGCAGACAACCAAATTCCGCTTTGCTGCGGCGCAGGACGGCTTCGATTCGGGCCTGCAGTTCCTGAAGGGAAAAGGGTTTGACGAGATAATCGTCGGCTCCGGCTTTGAAACCGGCGAGCTTGTCATCCACGCCATCCCGCGCCGTAAGCATGATGATCGGAGTGTAAATCCGGGATTCCTGCCGCAGACGGCCGCTGAGAGTGATCCCGTCCATTCCCGGCAGAACCAGATCCAGGACAATGAGGTCATAATTGCCGGTCACGGCCAGATGCAACCCTCCCAGGCCGTCATAGGCACAATCGACGAGGTACCCTTTGATCTCGAGATATTCAGCAATATTGCGGACAATCTCGATCTGATCTTCAACAACCAGGATACGCATGGGAACCCTAATGAAGAAACCGGGGAAGTCGGCGGAGGACCACCCCGGCGCTTTTCAATAGCGGTAATGGTCCGGCTTGTACGGCCCCTCCACGGGAAAGCCGATATAGTCGGCCTGCTTTTGGTTCATTCGGGTCAGTTGCGCGCCCAGTTTGGCCAGATGCAGGGACGCGACCTTCTCATCGAGCAGTTTGGGCAGGACATAAACCTGTTTCTGATAAATTCCTCTTTTCTGCCACAGCTCCATCTGGGCCAGTACCTGGTTGGTGAAGGATGCCGACATGACGAAGGAAGGATGCCCGGTGGCGCAGCCGAGGTTGACCAGCCTCCCTTTGGCCAGAAGGGTGATCCGCTTGCCGTCGGGCCATTCGATCTGATCCACCTGGGGCTTTATCTCATGAACTTTGAGGGTGGGATCCTTGAACAGGGAATCGACCTGGATCTCCGAATCGAAGTGGCCTATATTACAAACGATGGCCTCGTTTTTCATGCGGTTCATGTGCTCCCTGGTGATGACATCGACATTGCCGGTGGCGGTGACGAAGATGTCCCCCCATTCACAGGCATCGTCCATGCGCACCACGGGAACCCCCTCCATGGAAGCCTGCAGAGCGCAGATCGGATCGATTTCGGTGACATAAACCATCGCCCCCATGCCGCGGAAGGCCTGAACACACCCCTTGCCCACATCCCCGTACCCCAAAACGACGCACTTTTTGCCGGCGGTCATGATGTCGGTGGCCCGTTTGATGCCGTCAATGAGGGATTCCCGACAGCCGTAAAGATTGTCGAACTTGCTCTTGGTGACTGAGTCGTTGACGTTGAAAGCAGGAAACAGCAGCGTGCCATTCTTGGCCATATGGTAGAGGCGGTGCACGCCGGTGGTGGTCTCCTCGCTCACTCCGACCAGTCCCGCGGCCATTTTCCGCCAGTACTGGGAATCTTCGTCGAGGGTGGCGTTGAGCAGCCGGTCGATGATCTCGATCTCGGCATTGTCGGTGCAGACTGGCGGCTTGACGCCACTGCTTGCAAACTGCCGCTCCCGTTCGGCGCCGCGATGTACCAGCAGGGTCGCATCGCCGCCGTCATCGACGATCAGGTTGGGTCCCCGCGGGTGGGAAAGGGCCAGCTTGGTGAACTGCCAATACTCCTCGAGGGATTCCCCTTTGTAGGCGAAGACCGGGATGCCCCGTTCGGCGATGGCCGCGGCGGCGTGGTCCTGGGTCGAAAAGATGTTGCAGCTCGCCCAACGCACCTCGGCTCCCAATTCCACCAGGGTTTCGATCAGCACCGCGGTCTGGATGGTCATGTGCAGAGATCCGGTGATGCAGGCCCCTTTGAGGGGCTTGGCGGGACCGAATTCAGCGCGAGTGGCCATCAGACCGGGCATCTCGTTTTCCGCCATGCGGATTTCCTTGCGCCCCCACTCGGCAAGTTTCATATCTTTGACAACGTAACTGTTCCCCTTTTCCACCGTCATTCTATTCCTCCCTGAAAAGCGACATCGCTTCCGATTGATTCCTGTTTTCGCCCTTGCGGGCGCGCAGGATAAAAAGACCAAGCTGACCGTTGTTGCCCGGGATTTCCTCCCAGGATTCGGGTATAAAGCCATTTTGTCCCAAAAAGCCCCCCATTTCCTCGACGGTAAAGCCGAGCCACTGATCGGCCAGCCTGTCCCGGACCCATTCCTTTTCATGGGGGAGCAGATCGGCTATCACCAGACAACCCGAAGGTTTCAGCACGCGAGCGGCCTCCCGAAGGACCGACGCGGGATGAGGGGCGTGATGGAGAACCATATTGAACAGCACCAGATCGACCTGCCGGCCCGCCACCGGCAGATGGGCCATATCGCCGACCCGCAGGTCGACGCCATGCAGACCTTCCCGGTGGATTTTTTTCCGCGCCTCTTCGATCATCTCCAGGGATTGATCGACTCCGACAACAAGCGGTGCCCTGCCGGCTAAAGAAGGCAACAGGGAGCCGGTTCCGCAACCGACTTCAAGGGCCGCGGAAACGTTGGGCAAAAAGGTCAGCAGTCGATTCCGGTAATCGGGAAGGGGCAGGACTTTGTGTACACTGTTGTCCCAGTTGCGGGCATGGCGATCGAAAAAATCCCGGCTGGCTTTTTTACGTGCTTCAAGACAGTCAAGGACAGCCGCGGCGTCGCGGGTCACTTCCGGCAACAAACCGACATCCCCCTCGATGGCCGACCAGAGCCGATCAAAAAGGGCCGACTGTTTTGCCAGCCGGTAATAGCCCCAGGTTCCCTGACGTTTGACGGACACCAGCCCGGCGTCGAGAAGGATTTTCAGGTGGTGGGAAACCAGAGGTTGCCGCAGAGACAAAATGGAGGTCAATTCACGAACCGTGAACTCACCTCCCTGAAGCACGCCGAGAAGACGCAGACGGGTGTCATCCGCCAGGATTTTTAAAATCTTTTTTATCATAAAGCAACGTTGATATATTTAAACAATGTCGATCTATATACAATATCATTTAAAATTGATCAAATAAAATATCTGGGATTGATTAAATATCCCGGCCCCAGCCTTCCTGTTTAAAAATAGAGATCTCAGCTATCCTCCGGTTTGGTTGTTCCACTCCTCCTCTGCCAGGGCCGATCCGTTTCCATCGGCCAATCCTGAATGGAACGAGCCCTGTTTATCAAACGGAACCGGGAAATTTTTCGCAAGGCCGAGGAAATCCGGTTCTTCCAGGGACTTATATGAAGGTACGGCGCCCGGGGAAGAGCGCGGATTGACCTCTATATGGGGGGAAAAGGCCCATCTGATGAAAAATAGTTGTCGCCTTCGCCCGCAACGATTCAGGGCAGAGGAAAAAAGAGGGTATGGGTCACTCCGGTTCGAACCTCTTGCAACTGCAGGCGCAGGGTTTTGGCCGAAGGAGCTTCACCGGGAAAGAAAAGAAAACCATTGGCGATAGACCCAGGCGCGACCACCTTGTTCTGCAGTTCCTTATTGGCCAGATCACGGGAGATCTGCCGTCCCACATCGTCGGAGACGCCCCCCTGGATGCCGCCGATGGTTGCACCGCCGGCACCGCCGAGGGCAGCCCCCTTGGCCAGGGCGGTGCCGACATTCTCCCCGGTCAGCACGCCGATGGCGGCGCCCAGCAAAGCACCGCCGGCGGCGCCAAAGATGGCTCCTTTGCCGCCGCCCTCGATGATCCGGGCATACTCGGTGCTCTTTTCCAGCCGCCCATAGGCGGCGGAACCGCTGAGCAGATTCCACATTTCACCGGTGCCGTCGATGAGAAACGTCTGGGAAGGCACGATCTGCAGTTCCTGTTCCCCGGCGTTATCGATGATCACCTGAATCGGCAATATGCCGGTGGAGCGGATGTCGAAGCCGAAAACCTCTTTGGCCTGTTGCGGATCGGCATGGGACTCCGCCGCCACCTGGGCACCGGAAACAAACTGCATGTTGGCGTAAGCTGAGGGATGCCGGAAGGAAACCTCCCTGCTCCGGTAGGCGACGCATCCTGAAATCATTAGGAGCAACGCCAGCAAGGCGAGAGGGACACCGATCCTAAGTTTCGACCTCTTCATAAGATGCCTCCTTTGCTCGATATGTACAGTTTCTTCAACTATATCCCTTTATGACTTTTCGCAACAATGCTTTCCCGTGGAGAAAGCCGCGGAAACAGTGGAACCATCCCCAGACCAAAAAGGTAGCCACCCATCTGCCAAAGGGGTTTTCCACCAAAAAACGGATTCTTTCATCATAAAACCGCAAACAGGGCATTCTGTTTTGCGGCTGTAAACGGTGTCGCCGACGACAGTCGCAAAACAAAGCCGCCTGCCAGGCGTGGCCATTGACGAAGGCGCCGCTTTTGCGCCACAGGCGAAAACGCCGCGGCCACGATTCCCTGCCCAGCAGTTCCGCTATCCTGTCGAAAAAAGGGGTAAGTTTCAAGGGGCCGCAGTCCTGCTGTTGACGGTAAAGGGTGCGGGCTTCTTCAAAAAAGGCATACCAGCCGATGGCATGACAGTTCAGGATCAACGCGTTGAGTACCTGCCGCTCGAAAAACCCTTCTTCGGCAAAGCGGCGGGCGGAGGTGGTGATTTCCGCCGGAAGCAACATCCAGCGGCCCTGGCCGAAAACCGCTTCGGCCAGTTTTTCATCCTCCAGAATCGGCAAGTCCTCCCGAAAGCCCCCCAATTCCGCGAAAAAGGACCGGCCCATGAGAAAACCCTGATCACCGTGAATGCATCCTGAGCGGTTGAGGCGCGCCTTGGTTTCATAAAAAGAATAGGCCGCCGGGGATGATCCCCGGCAAACATCGAAACACAGCTTGAAACGCCCCGCCACACGGGAATGACCGGTCTTTTCCCAGGCAACCCTGAGAGCATCGAGGCCGAGCCGCAGCGCCCGAGGATCCTTGAAGGAAGAATCGGCATGGAGGAAAAGGAGAATTTGTCCCCGGCTCGGCCCGACGCCGGCATTCATCTGTCGTCCGCGGCCGGCGGCTCCGCGGACGACGCGAACAGGGAAAGGCGCCTGGACGCCATAGGCGGTGATCACACTCAGAGTGCCGTCAGTCGATCCGCCGTCACAGAAAATGACCTCGAAATCAACTTTTTGCTGTCGAAAAATGTTTTCAAACAGGAGTTTAAGTGTCTTTTCTTCATTCAATACTGGAATGATGACCGACAATTCCACATCGGCCTGTTGGTACGCGCCTCTCTCTCCTTCTTGATTTTTCTTTTTCATTTACACTATCATCAAACCACAGGAGTGCCGGAATGTACTTGGGCAAATCCGCTGCGAAACTCAAGCCCGGCGATTTTCGGGTCCCGCAGGATGCCGTTGAAAAACCAGAATTTTCTGTCTCAGGCAAGGCCCGCGGCTTTTCAAAAGCGCGGACGTCCACAACGAATTATGAGCCTTTGTGAAATCCGGGCGACGCCGTTTAAGGCTTAACGGCACTGTTTTTAAACAGTCTGCCAGACCGAGGTTGCCCGAAAGTGGTCTTTTAACACAAGGCCGGTTACAGTCAAGATGCCTGCAATCTCCGTTACGGCATCGGCAAGGCTGCCTGGCCCTTTTTGAACATTTGTCCGCCAGGAGTCTGCCGTGTGTCTGGCCGTACCCATGAAAATCATCTCGCTGGAAGCTGATTCCGCCCTCTGCGAAATCGATGATGTCCGGCGCCGCGCCAGCGTCACCCTGATCGAAGATCCCCGCATTGGGGATTATGTTCTCGTTCACGCCGGTTACGCCATTGAAAAACTTATCGAAAAAGAGGCCGAGGAAACCTTGAGCCTGTTCCGCGAGATGTCGCAGGCCCCGGAAACCCCCTTTGAAATACTCTAAAGAATTTCGCGATCCACAGGTCGCCGCCCGCTTTCTGGAAATCCTTGCCGCGGCCGCCGCCCGACTCGACGGCGTCAAGACCCTGATGGAGGTCTGCGGGACCCACACCATGGCCATCCACCGCCATGGAATACGCTCTCTTTTGCCAACAAAGATCCGCCTCATCTCCGGTCCCGGATGTCCCGTCTGCGTCACCCCCGTCGATTTTGTCGATAAGGCGGTGGCCCTTTCCCGTCTGCCCGATGTCATCATCGCCACCTTCGGCGACATGGTGCGCGTCCCCGGATCGACCACCAGCCTGCTGAAGGAAAAAGCCCAGGGGATCGACCTGCGTATCGTCTACTCCCCCGCCGACGCCGTCGCCCTGGCCGCCCGCAATCCTTCCCGCCGCGTCGTTTTCCTCGGGGTCGGCTTCGAGACCACCGCGCCTACGGTGGCGGCGTCCATTCTGCAGGCGGAAAAGTCGTGGCTGGAGAACTATTTCGTTCTCTGTGCCCACAAGACCATTCCCGAGGCGATGGCCCTGCTCGGCGAGGATCCGGAAATCCCTATCGATGGCTACCTCTGCCCGGCTCACGTCAGCGCCGTCATCGGCACCCGGGCCTATGCCTCCCTGGCCACGGAGCATGCCATCCCTTGCGTCGTCACCGGCTTCGAGCCCCTGGATATCCTCCAGGGAGTGGCCCTGCTCGTTCACCAGATCCTCGACGGGCGCGCCGAGGTGGAAAACCAGTACAGCCGTTTCGTTCGCCGAGAAGGCAACCCCAAGGCGATGGAAATACTCCATCGTGTTTTCGAACCCTGTGACGCCCGCTGGCGCGGCTTGGGGACGATCCCCGGCAGCGGCCTGCGCATCCGCGAGGAGTTCGCCGCCTTCGATATCGAAAAACGCCTGACCATCGCCGCCGAACCGGCCCGGGAGCCCTCCGGTTGCTGTTGCGGGGAGGTTCTCAAGGGAAAGATCGCCCCCAGGGATTGCCCTCTCTTCGGCACCCTCTGCACACCCGAAGAGCCGGTGGGAGCCTGCATGGTCTCCAACGAAGGGGCCTGCGCCGCCGCCTACCGTTACGGCGCCTGAATTGCAGCAAGGAGCATTCTGGTGAAAAGCGATGTGGTTCTTTTGGGACACGGCAGTGGCGGCAAACTCAGCCATCAGCTTCTGGACGAGATCATCATTCCCCACCTTTCCGGGATTTCGCTGAAGAATCAAAACGATTCCGCGGTGTTGCCCTTCAGAGGGGAGCGCCTGGCCTTCACCACCGACTCCTATGTGGTCGATCCGATCTTCTTTGCCGGCGGCAATATCGGCGATCTGGCCGTCAACGGCACGGTCAACGACCTGGCCATGGCCGGCGCCCGTCCCGTGGCCCTCAGTGTCGGTCTGATCCTGGAGGAAGGTTTACCGCTGCGGGATCTGGAAACTATCGTCCGCTCCATGAGAAAGGCCGCCGACAGAGCGGGGATCGCCATCGTCACCGGGGACACCAAAGTGGTCACTCGCGGCGGCGCCGACAAGATCTTCATCAACACCTCCGGCATCGGTGTCTTCGACCACCCCCATAGCGTCGCCGGGGACGGTGCCCGCGTCGGCGACAGAATCCTCATCAACGGACCCGTCGGCGATCACGGCATCGCCATCCTGGCCGGCCGTGAAGGCCTGGAGTTGGGCAACGACATCCACACCGACAGCGCCCCTCTCAATGGCCTGGTCGCCGACCTTCTCCGGGAGTGGGGCGAAGCCGTCCATGTCCTCCGTGATCCCACCCGCGGCGGGGTGGCGACCACCCTTAAGGAAATCGCCCGCCAGTCGGCCGTCGACATCTTGCTTGAGGAAAATGCCATCCCGGTGAGGCCCTCGGTGGAGGGCGCTTGCGCCATCCTCGGGCTCGACCCCCTGTATGTCGCCAACGAAGGGAAGGTGCTGGTCTTTGTGGAGGGCAAAGCGGCTTCCGGCGTACTCGATCTTCTCCGCGGCCACCCCCTGGGGCGGGAGGCGGCGATGATCGGCGAGGTGACATCCGGCGCCGTTGCCGGAGGCAAGGTCTATCTGCGCACCGCTATCGGCGGCAAACGGATTATCGACATGCTTTCCGGTGAACAGTTGCCACGTATTTGCTGACTCCATTCCGACGGTGGGACAGCCATGAAACTATCCCTGGTGCGCAAAATCGATCTTGGCGAACCGCGGCGTCTCGAACTTTTCCGCCACAGTCCCCAGTTCGGGCCCAGAATCCTCTTTTTCAGCGGCGGCACCTCCCTGGTGGAAACCTGCCGGGAACTGACCCAGTACACCTACAATTCCATCCATATCGTAACCGCCATGGACTCGGGAGGCAGTTCCGCCGTATTGCGGGAAGCCTTCGACATGCCCGCCGTCGGCGATCTCCGTCAACGCCTGCTGGCCCTGGCCGACCGCAGCTGGAGCGGCAATCCGGCGGTACTCAGACTGTTCAGTCACCGCCTCGACAAAACGGCGCCGCCGGATGTGCTTCGCGATGAGATCGACGCCCTGGGACGGGGTGAGCATCCGCTGATGAGCGCCGTTTCCGAACCGATGCGCACCATCATCCGCAACTTTCTCGGCTTCTTCCTGGAACAAATGCCGCGGGGATTCGACCTGCGCGGCGCCAGCGTCGGCAATCTCATCCTCGCCAGCGGCTATCTGAATCAGCGCCATCAACTCGATCCCGTCATCTACCTTTTTTCCAACCTGGTCCATGTCCGGGGGACGGTCCGGCCGGTCACCGACTATCCTCTCCATCTGGCCGCCGAACTGGAAAACGGCGACATCCTGATCGGCCAGCACCGACTTACCGGAAAGCAGGTTCCTCCTCTGTCCCAGTCCATCCGCCGCATTTTCCTGACCCCATCCTTGGAGGATGTCGTGGAACTGGAGATTCCCGCCGCCAAAAAGATCGTCGATCTGATTTCCGAGGCGGAGCTGATCTGCTATCCCATGGGGAGCTTCTACAGCAGCCTGCTGGCCAATCTGCTGCCCTGCGGCGTCGGCGCGGCCATCCGCGCCAATCCCTGCCCCAAGGTTTTCATCCCCAGCACCTTTGACGATCCGGAACTGATCGGCAAAACCCTGGCCGATCAGGTTGAGGAACTCGTCGCCTGCCTTAAACGGGACGATCCCGGCGGCATCGCCGACGGCGAAGTCCTCAACCTGATTCTTATCGATGAAAGATTCGCCCCTTACCGTGGGCGGCTGCACCGCCAACAACTCAAAGAACGGGGAATCGAGGTCGTTGATTGCCGGTTGGTCCCTTCAAAACAGCGGCCCGTTATCGACGGAAAGCTTTTGGCGCCGATTCTCCTCTGCCTGAGTTGAGAGAAAAGTTTGCTTTTGGTCCACCGGGGCAGCCGAGGGCCGTTTCCGACGGGGTGTTCCGCAACCGGGGTTCCTTTCCGGCAGCTTCTGCGCCGGTGGAAGAAGAACGGTTTGCGCCGCATTGGGCCACCAACCCGAAGTCAAGGGAAAGACCCCGCCAACTCGCAGCCATGAGCCGAAGCGGCGTGCCGGATCAATCCCTGGCAGGCTTTTTCCCGAGATAAAATCGACTTTTACGGCAAATATTTTCCGATGCTGAAAACCACCGAATTGATCCCGCGGTTGTCCTCGTCGAGCCCGGCGTTGGAAACATGATGGGCGCGCAACGCGGCGAACCAGAGCCCGCCACGGCCGAGGTCGATATCGGCGCCGAGGCCTGCCTGGGGATTGAAGTTGATTCTCAGTCCCTGTCCCTGGGCCTGGAAATCGGTGTAGATGAGGCCGATCCCGGCCTCGGCATAGGGGCGCAACGTGGCGGTCCGGAACCAGTCGAGGTAGTACAGGGCCAGCACATTGACCGACAGAATCGCTCGGGTCCGCGGCTCCGTGATCACCCCCAGATCGGTTTCCACCTTGAAGCGCAGCGGTTCCGGGGCGCGGTGCGGCCAGACCGCGTCGTAATCGAAAAGGGCGAAGCCGCACCCCTGGACGAAGTCGATCTCGTTGCCGGGATCGTAGACCATCCCATAGTTGAAACCGATTCCGTAGCGGGTCGGAACCGTCCCCTCTCCCTGGGATATAGCAGGCAGGCAATAGGAAAAGCAGATCGCCATCGCAGTCCAAAGACGTAATCTCAGCATATCAGCCTCTCTCCAGACGAATGGTCCCAAAGTATCCGTCACCGTCGCAAGTGACGCAGGTCACTGCCCCTTGTTCCAGCGTCGCCGGTTGCCAGCCGTTGGGAAGCGCCTCCCCCCAAATGCCGGGCGGCAATTGGCCATCGCGCAGCGCCAGCGCCGCCACAGCCAGATCCAAAGCCTGACCGGTGGGAAAACTGCCGTAGTGGGGGGTGAAGGCCGCCACCCCGGCCCCGGTGGGCAACAGCCGGGAATAATGGGAGGAGCAGGAGGGATGGCCGGCGGCGTTGAGGATATAGGATCCGTTGCCTGGGAGTTGCCCCCTCACCGGAATCCGCCCAAGATCGGCACCGGCGATCAAGCCGTAGCGGGAAGAGCCGCTCCCATCAAGAAGCAGGAAGGCGGCCCCTTCGCCGGGCACGGCGCTGTGACGGTGCAGCGCGAAGGGCGCGATCGGTCCCGACGGATCTCCGAAAAAACGCTGGTGGCAATAGCCGAGCACGGGGCAGAGTTCGTCAACGGCGCCGAACAGTACCCGGCTGACCCGCCCCTCGGCAAGCCAGGCCAGAGCCCTCGCCAGGGCCGAGGCCACGGACATTCCGAACTGGCTCACGGTCAGGGTCGGTCCGGTGATGCGCAGCTGGATGGCGACGTGGGCCGCGGCGGCGTTGTGCACCGAGTTGGAGAACAGGGTCGGCGAGGCGCAGGGGTCGCCGGCGGCGATCACGGAATCGAGAAAGCCGAAGGTGGTCCGGGTGGCGCCGTAGCCGCTGGCGATGATCAGCCCCAGGTCGTCCCGCGGCCCTTCCAGTGCGCCGGCGTCCTCCAGGGCAAGGCAGGCGCCGAGCAGCGCCAGTCTGGAAAAATGGTCGACGCGCCGCGTCTCCCGCTTGGAGACGAAGCGTTCCAAGGGCGTCGGATCAGCCAGGTAAGCCGCCATGCTGGACCCCCGGCCTTCGGCGGAAAAAATCAGCCGACCGGGGGGATGGGGGCCGCGCCGCAGGCTCTCATGGAGAGACGCCACACCGCAGCCGAAGGCGCCGACCACGCCGACCCCTTGGATCGCTGCCGGCTTCATGGCCGTTCCCCTTTTTCAAAGAGCAGCACCGTGTTGTTGCCGCCAAAGGCGAGAGACTGGGAGAGAGCGTAGCGCCCGGCAAGCGCCGTGACCTGTTGCACCGGAGCGACCGGCAGCTGCGGATCGGGATGGTCGCAGCCGACGCTGGCCGGAATTCTGCCGAGCCCGAGGCAGGCCACGGTGAAGGCGGCCTCGACGCCGCCGGCCGCCCCCAGGGTGTGGCCGGTAAAGCCCTTGGTAGAATGGAACGGCACCTGCGGCAGCAATTCACCCAGTACCATCCCTTCCACCCGGTCGTTATCCAGGGTGCCGGTGCCGTGGGCGTTGACGAAGGCGATCCCGCTCCAATCATCGCGCAAGGGGGCAAGCGCCTCCCGCAGCGCCCGCTTCAGCCCCATCCCCTGTGGATGGGGGGCGGTCAGATGGTGGGCGTCGCAGGCGGCGCCGCAGCCGACCAGACGGGCCCGGGTCCGCCCCGGACGGGCCTGCTCCAGCGCGGCGCTCTCCAGCACCAGAAACCCGGCCCCCTCGCCGAGATTGAGCCCGCGGCGGTCGCGGTCAAAGGGCCGAACCGCCTCGGGCGAAGTGATCATCAACGACACGAAGCCGTTGTAGGTGGTGCGGCACAGCTCGTCGGCGCCGCCGGCGATGACCAGATCGCAGAGCCCCTGGCGGAGCCACTGGGCCCCGACCGCGACGGCGTCGCTGCCCGAGGAGCAGGCGTTGGCCACGGTCTGCAGCGGCCCGTTCAGATAGAAGCGGCGGGCCACGGCCGCGGCCGGATTGCTGGCCAGAAAATGCCGGATCGCCGCCATGCCGGGGCGGTTCCCGGAGCGGAAATCCCGGTAGAATTCCTCGTTGTTCATGGCGGAGCCGACGGTGGTTCCCACCGCCACCCCGACCCGCAAACCGGTCAGCGCCTCCGCTTCCCAGCCGGCGTCGGCCAGGGCCTGCCCGGCTGCGGCGATGGCCAGCCGCGCGGTGCGCAGGAGGCCGGGATCGGCCGGGCAGGTGGCGGGAAAAAAATTCTCTCCGACCTCAAACACCGGATAGGGAACCGAATGGCCGGTGGCGAACAGGCGCGGCGGCGCCGGCGCCCGTTTTCCAGAAAACAGGGCCGCCAGGCAGGAATCGAGGTCCGGCCCGGCGGCGCAGAGACAGCCGGCGCCGGTCACGGCGACGGAGACGGCCCGATTCATGTGGCGCTCTTGGCCTCGATGAAGGCGGCCAGGGAGTTGACCGACTGCAGTGCCGGCCGCCCCTCATCCATATCCTTGATTTCGACCCCGAAATGCTTCTGGACCAGCACCACCAGTTCCACCGCGTCGAGGGAATCGAGCCCCAGGCCGTCGCCGAACAGGGGTGCGTCATCCACGATCTCTTCCGGGGTCATATCCTCGAGGTTGAGTTCCTCGACCAGTATTTTTTTGAGTTTTTCCTTGATCGACATGGTCCTGGTTACTCCTTTGAATAATTCGAAGCGGAGGCCTTTTCGGAAGACAAATCAGATTCCCACAGATCGTAAAAGTTGAAAAACTGATAGGGATACTCCCTGACGTAGTCCTCCAGGATGCTCACGAATTCCCCGGCAAAGGGAGCGAATCCGGTCTCCCTCCGGCCGCCCTCCGGCGGCACCCGGATCACCCCGGCGAGCCGGATCCGGTAGGCGTCGGCGCCGGTTTTGGCCGACAGCAGCACGGCGATCGGGGCGCCGGTCGCGGCGGCCAGCTTGTAGGCGCCAAAGGGAAGCCGCACCGTGCCGCCGAGGAAACCGACTGCCGTGGCGTTGCGCTCGCTCCCCCGCAGCCGGTCCCCCATCACCGACAACACCTCGCCCCGTTTCAGCACCCCGAGCATCTCCAGGGTGCCGCCTAGATAGCCAGACGGGTCGATGATCCGGAACGGGAAGGGAATCCCGGCATGCTCGAAGAAATGGCGGTCGACATCCCCCGCCTCCCGCTGCATGAGCAGGCTAACGGGAACCTGGAGGAAGTTAAGGGCCGACATCGCCGTCTGCCAACAGCCGACATGCGCGCCCATCAGGATCAACCCTTTTTGTTCGGCTAAAAGCTCCAACAGTTCCGCCTTGCCGTCCAGCGAGACCTGGACCGAGTCCGAACCGAGAATGCCGACGATAGCCCGATCGATCAGCACCCGGCCCAGGGACAGAATCAT
>JAAYDE010000032.1 GCA_012729375.1 Deltaproteobacteria bacterium | reverse complement strand
TCGGAAATCTTTGCGCTGAAATCGGTGCGCACATTCTTTTCGATCATCTCATTGCCTCCATTTCTATTGTTGAAGTGGCAATTATGACAGGGGATGAGGCAGAAAAAAAGGGGCCTTCGAAAAGGCCCCAAGAAAAAGTGTTGCAAAGCAACCCGGATGTCTTGCCGGCTTTAGGCGGCAGGCGGCGCCGCAGGTGCGGCGGTTTTTTCCGGACGCTTGTAGGCCAAGGTGATGACGAAGCCGGCGACGAGAAGTGCAGCGGCCACATAGAGAGCGGGAGCGCCCTTGATCTGGGCGAAGACCAGGGGACCGGCGACACCGGCGAAACCCCAGGCGGTCAGAACCGCGCCGTAGATTTTACCGATATAGGTGGGGCCGAAGGAGTCGGCGGCGAAGGACGGCATGACGGCAAAGCCGCCTCCGTAACAGGCCATCAGGTAGCAGGCGGCGACGGTGAACATGGTCGCCGAGTTGAATTTCGGCAGAAGAACATAAAGGACCGCCTGGCTGGCAAACATGGTCAGGAAAACCCCTTTGCGGCCGATCTTATCGGACATAGCGGCCCAGAACAGACGGCCCAAGCCGTTGAAGATGGAAGCGATGGCCAGGATGAAACCGCCTTCGACAGCCAGTTTGGCGGGATCACTGATCGACTGCCTTAGAATGTCCTGGGCCATGGGGGAGAGCTGGGAAAGCAGACCGAGACCGGCGGAAACGTTAAGGAACAGCATCGACCAGAGCATGTACCACTGGGGAGTGCGGCGGGCTTCTTCGAAATTGAAGGAATCTTCGGCGGAGACGGTCTTCTTGGACTGGACATAACCGTCGGGGAGCCATCCCTTGGGAGGGTTCTTGAACATGGCGGCGGCAAGCAGCCCGACAACCAGATAAACGGCGCCGAAGGCGAAGAAGGTATTGGCGACGCCCCAACTGACGATAAAGTCGGGAGCGATCTTGCCGACGAAGAAGGCGCCGGCGCCGAAGCCCATGACGGCCAGACCGGTTACCAGACCGCGCTTGTCGGGGAACCAGCGGATCAGGGTGGCGATAGGCACGACATAACCGAAGCCGTTACCGAGGCCGCCGATAACACCGTAGCCGACATAAAGGAGGAAGAGGCTGCCGGTCATGTCCGCCAGGCCGGCGCACAGGGTACCGATGCCGTAACAGAGCGCGCCGATGAGGGCGACGAACTTGGGGCCCTTTTTGTCCACCAGGGCGCCGCCGAAAGCTGCGGAGATACCGAGAACAAAAATAATGATCATGAAGGTGGCCTGGGTGGCGGTTTCGCTCCAGCCATGGGCACCCATCAACGGCTTTTTGAAAACCGACCAGGCATAAACGGTGCCTAGGATCAACTGCAGCGCGACACCCGCACCGGCGAGCACCCATCTTTTCGACATCAAGTTTTCCTGACTCATCTCATCCATCCTCCTCTTGAATTGATTTGCGACTTAAAAAAGAAGCGACCCCTGGGGGCAACCTGTTGTCTTGGGGGGCAAAGTTTTTCTGCGGCAGAGAAACCATTTTCGATGGATGGTTGTCGACGAAAATGGTTTTCCATCCAAAAATACTTTAATTCGCATCCAAATGGCTCGTACTTATAGCAAAAATGAATCCTTTTGCAAAGAATATTTTAGCGATCATTTAAAAACGACAGGATAAAGAGTTTTAAAAAAAATAACAAGCAAGGGGTGTTTCATTGCCGTTACCCATGAGCGTCAATTTGATGGACCATAAGAATCATGTGCTCCAGGAAGCCGTTCAGCTCACCCATATACTCGGCCACCGCTCTGGCGCTTCCCGGCAGGGTGAAGACGATGGTCTGCCCTATGACCGCCGCCACCGAGCGGCTCAGCAGGGCATTGGGTTTTTCGTTGCCGTATTTGACGCGGATGTGCTCCATGACGCCGGGAATCAGCTTGTCGGCCATCCGGGCTACCACATCGGGAGTGATATCCCGCGGACCGATCCCGGTGCCGCCGGTGGTGAAGACAAAGGCTGTCCCCGATGCGGCCGCTCCGTTGAGGGCCTCTTCAAGAATTTCTTCATCGTCGGCGATGATGGCCGACCCGATTTCCAAATGCCACCTTTTCCCATGGAAGAATGAGTTCAGAAACTCCACCAGGGCGGGACCGCTTTTGTCTTCATACTCGCCTCGGCTGGCCCGGTCGCTAAGGGTAATCACCTCGATCTTCAGCGGGCGGGGGACAAAACGGATGGCATCTCCCGGTTTGATCTCCCCGCCACGGATGACTCGTGTGAAAATCCCTTCGTGGGGCATGACGCAACTGCCCACCTCGCGGTAGATGGCGCAACCGTCGCCGTGGCACTTCTTGCCGATCTGGGTGACCTCCAGTTCCACCGGGCCGATGGTCAGCCGATCCAGCGGGGCGAATTGCCTCAGGTCCAGGCCGCGGGTGAGGATGTTTTCGGCGAACTCGCCGCTGGCGATCTTCCTGCCGGTTGGGGAGAGGCGATTGAACTCCTCGACGCTCTCCTGCCCCAACAGGCTGACCTGGCGGTGCCAGGCCCCGGCGTGGGCGTCACCGCGGATACCGGAGGCGTCAAGGACGATTTTGGGGACGGGGTTTTTGACGGTTCCTTTAGCGGTGGAGATGTTGACGGAGACGACGGTTCCGATTTGTTCAGCGGGCAGGTTAGGCATTCTCTTCACTTTCCGGATAAAGGGCTTGGGCAGGCATCATTCGGCTCGCTTTTCGTCAGGGCCGGCGAGATCCTCCTTGGTTTTTTCGACAAGGAAAATGTCGGTGATGACCATTTTTTTGTCAACCGCCTTGCACATATCGTAAACGGTCAGCAGGGCCACGCCGGCCGCGGTCAAAGCTTCCATCTCGATCCCCGTCTGGCCGACACAGCGGGCTTCGGCGGTGACCCGCACCCCGTCGCTGACCAGTTCCGCCCGGACGGCGATTTTGGTGATCGCCAGGGGATGGCAGAGGGGGATCAGTTCGGAGGTTTTCTTGCCTCCCTGGATGCCGGCGATCTCGGCGGTCGTCAGGACATCTCCCTTTTTCATCCTGTTATCTTCAATCAACCGCCGGGTTTCGGCGGCAAGGAGAATCCTGCCGACGGCGGTTGCCGTTCGCAGTTGCTGGTTTTTAGCGGAGACATCGACCATGACGGCCTTGCCCTGGTCGTCGATATGGGTGAGGCGGCTCATGGTTTCATCCTCCGACTTCGTAGAATTTGTTGTGGCTGACCGCCCCCGATTCCGGCTTGCTGCGCAGGGCCCACTCGATGGCCCGACGCGGGCCCAGTTCACGGACGCTGAAGGCCAGATCGCTGAACAGGCAGGGACGGATCATGCCGTTGCTCGACAGACGCAAGCGATTGCAGGAAGCGCATTTTCCGCCGTGACCGCCGATGACCGGCCAGAACTGTCCCTCCGCCGTGACCATCTGACGGATAAAGCGGACCTGGAGCCCTCTGTCGGCGGCGTAGCGGGCCACCTCGCGGGCATCCTGTTCCTGCGGCGACTCGGTGATCACGCAATTGATCTTGACCGGAGCCAAACCGGCTTCCAGAGCGGCATCGATGCCGTCCAGGACCTTGCCAACATCGCCTCCGCGGGTTATGTAGGCGTAGCGTTCGGGGGAAAGGGAGTCGAGGCTGACGTTGACCCGGTGCAGACCGGCCTCGGCCAGGCCGCGGGCGAAATGGCGCAGCAGAAGGCCGTTGGTGCTCATGCCGAAATCAACGATGCCGTCGATGCGGGCGATGGCGGCAACCAGGTGAACGATGTTGCGTTTGACCAGGGGCTCTCCGCCGGTCAGTCGGACCTTGGTGATCCCCATGCCCACGGCGACCTTGACAACCTCGACGATTTCCTCATAGGAGAGGATTTCGGAACGGGGGAGAAGCTTGATCTGCCCGTCCGGCATGCAGTAGCGGCAGCGCAGGTTGCACTTGTCGGTCACCGAAATCCGCAGGTAGTTTATGCGGCGGTTAAAGGCATCTAACATCAACCGGAGTTCCTCGGGCAAAACCTGGGGAGCCGACGGGAACGACGATGAAACCTTCGGCATGATCCAGGGCATGGATATGGGCGGAGCCGTGGTAGTTGAGAGGAGCAGTGCCGTGGCCAGGGGTCATCCTTACAGGAATCCACGTTTCCCGGTCGCAAGGTTTGATCGCCAGATCCTCTGCCATGACGGCTTGGGAACGCAGAGCGCGCAGGTCATGCCCCATCAGTTTGTAGAGAAAGGGCTTGACCAGAATCTCGAACTGCAGAAAGGAAGAGACCGGATTCCCCGGCAGGCCGAAACAGTAGGATCTCTCGGCGAGGCCGAAATGGGTCGGTTTCCCCGGTTTGATGGCGATGGCGTCGAATTTCATATCGATGCCGTTTCTGGCCATGATGGCGGGGGTCAGATCGAAATCGCCCATGGACACCCCGCCGGAAAGAAGCACCACGTCGTTCTCCTGCAACGCCCGCCGCAAGCGGCCGTCGATCTCCTCGGCGCTGTCTTTGGCGATGCCGTAGTAGGTGGGCAGGGAGCCGGCGGCCAAAACCTGGCCGTAGAGCTGATAGCTGTTGCTGTTGCGGATGGAAAAGGGTGGCGGCGTCTGCGTCGGCTCCACCAGTTCGTCGCCGGTGGCGATAATGCCGACCCGGGGCCGCCGGCTCACCAGGAAGCGCGCCTTGCCGACGGTGGCCAGAATGGCGATGTGCTGGGGCTGGATGCGGAGAAATCGTTTCAGCACCACCTGGTCCCGGCGGACGTCCTCACCTTGATAGCAGATATTGGTGTTGGTTTCCTCGGCGGTGAACAGAACCCTCCCCGAAGCGTCCAAACGGGTATGCTCGACCATGATGACGCAATCGGCCCCCTGGGGCACGGGGGCCCCGGTCATGATCTTGGAGCACTGATTTTTACCCAGGGTTCGTGCCGGTTTTTGCCCGGCGGCGATGGTTTCCAGGACCTCCAGGGGGGTCTCCAGATCCTTCCTGCGGCAGGCATAGCCATCCATGGCCGATTTGTCGAAGGGAGGCATATCTATATCGGAAGATATATCTTCGCCCAGGATCCTTCCCAGGGAATCCTGCAAAGCTACCGGTTCCGTGTCCAGCAACTGCGCCGAATCGAGAGCCGTGCGGAGAGCTTTTTCAAATGGGATCATGCCGTTGTTCCCTGATGTAGCGCTGATATTCATCCGGAGTGTTGATGTTTTTCAGCACCGTCGCCGGGTCAAGCTTGAAGAAATGCGTCCTGGTCCGGCTGACGACATCCCTGACCCGCCTTTGGCCGGAAGCGAGGGCGGCACGGAGGGGGGGGATCATGTTCTTCCGGTAGACGCCAAAAAGGGGTTCGATCCGGCCGGAGGGGGAAACCGGTACGACGCAGTCCCAGCCGGGGGCGGCGGCGATCATCTGACGCACCAGGTAGAGGGGGATTTCGGGAATATCGCAGGCGACGATGAAATTGACGTCCCTGTCGGAGTTTTCCAGGGCGGCGAGAATCCCCGCCACGGGCCCGCACCCGCGCACCTCGTCGACAACGGACCGGCAATTGTCGAGAAAGCCGTATCGGTGGCCGTCGCCGGTACTGATCAGAATCTGCTGGAAGGTTCCCAGAAGCTGGCCGAAGAGGCGTTTGATCAGCGGCTCACCGGCTACTTCCAGCAGGGATTTGTCCCTGCCCATCCGGGTGCTTTGTCCGCCGGCCAGGATAACGGCATTGGCGTCCATCGGCCAGACCCACTTGCTGTCGGCCCAACGGATCTCGGAGGTGTCGATGTCCTGGCTTTGGCCGTCGAACAGCACCACCCGGTCGGCGAATTTCATGACCTCGGCGGCCGAGGGTTTACACAGATCGGAGTTCTCGCGCCGGACCAGGAGAAAAAGACCGGGAACGACGTGCCGCCTGAGGCTGTTCGATTCACAGACAATGGCCTTGCCGTCGCCGAGGTGATCGAGCAAGTCCCGGAATTCGCCCTCCAGTCGCCCGCGCCCGGTCACCAGGCGGTAGACCTGGGCGGCTCCCGCCCTATGCAACCGTCCGGTGTCCTTGCCGGGCGGCGGAGCCGTCTCCCGGCGCCAGCCGCGGCCAGTAGCTGAAGAGGTACTTTCCCCCTCGTCATCGGCAATGGCTATCTTGATGGCGACGATATCCGCCGCGCTGTGGTGCCGGGCGATAACAGCGCAAGCCAACTCGGTTTTGCCGACATTCCTGGCGGCGGCGCCGATCATCAGCATGTTGGGGAGGTTGATCATTCCGCAAAATTCCAGACGGCCCTGTCGGAGCCTTTTTTCGGGGAAGCCCAAATCCCGCCCCGTCCGCAGCGCCGAGTCAGCCGGAATCGCCAGGTATCGATTGGCTTTTTTTGCGACACGAAGATGAGGCCGGCGACCATGGCGGCGGGCCGTTTGTCGAAGAGATAATATGGCGGGAGTAGATGGGAATCGAACCCACCTGGGACGGGATACGCCCCACATCGGTTTTGAAGACCGTGAGCGTCACCAGACTACTTGCTACTCCCACATTTGCCGCGGGCTTCCGGATGATTTCCCGAGGACTTTACACCAAGATAAATTCACCACGCAAGGTTTAATGCCGGTGCTTGATCTTTGTAAAGATACCGCTTCATTACAAGCCGAGGCAAAAAGCAAAATCAAGTCATTAATGGTTCGTTTCGGTAATTAATAGTAGATTTTTTCTTGTAAATTTTCCGAAAATGAATCCGTCGGTTCAAAAAAGGTCAATGTTTACAATTTGTTGCGCTGGTTTTGGTGTTGACTGCCGAGGGAGGGATGTTGTACAAGGTAAAACCCGAAGTGGATTCAGGGCATTGGTCTATCCACGCCTTCCCCGTGCTCTGATCGTCGGTTTGGATTCTTTTTCCGATGGCCGGGGAAGGTGCTGCCGTGGTATCCGGCCACCCCTTTATTGTTTTGGATATTTCAACCCGCAAAGAAACGAAATGATCTTTCGTCATTCGCTGATACGGTGGTTCACTGAAAACTAATTTGAAGGGAAAAGGTGCTTTCTTATGGTCGATCAAAACCTGCAAAAAAAGATCGTTGAGCTGAAAAACAAGTACCCCCGCAAAGAATCCGCCCTGATGCCGGCCCTGATGCTGGCCCAAAAAGCCAATTCCAACTATCTGTCCGAAGAAGACATCGAAAAGGTTTCCGCCCTTGTCGGCGTTCCGCCGGGTAAATCCTACGGGGTGACCACCTATTATACGATGTACAACGTTTTGGGCAAGGTCGGCAAATACCACCTCCAGGTCGATACCAATATCCCCGCCACCCTGATGGGCGCTCTGGAGATCCTCAAACATCTGGAAAAGAGACTGGGGATCAAGGTCGGGGAAACGACCGCGGACGGTCTTTTCACGCTCAGCGCGGTGGAGTGCCTCGGTTCCTGCGGCACCTGCCCCGTCATCCAAGTCAACGACACTTATTATGAAAACATGACCCCGGAAAAGGTCGACCAGCTTCTGGAATCGTTGCGGAAAGGGGTCTATCCCGAGCGCAAGACCGAATACAACTGGGGCACCGTCTGCAACGTTCTCCTCAAAAACCGTGGGGTCGAGAATTCAACCGCCCTCGCCACCTACAAGGCCAACGGTGGCTATAAGGCTCTTGCCAAGGCCCTGGCCATGGAACCCCAGGCCATTGTTGACGCCGTCAAGGAGGCCGGTATCCGCGGCCGCGGCGGCGCCGGTTTCCCCGCCGGGGTCAAATGGGGATTCCTGGCCAAAAACACCGGCAAGCCGGTCTATCTGATATGCAACGCCGACGAAGGTGAGCCGGGCACCTTCAAGGACCGCCAGATCATGGAATACGACCCACACCTCCTCGTTGAGGGGATGGCCATTTCGGCGCGGGCGCTGGGCGCCAAGCTGGCTTTCATCTACATCCGCGGAGAATTCGGCTGGATCGCCGACATCCTGGAGAAAGCCATCGATGAAGCCAAAGCCGCGGGTCTTCTGGCCGATCTCGACATCATAGTGCATCGCGGCGCCGGCGCCTATGTCTGCGGCGAAGAAACCGCGCTCATCGAATCGATCGAAGGCAAGCGTGGTCAGCCCCGTATGAAGCCCCCTTTCCCCGCCGTTGAAGGCCTTTACGGCTGCCCGACCATTGTCAACAACGTCGAAACCCTGGCCAGCGTCCCCTTTGTCGTTGAAAACGGCGCGGCGGCCTTCAAGAAGTGGGGCCGGGAGAACAATTACGGCTTCAAGCTGTTCGGCATCAGCGGCGCCGTCAATAAGCCCGGCGTATACGAGTATCCCATGGGCACTCCCTTCACGGAGTTGATCGCGGCGGCCGGCGGCTACAAGGGCAAGGTCAAGGCCGCCATCGTCGGGGGTCTGTCCACGCCGATACTCAAAGCGCAAGACCTCGAAACCTTGAAGATGGACTATACCTCCTGTGAAGAGCATGGCACGGCTTTGGGTTCCGGCGGGATCATGGTCATCGGCGAGGATTTTTCCATTCCCGAAATCGCCCTGCGGACCATCGAATTCTATGCCCACGAGTCGTGCGGGAAATGCGCCCCCTGTGCCCAGGGCTCCCATACGGTGGTGCTGATCCTGAAAAAACTTTTGGCCGGAAACGGCACCCTGAAGGATCTGGAAACCCTGGAGCGGATCGTC
>JAAYDE010000031.1 GCA_012729375.1 Deltaproteobacteria bacterium | reverse complement strand
TCCCCGTTGACGTGGAAGATGGGCACCATCAGCATCTTGGCCACATCGGTGGCGTAGTGGGTCGACCGGGCGTCCCGCGGGCTGGTGGTGAAACCGATCTGGTTGTTGAGGACGACATGGATGGTGCCGCCGATTCCGTAACCGTCGAGCTGCGAGAGGTTGAGGGTTTCGGCGACGATCCCCTGGCCGGCGAAGGCGGCGTCGCCATGGATCAGCACCGCCATGATCCGCTCCCGGCCGCCTTCGCCGTAAAATTCCTGTTTGGCGCGGGTTTTTCCCGCCACCACCGGATTGACCGCTTCCAGATGGCTGGGGTTGGAGACCAGGGTCAAATGGATGTCCCGGTCCGCCGGGGTGGCCACATCGCCGGAAAAGCCCTTGTGGTATTTGACGTCGCCGTCGCCGATGACCCCCATTTCCAGGTTGTCGCGGAATTCGGCGAAGATCTGTTCCAGGGGTTTGCCGAAGATGTTGGCGAGGACGTTGAGGCGCCCGCGATGGGCCATGCCGAAGACCATTTCCCGTGCTTCCCTGGCGCCGGCATGGTGAACCAGGGCCTGCAGAAAAGGGATGAGCACCTCGGCACCTTCCAGGGAAAAGCGTTTCTGACCGGGGAAGCGCTGATGGAGAAAACGTTCAAAAAGAACCGCTTCGAGGAGTTTTCGGAGGATGCCGAGTTGTTCCTCAGGGGAGAAGCGTGGCCGGTTGCGGCTTTTTTCCATGCGCTCCTGGAGCCAGCGGCGCTCCTCTTCCTGCTGGATGTGCATGAATTCAACGCCGATGGAGCCGCAGTAGGTGCTGCGCAGCACGGCCAGGACCTCCCGCAGGGGGATTTCCCGGCGGAGAAAGTTGCGGGGATGAAAAAGACGCTCCAGGTCGGCTTTTTCCAGGCCAAAGGCGGCGGGACTCAGCAGGGGATCGCTTGGGGGCTGCGCGGTGAGGGGATCCGTATGGGCCAGGTGGTGGCCGGTTTCGCGGTAACGATCGATCAGCGTCTGTACCGCCGCCTCCTTGCCCGCCGACAGGGACGGGGCGGATGGGCCACCAGCTGTTTCCGTCTCCGGCCGGGAAAAAAAATCCCGCCAGCAGCTTGCCAGCTGGCGCGGATCTTCCCGCCACAGCTGATACAGATGATCGAAGTAGTCGGCACTCAGGAAATGGTTGCTGCTCATTGGCTTCCCCTCCGGGAGAAATGTCCGAGACATTCGGAGTATACCAAGGGGCGGCAGCGCAGGCAAACGGGCTCTTTTCCGTCCTTTCGGGACTTTCGGCAGGGCCTGGTTTTTTTGGTTTTTTCTTGACTCGGATGGTTGCCGACGTTAATAATTGTTTCAATGATTCGTTTTCAACCGAAAGGACATAGGAAGATGGCCGAAGAAGTAAGATACCTCCGCAGGAAATGTAATGAATGCGGTTATTATTGTGTTTTTCAGATCGCCGAGAAGGAAGAAGGTAAATTCTACGAAGAATGTACCTATTGCCATGCCAGCGAGCCCATTTCCAGAGCCATGATCGACTGCCATATCCAGCAGTGCGAGAACTGGCTGGAAAACCAGGGCAGGATGTGGGCATCCCTCCGTCCCAAGCTGGCCGAATTGGCCCATCCCGGAGACCACATCGATCTTTTCGGCTCCGTGGCCAAGGCCCAGGAAGAGGAAAAGAAGAAGAAGGAATAGCCTGCGGGGCCGCTACCGGAAGCCCGCTTTGAGGTCAACGAAAAAAGGTCCGCCCCGGCGGGCCTTTTTCGCATTATACCCGGCGCCCCCGCCAAGGAGTTGAAATGATTCAGAAACTTGTCCTGTCGGTACTCGGCAAGGACCGTCCCGGGATCGTCGCCAAGGTTTCCGCTTCGCTGGCCGCCCTCGGCTGCAACATCGAGGATTGCAGCCAGACCATTCTGCAAACGGAATTCGCCGCCATTTTCATCATCAGCAACCGCGAGGCGCGATCTGTGGCCGAGGTGGAACGTTCTCTTCGGCAGGAACTGGAGGTGGATGGGCTGACCGCCCGGGTCAAACCGATGGAAGAGAATGGCGGTTCCTCGGTCTCCGCCGCCTCTTTTCCCTTCGTGGTCACGACCACGGGGCCGGACCGCATCGGCATGATTGCCGCCCTTTCCGGAGCCATGGCGGAGTTGTCATGCAATATCAACAACTTCAGGGCAATCGTTCGCTGTGACCGGAAGCGGGAAGAGATGGTCACCATTTTCGAGATCTCCCTGCCCGCCGCCGTCGACCTGAAGACCCTCAAGGAGCGTCTTGAAACGGTGGCCCGTCGCTATGACCTGGAGGTGTCGGTACAGCACAGCGCCATCTTTGAGGCTACCAACAAGATCTGACTTTTTACGGAGACAAACCGATATGTTCAGCGACCGTGAAGTTCTTTCCACCCTGGAAATGATCAAAAGCGAAAATCTTGACCTGCGCACCGTCACTCTGGGCGTCAGCCTTTTCGATTGCTGCGCCGAGGAAGCGGAGCATTTTCAGGACAAGATCTTTCGGAAAATCGTCCGCCTCGCTTCGCAACTGGTTGGGATTTGCGACGAGGTGGGGGAAAAATACGGTGTTCCCGTCGTCAACAAAAGGATTGCCGTCAGCCCCATCGCCGCCGTCGGGGCTCCCTTTGCGGCCCCCCAAATGGTTGAAATTGCACGGGTTCTCGACCGTGCCGCCAAAGAGGTAGGGGTCGATTTCGTCGGCGGTTTCAGTGCTTTGGTGGAAAAGGGTTTCGCCACCGGGGACAGGGCCCTCATCGAAGCCATTCCCGAGGCACTGGCCGTCACCGAGCGGCTCTGCTCCTCGGTAAACGTCGCCTCGACCCGCGCCGGCATCAACATGGACGCCGTCTGGCTGATGGGGAAAACCATCAAGCGCACGGCCGAAATGACCGCCGCCCGCGACGGACTGGGCTGCGCCAAACTGGTGGTTTTCGCCAACATCCCGCAGGATATACCCTTCATGGCCGGGGCTTATCTCGGCATCGGCGAGCCGGATTCGGTCATCAATGTCGGTGTCAGCGGCCCCGGCGTGATCAACCAGGCCATCCTGCGGGCGCGTCGGGAGAATCCCGACATCTCCTTGGGGGACCTTTCCGAAATCATCAAGAGGACGGCCTGCCGGGTGACCCGGGTCGGCGAGTTGATCGGGCGTGAAGTGGCGCAGCGGCTCAAGGCCCGTTTCGGCATCGTCGATCTTTCCTTGGCCCCCACCCCCCATGTCGGCGACAGCGTCGGTGAAATCTTCCAGAGCCTCGGCCTGGCCCGCATCGGTGTCCCGGGGTCCACCGCCGTGCTCGCCATGGTCAACGACGCGGTCAAGAAGGGGGGTGCTTTTGCCAGCTGCAACGTCGGTGGCTTGAGCGGCGCCTTCATCCCCGTCAGTGAGGATCTGAACATCGCCGCGGCGGCTGCTGACGGCTATCTCTGCCTGGAGAAGCTGGAGGCGATGACCTCCGTCTGCTCCGTCGGCCTCGATATGGTCGCCCTGCCGGGAGAGACCAGCGCCGAAACCCTGGCCGGAATCATCGCCGACGAAATGGCCATCGGCATGATCAACAAGAAAACCACCGCCGCCCGTCTCATCCCGGTGCCCGGCAAGAAAGCCGGGGACAAGGCCGTTTTCGGCGGCCTGCTGGGTGAAGCGGTGATCATGCCGGTGCGCAGCCAGGGCTCCTGTGCCGATTTCATTCGCCGCGGAGGCCTGATACCGGCGCCGATTCAGAGCATGACGAACTGATCTTTTCCTTTTCCGGTGAAAAAGCCGGATCCGACCTCCGTTTT
>JAAYDE010000030.1 GCA_012729375.1 Deltaproteobacteria bacterium | reverse complement strand
GGCGAGGTGCTGATGCGGAGCTTCATCAAATCCCTGGCCGACATGGCCCCGCAGCCGCAGCGGATCGTCTTCGCCAACGGCGGGGTGCGGCTGACCACCGAAGGCTCGGCGCTGCTCGAAACCCTGCAAGGGTATGAAAAGCAGGGGATCGAGATCTTCTCCTGCGGTACCTGCCTCGACTACCTCGGCCTCAAGGAGAAGCTCCGGGTCGGCCGGGCCACCAACATGTTCGAGATCCTGAGCGCGATGTGGAGTTTCGACCGGGTGGTGCGGCCGTGATCTACCTCGACAACGCCGCCACCACCTTTCCCAAGCCGGACGCGGTCTGGGAGGCGGTGATCTCCTGTGGCCGGGAGAAATGCGGCAACCCCGGCCGCAGCGGCCATCGGCTGGCGGCGGCCGCGGCCCGCGAGCTGTTCGCGGCCCGCGAGGCCGTGGCCGGCTTCTTCCACATCGCCGATTCCTCGCGCCTGATTTTCACCGCCAACGCCACCTCGGCCCTGAACACCGCCCTTTACGGCCTCCTGAAGGAGGGGGACCACGTCGTCACCTCCTCCCTGGAGCACAATTCGGTGATGCGGCCGCTCCACGCCCTGCGCCAGCGGCTCGGGATCGAATTCACCGCCGTCTCGTGCAGCCCCCGCGGCGAACTCGATCCCGCCGATGTCCAAAAGGCGCTGCGCCCGGAGACCCGGCTGGTGGTCCTCACCCATGCCTCCAACGTCTGCGGCGCCATCCTTCCCGTCCGCGAGGCCAAAGCCCTTTTGCCTGAGATTCCGCTCCTGGTCGACGCGGCCCAGACCGCCGGGGTGCTCCCCATCGACGTCCAGGAACTCGGCATCGATCTGCTCGCCTTTTCCGGCCACAAGGGGCTGTTCGGCCCGATGGGCACCGGCGGCCTCTACACGGCGCCGGGGCTGCAACTCGCCCCGCTGCTCCAAGGGGGGACCGGCAGCCGCTCCGAGCGCTTGGAGCAGCCCGCTTTCCTGCCCGATCTGCTGGAGGCGGGGACGCCGAATCTGCCCGGCTTGAGCGGGCTGCGGGCCGGGGTCGAGTTCCTGGCCCAACAGGGGATTGCAACGATCCGCGACCACGAGATGCGCCTCACCCGTTTGCTTCTCGACGGCCTGGCCGGCCACGACCGCATCCGCATCCATGGCCCGGCCGACCCGGAACGCCAGACCGCCGTGATCTCCGTCACCCTCGACGGCCGCGATCCCGGCGAGATCGCCCGCACCCTCGACCGGGAGTTCAGCATCGCCTGCCGCGCCAGTCTGCATTGCGCGCCGCTCGCCCACCAGACCTTGGGCACCTATCCCCAGGGGACGGTACGCCTCTCCATGAGCGTCTTCAATACCGAGGAGGAGATCCAAGAGGCGGTGCGGGCGCTGCGCGCCATCGCCGAGGGGAACCTATGACCGAAGAGACCGCCTACGTTCTGATCCTCCCCTCCATCCACTACGTCCTCAAGGTGGAAAAGGAGGCCAAGGCCCGGTCGATCCCCATCGAACTGATTCCGACCCCGCGCCAGATCTCCACCGACTGCGGCATGGCGGTGGAACTGCGCGGCGACCATCGGGAGCCGCTGCTCAGAATGCTCTTGGAAAAGGACATCCCCGCCGAAGCCCTATTCCGCCGCAGCGAGAAGGAATTTGAGGAAGTGCCATTTAAATGAAAAGACCATGACCGCTCCCGGAATGGGCGGCGGTTTTTTAACTTACCGATAAAAGGAGAGAAAACTGCCATGTCGAAACCGAAGCAGAAATTCCTCTTGACCACGCTTCCGCTCCTGCTCCTGCTTATGACAGTCACTGTATGTGGGGCGGACATCCCTCACTTCAAGGTCGGCTACATCTTCACCACCCATCATACTCCGTTCATGGTTGCGGCCCAGAAAGGGGAAACCCTGAGTTTCCAAGGCGTCTATCTGAAACCGATTGTCGCCAGGGATCGATACGAATTAATCGCCGACGGCAAACCGATCGCCTCTTTCCAACTGATCGTGACCAAAAGCGGCTCGGAAACGGCGGCTCTGTTCGCGCGCAATCAACTCGATCTGGCTATGGCCTCGGTGACAGCCATCATGTCCGGCATCGACAAAGGAACGCCGATAAAGATACTGAGCCCCTTGCAGACCGAGGGGATGGCGCTGGTGGCTCCTAAAGATTCGCCCCTCACCGACTGGGAATCCTTCGTAGCGCAGGTAAAAAAAACCGAGCGCCCGGTAAAGATCGGCTACCATTCGCCGACCAGTGCGCCCAAGATAGTTCTGGAAGGGGCCTTGAAGGAAGCGGGGTTAAAGGTAACGGAAGACCCCAACAATCTTTCGGCCCAGGTTCTGTTGGCCGACCTGAAAGGGACTGCAAATCTGACCCCGGCACTTTCCAGCAAACAGGTTGACGCGATTGTCGGCCCCTCCCCTTTCCCAGAGGTGGCTGTCAGCCGGGGAGTGGGCAAGATCATTGTCGAACTGCGGGACTTGCCGCCAGCAGATTACTGGCATGATTATCCCTGCTGTGTGACGGCGGCGACCGACACCGTCGTCGCCCAGTACCCTGCCATTGTTGGAAAGTTTGTGGAACTGATCGCCAAAACCAATGCCTGGTGCAACGAAAACCGGCTGGAAGCCGGAACCTTGGCCGCGGAATGGATCGGCTTGCCTCTGGATACGGCCAAAACATCGACCCTGGTTTTTCTTCCACAATTTACCGAGCGCTGGATGAAAGGCGCAGGCGATTACCTGGCCATCCTCAACGGAATGGGAAACTTCACAGGACAGTTGAAGGACAAAAAACTCCAAGAGGTTGACGCGATCCTTTTTGACAAGCGATTCATCGACCAGGTCAAAAAGTGACATGGCGTTGAAAACAATACTTACCCGGATCGGCACATATCTGTTGGTGCCTCTGTTGTTTCTTCTCCTTTGGGGACTGGCCGCAAGCCATCTGAACAATGAGGTCATTCTGCCCGGGGTCGGACAGGTGACCGCATTACTCTTGCGTCCCACGGAGAATCTGATCTCCATGGGCTCCCTTGCCGTCAACGTCGCGGTCAGCCTGGCCCGGGTGCTGGCGGGTTATCTGCTTGCTGTTGCTCTGGCGGTACCGTTGGGGGTCATTATGGGATATTACGGGACCGTCTTCCGATTTCTCAACGGCTTTCTGGCTCTTTTCCGGCCCATCCCGCCGCTGGCCTGGGTGCCGCTGGTCCTGGCCTGGTTCGGCGTCGCCAGTCTGGCGACCCTCTTCGATGTCCAGCGGGGAACGGCTTACCTTTACCTCAACAATCTCAAATTCTCGATGATTTTCATCATCTTCATCGGAGCTTTCTACCCCGTTTTAACAAGCGCCATCCACGGTGTCAACGGCGTGCGCCGCACCCTCCTTGACTCGGCCCGGGTACTCGGAGCCTCCGAAGGGGATATTTTCCGCAAAATTCTCCTTCCCGCCTCCTTTCCCGCCATCGTCAACGGCATGAGGATCGGGCTGGGGGTGGCGTGGATGTGCCTGGTCTCGGCAGAGATGCTCCCTGGCAGTTTGTCGGGAGTCGGCTACCTGATCACCCACGCCTACACCCTGGCCCGGACCGACATCGTCATTGTCGGCATGGTCAGCATCGGGGTGGTGGGCGCCTTGCTCGACCTCTTTTTCCGGGTCATCGAGGAACGTAAATTTGCCTGGACAAGGTTGACCCGATGACCAACGACTACATTCTCCACCTCGAAGGGGTGGGAAAAACCTTCCAGACCAAAAACGGAAAATCGATAAAAGCCGTTCAACAGGTCGATCTGGATGTCCGGGAAAACGATTTCGTCTGCATTGTCGGGCCCTCAGGGTGCGGCAAGTCGACCCTGCTGCGCATGGTTTCAGGGCTGGAGCCGATCACTTTTGGCCAGGTGGTTTACCATGGGCAGGAGATTACTCGACCGCGCAAGGAGATTGGCATGGTCTTTCAGGAGTACTCCCTCCTGCCATGGCGGACGGTCATCGACAATGTCGCCCTCGGCCCCGAATTTGCCGGCATCTCCAAAAAGGAGCGCGAGACCCGGGCGATGAACTACCTGCGCCTGGTCGGGATGGAAGCCTTTGCCCGCGCCCATCCCCATGAACTGTCGGGGGGAATGCGGCAACGGGTCGCTATTGTCCGGGCGCTCGCCAACGACCCGGATTTGCTGCTCATGGACGAACCGTTCGGCGCTCTCGATGCCCATACCCGAATCCTGCTGCAGAAGGAATTGCTGCGCATCTGGGAGCAACACCGCAAGACGGTGCTGTTCGTGACTCACGGGGTGGACGAGGCCATCTACCTCGCCGACCGCATCGTGGTCATGTCAGCTCGTCCGGGACGAATCATCGAAACCATCCTGGTAGAGATGGACCGCCCCCGGGAGCGATCGCACCCGCGCTATGGGCACCTGGCGGAACAGATCCTCGCCATCCTGGAAAAGGAGGCCGCCCAGAACTTCTCGAAAAATGGGAACATCCTGGAAGAACCTTTTTAAGCACCGGAATCAGTCGTAGCAACTCTTATTTTTTATAATAAGGAGGGACTTCGTGAAAGGACTGAAAAACATCTTTGCGGGACCTTGGGGGATCATCGGCGTCGGAATGGCCATTGGGGTTTTCGCACCGCTGCTGCAAAAATGGGGAAACCCCGGCAACATGGGGGTCTGCGTGGCCTGTTTCGAGCGCGATATCGCCGGGGCCATCGGTCTTCACCGGGCCGAGGTGGTGCAGTATATCCGCCCGGAAATCATCGGTTTTGTGTTCGGATCCCTGGCCAGTGCCTATCTCTTCAGGGAATTCCGGCCCCGCCTCGGTTCGGCGCCCATCGTCCGCTTCGCGCTCGGGGTTTTCGCCATGATCGGCGCGCTGGTTTTTCTCGGATGCCCCTGGCGAGCGGCCTTGCGGCTGGCCGGCGGCGACGGCAACGCCATCCTCGGTCTGGCCGGTCTGGTCGCCGGGGTCTGGATCGGCACCCTGTTTTTGCGGGGCGGCTACAACCTGGGGCGCTCGCAGCCCACCCATCACACGGCGGGCTGGATGCTGCCCCTCTTCATGGCAGGCTTGTTAGCCCTGCTGCTTGCTTTTCCGGCCATCCCCGGCGAAGCGAAAAACGGCGTGCTTTTTTATAGCCTTAAAGGGCCGGGTGCCATGTACGCGCCGTTGCCGGTCTCCCTGGCGGTGGGATTGTTGATCGGCTTTCTGGCCCAACGCAGCCGTTTCTGCACCATGGGGGCAATCCGGGATTTCGTCCTTTTTCGGCAGATGCATCTGATGTCGGGGTTCCTGGCCCTCATCGCCACCGCTTTCCTCGTCAACATGGCTGTCGGGCAGTTTCATCCGGGCTTTTCCGGACAACCCGTGGCCCACACCCAGCATCTGTGGAACTTCGCCGGTATGATGCTTTCAGGCCTGGCCTTCTGCCTTGCCGGCGGTTGTCCCGGCCGCCAGCTCTTCCTGGCCGGAGAGGGAGATGGCGACGCCGCCATCTTTGTCATGGGCATGATTGTCGGTGCCGGCATCAGCCACAATTTCGGCCTGGCCAGCTCACCCGCCGGTGTCGGGCCCTATGGCATACAGGCGGTCGTCACCGGGTTGCTGGTGTGCCTGTTCATCGGCTTTACCATGAGGAAGAGAATTGGATAAAGGAGGAGAAATATGGCTAAAAGAGTGGACGCCCGTGGTCTTTCCTGCCCACAGCCAGTGCTGATGACTCTCAATGAAATTAAAGCCGCTCAAGCGGATGAGATCGTCGTTATGGTGGATAACGAAGCCTCCCGGGAAAATGTCTGCCGGGCGGCAAACAGCAAGGGATGGTCCATCGTGGATATCAGCACCAAAGATGACGAATACATTATCACCATAAGGGAAAGCTAACAAAATGACCGCTATATCCAGCTAAATGCCCAGGGTTTCTTCCGGGCAGGGAATGGGGTTATAGCCGAGGAAGGCGATGATCCGGGGAAGGTGACGTTGGCCGACGGTCCATCCGTGCTCCCAGTTCCAGAGGGCGCTGGCGCAGATTTTCGTTGAGAATGATGAGTTCCCTGGACAACTCGGGAGGTGTGGGAATTTTCAGGGGCATTTCGCTGGTAGTGGCCAACAGGGCACAGATAAAAGGTCAGTATTCGAGAAGCGCAAATCCTGAATCGTAATAACGTGCCCCTGACACCCTGGATTCCAGGTTGGGCAGGATCTGATGGTAGGCTGGGCTGTGGGTGTTTCCGGAGAGAACGGTGAACGCGACGGCAGGAAACTCCATGGCCACCTCCCTCAGCGTCTCACCGGCACTTTGACAGCAGAAGAAGGGAAGTCCTTCCGGATCGGAGCGCCCCTCGTGCAGACAGGTCTCGAAGAACGGCGCCACATGGGTGAGTACGATCACTCGACGGTAGTAACAGGCGGCCTCCCGACAGAGGCGCCCGAGGTGATCGGCCGCCTCGTCGCCGAGACGGTTCATCAGCTGCAACCTCCTGCCCTTGTCCAGCGCCTTGAACTCCTTGATGACGAAAAAGTCAATTAATTCGAGACTCGACCACCAGCAATCCCCGGCCCTGCCATCTCCCCAGCAGCCGTGGCCCACCAACGCCACCTCGTTGGTGAGAGGGACGCAGCCGGTATCCTCCAGCCAGAACAGCTCCTTCCTCTGATGGCAGACGCGGCGCACCTGACGGCAGATCTTCTCAATGCTTCCGTAGTAGAAATCATGGTTGCCGAGGACGAAATAGAGGGGCACCAGAAGAGCGTCGCCAATCGATTTCAGATCCTCCGCCAGACGAGGGGCGATTGAGAGGTCGCCTCCCAGAAGGACCGCCTGGGGCGCCTGCACCGCCAGGCGGGCGAGAAAAGCAGCTCGCTGCGGTCTGGAGAGAAAGTCGAAGTGGATATCGATCAGCCAGAGAAGCTTCATAATGCCCGTTTAGCCAATCAGGTTCCTTTCCAACTCAGCAAACGCTTTCACGTATTTCTTCGGATTGCTCTTTTTGAGACGGGAGAGGTTCAGAAGCTTCCACTGGATGGCCGGTAACCTTTCGATCCCGGGAAGACCAAGAAGCTCCCACTCCGGCTCGATTCGCTTGACGGAAGGCAGGAAGCGCCGCTCGGCCTCGTCGAGCGATGCGGGCAACTCCCGGAACAGCACTTCGCGCACGGACTCCAGTTGTTCAACGGTCACTTTCCTCCGGGTCATGCCGGCAAAATCGCTGGCAAATTCCCGCCGGATATCCTTGGAGCGGGGCGACAGGAGTTCCCGCATCGGCCGGTTGTGGCCGGCCAGGTACACGGAGAAGGCACGCCGAATCCTTGGGGTGATACCGCCCGCCTCCAAAAGCAGCATGACGTCGAAGAGGTCCCTCGGGTGCTGGCGATCCAGGGCTGCGGCCAGTTTGCTAACATATAGTTCATCCGGATCGAGCATCGGGACGGAAAGCGCCCGGGAATAAAGGATCTGCGCCTCCACCGAAAGAGATCCTGTTACCAAAGGATATACTGCACCCCGGAACACATGGTTGACTTCCACCTTGAGCAGAACAGGGCCCCTTGAGAAAAAGAGCTTCGATTCATGCTCACTCCCGGAAGTGGTCGGACGGACCTTGACCCCCAGCATCCTTTCCAGCCGTTCGGCGATCTCCCCCAGCTGCCTCTCGATCACCGCCAGCGCCGTACTCCGGTCTGGCGGCTCCAAGTCCGTGAAGACCAGGTCGATATCGACCGACAGCCTGGGCATATCCCGAAGAAACAGGTTGATCGCGGTGCCCCCCTTCAAGGCGAAGCAGTCCGCGGTGAAAACGAACGGCGCCACGTCGATGAGCAGGCGCACCGTCTCCAGATAGTGGCTATCCATGCCCCTTGCTCCCAGGGTGCTTAAGAACCAGGGACTCCCCCTGCAACGACAACACATAGGCGGAGGATGCGCCGAAGTCGATGCGCTCCAGTTTCAGGGCGTCAAGGACCGGCAGGCGCAGTTGCTCGGCCAGTGAATGAAAGAGGCGCTTGACCTTGATGCGGGTGCAGGCCTCCAGGAGGGCCTGCATGGCCTCGGCTCGCAGGGTGAAAAGGGGCTCCATGATCTTTCTGGCATCCTCAAGATTCTGCTTCTGCGGCACATCGTCCAACATCTCCAGCAGGGCCCGTTCCGGATCGGCGGTCAGGGGCGAGGCGGGTTCCTCTGCCTTCAGCGATGAAACAAAGAGCCTTTCTTCCGGCTTCTCCCCTTCTTGGAACAGGCGGCCCACACGGGTGTCTATGGGGAAACTCTGGAGAAACCACTCCGGAAGGCTTTTCCGGGGCACTCCGCGGATGAAGAGTGTTTCCTTTCCCAGAGGGAGGTAGTGAATGAACCCCCGCAAGGCCAGGGCGGTCCTGCCACCGATATGGACGGGGACACCCTGCTTCTGCAGAGCGGCCACCGCACCCGTTTGCGTCAGCTTATCGCCAATCCGGAGGTAATACCCGTACCCAAGCGACACAAGCCAACCACTCCGAACGTAACGGTGGGCAAGCTGCCGGGAGATGCCCCTGTTCTCCAGTTGTCGGGAGGTGACCGGCATCCCGTGCGGAAGAGAGCTCAAAAGTTCTTTTAGGTTAGTTCTTTTATGTAAACTCTTAGTGGACATTTGATACTAATATTTAAAATACCATGCGGGTCGTTTCAAGAGGATAATATGGAAAAAAGCAGTGAATGTAAACTTAAGATTGACATTTAGCTTATTTATCTAAATTTTGGTGAGGGAAATCTGGCTGTGCAGATCAGAAACCCCTCAATCTCCTTTCGATTGCGCCGGCAGGGCCGGTGCCGGCCGGTGAGCCAGTCGGCCAGTTGCTCCGGATCGCGGCCCATCTGCTTGCCCAAACCTTCGAGCGACAATCCGTTGACCTGCTTGTACCAGGCCAATCTTTCCAGTATATCGTCAGGACAGGGGATGGGGTTGTAGCCGAGCAAGGCCATGATCCGGGGAAGGTGACGTTGGCCGACGGTCCATCCGTGCTCCCAGTACCAGATGGTGGAGGTGGTCACACCAATCTGAACGGCGACATCCTTCTGGCGCCATCCCAGTTCGAGGCGACGCCGGCGCAGGTGGTCGCCGACAGTGGCTGGCTCGCAGGTGAACTCCTCAACTAATTGTTTTTCATAAGTAATTTCAATTTTATGAGGTTGCCGGTTGGGCTGGGAAAAGTAGGAAAAGATACCCGCACCCCTGCCCCTGTGGCTTTCTGGGGGACTCCCAGACCATCTGCTCGTGTGCCCCGCAGATGATCCAGCGTTATCGGAGCCGCCTTTCCGGCCCTCTGCTCGACCGTATCGACCTGCAGATCGAGGTGCCCCGGGTGCCCCACCGCGATCTCGCCGATCCCGCCAACGGCGAACCCTCGGCGGCCATCCGCGCCCGGGTGGAAGCGGCCCGCGCCGTTCAGGGACAGCGGCTGGCGGAATTCGGTCTGCACTGCAACGCCCAGATGCAGGCCCGTCACATCCGCCGCTTCTGCCGCCTGGACGAAGAGGGGAGGCGGCTCCTGGAGTTGGTCACCGACCGCCTGGCCCTCTCCGCCCGCAGCTACACCCGCATTCTCAAGGTGGCGCGCACCATCGCCGATTTGGCCGGAGAGGAAAACATTCTTCAGCCCCATCTCGCCGAGGCGATCCAGTATTGCTCGCTGGACCGGAAAACGGTTTGAGATTTTCCGATCCTTCCGCATATATCCTAAACCTCGAGCAAAAACATCTATAAACAGTTCAAATTGCAAACCTTACAAGCAAAAACAAGATGCCAATGGATGACGCGGGAAAAAGACAAGGACTCGCAAAAGGAGGTGATGTTGCTTTTCCTGTTAAAGGGACAGAAAAATCGGGCATTCAACGGCAGCAAGAACAGTTCGTGTGGCGCTGCCAAAAATAAATTCATTGATTCTTGGAGTACTGAACGCCCCAATGATCAGCAGGTCCGCCTCGAGGTCGGTGACCCGTTCCAACAGCGCCGGCCCCCTTTCTTTTTGCTCACATTACTCGAGGACGACCGGCACGCCATAACGCGCCAGGTGACGCGAAATATCGCCCCCGGGGTCTTCCCCCAAAAGATTGCGCACTTTTTTTTCGGCAACAACCACGAGATGAACCGACTCGTCATCGACCAGAAAATTTGAGGAATGTGCCGTTTACTTCTATACTGAAACGATCTGCATCCGGAAAACCACCCTTTGCCGTCCTTATTTATCATGACCCCAGAAACCCTATTTGTATTCGGCCTGTTGGCCGCGGTGGTACTTTTTTTCGTCACCAACCTCTGGCGGCCGGATATCGTCGCCTTGCTGGTTGTGCCGGCTCTGATGTTGAGCGGCATTCTGCGGGCGGATGAGGCACTGGCGGGTTTCAGCGATCAAGCGGTGGTGTTGATCGCCGCCCTTTTTGTGGTCGGCGAGGGGCTGGTACAGACCGGCATCGCCTATCGAGTCGGCGCTTGGCTTACCAAGACAGCCCACGCCAATGAGACCTGGCTGCTCGTGTTGTTGATGCTGGCAGTCGCGGCCCTGGGGTCGGTCATGAGTTCCACCGGCGTGGTGGCCATTTTTGTGCCGATCGTATTGAACATCTGTTCGCGGCTCAAAATGGAACCGAAGCAATTGATGATGCCTCTGGCCTTTGCGGCACTGTTCAGCGGCATGCTGACCCTGATCGCCACCCCGCCCAACCTGATGGTCAACGATGCCCTGCGCAACGCCGGCCTGCAGCCTTTTGGTTTTTTTGCCATCACTCCTATCGGGATACTGTCCCTGACTGTGGGGATTTTCTACCTGTGGTCACTGGGTCGCCGTCTGCTGCCGCCCTCAGCACAAAAAAAAGCATCCCTCAGTCGTCGGCAGAGCCTTGTGGAGTTGATCGAAAATTATCAGCTGCAAGGGCAGTTTCAGCGTTTAAGGGTATCCCGGGAATCCCCCCTGGCGGAACAGACGTTGGCGGAAACCCAGTTACGCACCCGCTGGGGTTTCACCGTTGTCGGCATCAGCCGCCGGACCCGTTTCGGAGAAACAGCTTTTCCGGCAGAGCCCCACTCGCGAATCCAAGCCCTCGATTCACTCTATGTGGCCGGCCCCAAGGAAGCTATTGCCGATTTCTGTGAGGCTGAGCACCTCGATCCTCTGCCCATTCAAGGGCCTCAGCAGCATAACCTGATGCGCGAATTGGGGCTGGTAGAGATCTTGCTCCCTCCCGAGTCGCGACTGATCGGGCGGACTTTGCGTCAGATCGACCTGCGCGATAAACAGGGCCTGACAGTGCTTGGCATCCGTCGCCACCTGAAGCCCCTGCACAGCAATCTGCACCAGGAAAAATTGGCCTTCGGAGATCTGTTGCTGGCCACCGGTTCATGGAAACGGATCGGACTCCTGCAGAGCGAGCCCAAGAATTTTTTGATACTCAACCTTCCGGAGGAACTGGCCGAGGTCTCACCGTCTTATCGTCAGGCACCCTTTGCCATGGCCATCCTGGTAGCCATGGTCATAATGATGGTTTTCGGCCTGGTAGCAAACGTTGCAGCAGCCTTAATGGCGGCTCTGGCCATGGGGTTGTGCCGTTGTCTGCGGGTAGAGGACGCTTACCGTTCCATCAATTGGCCCAGTCTGGTGTTGATTGCCGGCATGCTGCCGCTGGCCAGGGCCATGGAAAAAACCGGTGGTGTAGCCATGATCTCTGAAGCCTTGGTAGCTGTACTCGGCGGCGCGGGACCGCTGGCGCTGCTGGCCGGGATCTTTATCATGTCCGCCGTGATCGGCATGTTCATTTCCAACACGGCCACAGCGGTTCTGATGGCTCCCATCTCCATAAGCGCAGCCCAAATGGTCAGCGCCTCGCCTTACCCCTTCGCCATGACCGTGGCGGTAGCGTCATCAGCGGCTTTCCTGACGCCGATCTCTTCTCCCGTAAACACGTTGGTCATGACTCCCGGCGGCTACAGTTTCAACGATTTTCTTCGTGTAGGAACCCCGTTGCTGGTGGTGATAATGGCTCTGACACTGGTCGTCGTACCGCTGTTGTTTCCGTTTTGAAATGGCAGGCCCTGGTTTTCTTTCGGCAAAGCAAAGGCCATCTCCCCATTGGACTTCCTGATTCCGGAGACCGCCCTGCCGGGAGACGCCCCAACGGTCTCTCTACCTCCGAGTGCGGTTCTTGTCCCCTGGCCGGCGATGAAAAGGGATTTCAGCAACTCAATTCCACAGGTGGTTCAGCCAACAACCTTGTCGGCATCTATGAAAATCACTCCTGTTTCCCAGGTGCCGAAAAATCGACCATGGCGGTTTTGGCGGAGTGGGTTTTGGACAGGGGTACGGTCATCACCTTTTGGTCCTGCTTTTTCCAGCGGAATATATTTAAAGTCGGGGGCAAGGGGAGCAGCCGGCCCCGGCTTAAAAAAATGGCCGGAACGGAGATTTGCCTAAGGCCCGAATTGCCGGGACAGGAGTTTTGAGTTTTCCTGCTGGTTTCTTTTTTTCAATGAATTGAAAAACGCCGTTTTTTCTTTATCTTTGCAAGAAGAAGCCTTCCCTTAAGATCCGAAGAAAAAATCGTATGTCTCTTCTTTTGCTTCCCATAGCCGTAATGGTGTCTGCCGTCCTTCTCGGACTGTATATATGGGCAACCAAAAGACATTACCTCAGTTCCCTTTTTTTGTGCCTGGCCCTGATCTGTTGCGCCGCCGTTGAACTTTTTGACTTCCTTGCGCTGCGCCAGCCAAAGGATTTCTTTTTCTGGAAAAGGGGATCCCTGATCTTCGAGTCCCTCCTGCCGTTTCTTTGGCTTGCCTATGCGCTCTTCTTCTCCCGCCAGGGTGGTTTCCAAAAGCTGAGCGTTTTCAGCCGCGTGGCTCTCATACTTGCGTTGTCGTTTCCGCCCATCGCCGTTTTGGCGCCGCAGGAAAATTTCTTTTTTTCGCCCGATTTCCCCCGGGAAAAACTGATTTTTCTGGGCAATTTCGGCTTCTTTTTCTATATCGGCCTGCTGCTTTTATTTATCTTCGCCCTCGCCAACATGGAAAGGAGTTTATTGGCGCTGCCATCCCTTGAAAAGTGGCGGGCAAAATTCGAGATCATAGGTGCCGGCGTCATACTGGTCACCTTTATCCTTTATTATAGCCAGGGGCTCCTGTACCGAACCATCAACATGGGGCTCATGCCGGAAAAAAGCGCCGCCTTGCTGATCGGTTGCGGAATGATATTTTTTTCTTTCTTTCGGCGGGGAGGCTTGTCGGGCCTGCATATTTCCCAGGACATGGCCGCCCGGTCGGTCGTTGTTCTCGTCATCGGCATCTATTTCCTGAGCCTGGGTTTGGCCGGGGAAGCAATGCGTTATCTCGGCACCTCTTCCCAGAAAACCTTTATGGGGCTGCTTGCCATCCTTTTAGGTGCGGCACTTTCTATTGTCCTCCTGTCGGGAACGGCCAAACGCAAATTCAAGGTTTATCTTCATAAAAACTTTTACCGCCATAAATACGACTACCGGGATCAATGGTTGCGATTCACGCAAACCATAACCGCCAAAAACAGTCCGGAGGAACTGGGAACTGCCATTCTCGCCTTTTTCTGTGAAACCTTCGCCGCAAACTCGGCGGCCCTGTTTGTCCTGAAAGAAGAAAAAAACGCTTTTTATTGTTTGTCCTCCCTGGAAATGGACACTAGCGGATACGCCTTTTCCCTCAACAATTCCCTGGTTCGCTATCTCGCAGACGGCAAATGGGTTTTCCGCAGTGCCGACAACAACCCCGAAATCGGCGAGGAAGACCGATATTTTTTGTCCCATCATGGGGTTACCTACATGGCACCTCTCCTTTTCAAGGAGAAACTGGAAGGTTTCATTATCCTTGGCCCACAGGTCAATCCCGAGGAAATCGTCACCTACGAAGACTACGATCTGATGAAGGTTTTGGCTCATCAGGCGGGAAGCGTGCTGATAGGCCAAAGACTGAGCAAAGAACTTTCGGCGCAAAGGGCAATGGCCACCATCGGGAAATTTTCCGCTTTTGTGATTCATGATTTGAAAAACCTGGTGTCGGTATTGGACATGACGGCAACCAATGCCAAGGACTTTATCGACGATCCTGATTTCCAGACGGATTTGCTCGGGACCCTCTCCGGCAGCGTGGAAAAAATGAAAATCCTTATAGCCCGTTTAAAGGATTTGCAGGAAAGGAGGGCTTTGGCCAAAAAGCCCTGCGACCTGTTGGACATCGTCAAAGACTGCGGCAAAACCCTGAAAACCCATGGGCTAAAGATATCCGGGGAGTCAGCGCTGGTCGAGGTGGATGCGGCGGAACTGCATAAAGTAATATTAAACCTGACCATGAACGGTATTGAGGCCGGTTCGGAGAAAACGCCGGTGACGATCAAGGTGGGCAAAAACAGCGAGGCTTTCCTGCACGTAACCGATCAGGGATGCGGTATGACCCGTGAGTTCATCGACCAATGCCTGTTCCAGCCTTTCCTGTCGACCAAAAAAGGCGGGTTCGGCATCGGCCTGTATCAGTGCCGGAATATTGTCGAGGCCCATGGCGGGCGTATCGAGGTCCAGAGCGAGGAAGGGAAAGGTTCCGTGTTCTCAGTCTACCTTCCCCTTGCTGCCGAACAGGAAAGCCATCTTGAAAACAGCAGTACATCTCTTTCTGCTGCCGGTGAGGAGGCCCATGGACACCCTGCTGATTGTCGATGACAACGAAGAGATACAAAAGCAGCTCAAATGGGGCCTCGGCAAGGATTTTAGAGTTCTGGCCGCCGCCAGCGTCCCGCAAGCGCTTGACCTTTTCCGCGAATATCAACCCAGGGTCATGACTCTGGATCTCGGCCTGCCCCCCGATGAAGCCGGCGCCACGGAGGGTTTCCGCTGTCTGGATGAGGTTATGCGCCTCGCCCCCTGGACCAAGGTGATTGTCCTCACCGGCCACGAAGAACGAGAAAACGCTCTGCAAGCCATAGGCATGGGCGCCTACGACTACTATACAAAACCGATCAACCTGGACGAATTGCGGACCATTCTCAATCGGGCCTTTCACCTTGCCGCCATCGAGGAAGAAAATCGTCATCTCCATTCCGCTCTTGCCGAAGGAGGGCAGGAGATGGCGGGAATGTTCGGCCAGTCCCCTGCCATGCAGGAAATATTCAAAACCATCCGCAAGGTCGCCTGCAGCGACGTTCCGGTACTGATCCTGGGCGAAAGCGGCACCGGCAAAGAGATGGTGGCCGCCGCCATTCATCATCACAGCTTGCGCAGAGCGGCCCCTTTCGTGCCCATCAATTGCAGCGCCATTCCCGAAACCTTGCTGGAATCGGAACTTTTCGGTCATGAAAAAGGGGCCTTTACCGGCGCCCACGGTCGGGTCAGAGGTAAATTCGAGGCGGCTCAAGGGGGCACCCTCTTCCTGGATGAAATAGGCGAGATGTCTCTTCCTCTCCAGGTCAAAGTCCTCAGGTTCATGCAGGACAAGGTAATTCAACGGGTCGGGGGGCGGGAGAATATCGATGTCGATGCCAGGATCATCTCCGCCACCAACACCGACATCAAAAAAGCTATCGGGGCTGGAAGGTTCCGCGAAGACCTCTTCTACCGTATCGGCGTCATCGTCCTTGATGTCCCGCCTCTCAGGGAAAGGGGCAACGATATCATCCTTCTGGCCAATCTTTTCCTGAAGCGGTTCGGCCCAATGCTGAACAAGCGGGTCCGAAGGTTCAGCGCCGCGGCCATCCGCCAGCTGGAAAGCCACCCCTGGCCGGGGAATGTACGCGAACTGGAAAACCGGGTGAAAAGGGCGGTGGTCATGGCCGAAGCGGCGATCATTGAGGCCGCAGATCTCGATTTTACCGGCCATGGCAGAATCACCGGCAATATAGCCGAAAAATCTCCAAACATTTTGACACTCCGGGAAGCTCGGGATCGCCTGGAAAAAGAGATGATCCTGTCGGTGCTGGAACAGCACCAGGGAAACATCGCCAAAGCCTCGGAGGTCTTGGGGGTCAGCCGCCCCACCCTGTACGATCTGATGAAAAAACACGGCCTCCAGAATAGTTGATTTTCAACCACAAACTCGGCAAGAAACGAGCCCTTTTTTCATTACGGAACCGGAAAATTTTTCGCCGGGTTAAGGAAATCAAGCCCTTACGGGGTCTTGTACAACGGGCACGGAGCACAAACAAGAGCGCGGATTGACACCGTGCTTTCGGAAAAGCACCTTTCCGGATGAAAACCAGGCAGCTTCCCCGCACCATTTGCGAGCCCTCAGTCAAAATCCCGTCTTCTCTACCGTCTCTCGCCGACGACACTGGCCGGCGACCTTCCTTTGTTCTTTAACCAATCAATTTTGCTCACCATACCGCTCCGCAGACAGATAAGCATCGTTTTAATAATAGGAAAGCTTTCTCCATTCCGCAGCAGGATACCTCTCCCTGTCTCCGTTTAGCGTCACAAAGCCGCCGAAAAACCTTCATAGATAATTGTATTTATTATTTTTTCAGGCGTCAGACAGGGCTCCCTCAAGCCTGGCATGCTATTGGCAAAACCCTTTGCGTGCAGTGGATGTGACGGCCGGTGAAGGCTTTGTTTTTTAATCTTCAGTGAAGCAAGGATTGGCCTAAACCTGGTCTGGCTTTGGAATCGGCTGAAGGTCGCGGAAAAATAACGACAACGTTGAAAGTGGCGCATCCAAAGGCAGGCAGTGGTCGCTGAAAGCTTGAGAGCATCAAGTACAAATCCCGCGACCAAACTTGCGGAGTCGCCATAGTCATTGGGTCTTTGGGTGAGACGCAGGAAAAGGTTGACCTTTTTTGTTGAACGAGCCGGTTAATTCACGGCTGAGTTTCTATTGCGAAAAATTCTCGCCCTTCTCCGTTAAATCGCCAGACAAAGGAATCGCTTGGGTGAACCGGGGATGCCGCCCAAGGGTTTTTTGATCCGCAAATTCGGGCGCTTTCTTCCATCGAAAAATTAGATATTTTCCCGAATCTTTTTGTCGTTGATCCTGCCCACGAGGGGAACATGCCGAAATGATAACCGGAACCGGTCATGCTGCAGGCAAAAACTTCTGTTCCCGAGAAAACCCTTTGTATTAATTAAGAAAAAATTTTTGGTATTGGCTCGCTAATGGCATATGAATTGATGTGTGCAGAAGAGTGGACAAGAAAAGCCTCCGCTGGCATTGGAGAAACTACCGAAGATTTTTATCCACTAGGACAATTCCGGCGAGCTCTGGACGGTGGAGGAAAAGGGAAAGACAGTCCCCCGAAAAGTAATGCCGCCCGAAAAAGATCGTCTAGCCGCACCCACATTGTACGAAATTATCAACCCATTAATTATGCGAACGAGGTGACGGAAAACCTTACCGACAAAGGCAAAGCTGGAGCAATCCAGCGACGCAAAGCCAAGGGTCCCTGAAGGAAGGGACAGCCTGGTTGCCGAAGAAAGAGACGCGCCACTGTTCGTTTTGATGGGACATCAAAAACGCTCGCCTTCGGCAGAAGACGAGCGTTTTTTTTTTAAAAAATGGGGATTTCTATGAAAAAAAAGAAGCTTACGATCATTTGGGCCATCACTATCTTGTTGATGATGCTGACGCCCGTTTTCGCCAAGGACGTCACCCTTTCCTGGGGAAACAGTACGGGAGCCACTGGCTACCGCATCTACTGT
>JAAYDE010000029.1 GCA_012729375.1 Deltaproteobacteria bacterium | reverse complement strand
CCCGAGGATGTCCTGGCCAAACTGGCCGAGGCCGTGGAAGCCAGTTTCGTCCAGGCGGTGGATATGAACTGAGACTTTGATTTTTTCCGCAGGTTCAACGATCCCCGGTCCGTGGCGGCCGGGGATCTTTTTTTTTGGTGCGCTTTTCCAACCTAATCTCCTAAGCCCTGAATACCTTTTATTTCTTTTCCGCCCACCGTGCCCCCACCATGGGGAAACATCCCAGAATAATTCCGAACAAGGTTTTTTTATAGTCGCCGCGAGCTGTTTTTTCCGGCTTCTAAAAGGACTTTTTTGGGAAGTTATTGGATTTTTGTAAAACTATGTTCTGTTTTCTGTTATTTCCCCTTGATTGTTGTTATTTCTGTTTGCTACCATCCAATCCATTTAAACGTCCCGGCAGCTTTCGGCCGGAGCTGAGGGGATGTTCAAAAATGCTTTTTATCGGAAGGTAAGTTTGTGTATTAACCTGGCGAAGAGGGAGGGTTGGATATGAAAGCTGGGAGAGTGTTGTTGACACTGATTTGGGTATTCGGGCTGGCTGCTCCGGCGCCGGCGGCGATCGAGTTTTTCGGTACCGCCCGGGTGCTGCCGACGTATTACCATAATTTCGATTTTGATGATGATACCAGTGATCGGGCCATCATCAACGAGGGAGGATTTGTCAAGGGTGAGCATATTCGCGCCGAACTGCGCCTGGGCTGGCTGGCCAAGGGGGACAAATGGTCGGTGAAGATGATCACCGAAGCCGACGTCATTTTGCAGAAGGACACGGCGGATCGGTCGTTCTATGTGGGCTCCGATAAGTACGACAATCCCAATACCGGCGGCGAGTTTGGCATCGAGCGCGTCGAGCTGCTTTACAAATTTCTTCCCCAGCTGGAACTGCAGACCGGCTGGGACATCCGCGCCCTGGACATCAAGACCGGCGGCCTCCTTTTCGGCGATGACCATCCCTTCATCGGTTTCCGCGGCCAACTCGCTGAAAAAACCCGCTACGAGCTTCTCTACCTGCCGATTCAGAACATGAGTTCGATCACCACAGACCCTTTTGAAAGCGATGAAATCAACGACTGGCGGGTCTACAGCCTCAAGTTGAATCAGAAGGTGGGCAATTTCGACCTGAGCCCCTTTTATGCCTACAGCGATAACGACAACCGCGAAGCCAAGGTCCATTACTTCGGTTTTGAAACCCTGGGCAAAATGGGCATTTTCAAGCCTTCCTTCGAGGTTGTTTTCGCCGATGGTGAGTTTGATTACGGCAAGGATATTTCTTCCATGGCCGCTTTCGCCGGTCTGGAGCTGGAGCTGAACAAGGCCTTCAATCCCTATGTCGCCTTCCGCTATACCAAGGGCGATGACGACGCCGCCGACGACAAGGTCAAGGGATGGGTCGGCATTACCGACATCGGCCGCTTCACGCCGCTGATGGGCATGGACGGCGGCATCCTCAGCGAAGACTTCGGCCAAAGCTACGGCGCCACTCTCTATTCCTACAGTCCAGAGCGCGCTCCGCTGAAAACCGGATTGCCGGTAGACAGCTACGGGGGCATCAGCAACGGCGGACGCGGCAACAACCCCGGCCAGCGGCTGCTGGCGGTGGGCGCCCGCGGCGACCTGTCCGACTGGATCGACAAATTCAGCTACAAAACCCAGGTTTTCTTTATCTGGTATGATCAGACCGATAACCTCAACAACAAAAAGAACCCCGGCAAGAAGGTTGACCGCTACGCCGGGACCACTTTCGATCTGCAATTGAGCTATGCTTTAAACGAACATTTCAATGTCGGTTATATCTTCGGCATCTTCCAGCCGGGGAGCGGACTCAAGGATCAGTTCGGCAACGACCCGGCCATCACCAATTGTCTGGCGCTGACCTGGACCTACTGATCGCTGTTGCGGGCCGGCTGCTGGGAATCGAGTTTTACAGCAGCCGGCCACGGGGTCTGATGCCTCGGAGCCCGGTCGTCCGAGTGCCGGGGTGTTGAGCAAGTCATGAACCTTGAGAGGGAGGAGAATCCATGTACAGACACATTGCCGTCCTGCTGCTCGGTCTGCTGGCCTGCGCTTCCCTGGCCCTGGCGGCGGACTGGTCCCAGTTCGGGAAACGTCTGGATGACTGGCAAGGGGTGAAAGATGTGGTGCTGGCCGACGGCATCGACCCGGCGGCCGACACCGTCCTGACACCCTTGATCGACCTGCTGCTCGAAAAAGGATTCGCCCTGGTGCCGGGCGGCGCCGGTGGAGCCGATGGCCTGATTCTGCAGATGCAGTCGGCGGGGGGACAAACGATGGTGCTGCTCAAACGAAGCCGGGATGGCGCCTTGCTGGCACGACAACGTCTGCATTCCACTGCCGCCGCGGCAGTGCCAGCGCCGGCGGCACCTGCCGTTGCCGCCGCCCCGGCCGCGGGCGCCGAAACCAGGACGGCGCCGGCGCGCAACCTGCTCGAGTCACGGCCCTTGGCCGGCAGCAGGACGGTTTTGCTGCCCCTGGCGGAACGGCCGCGGCGGGTGGCGGTCTGGCCGTCCACTTCCGTGGGCGTTTTCGACATCTATCTTCTCCATGACGATTCCCTGCGCCGGTTTCGCTATGACGGCGGACGGCTGAAAGAAACAGCGCGTTTTGCTTCCCCCGCAAAGGTATCGCGGGCGCTATACCTGGAGGCGGCCGATGCTGATGGGGACGGGCGCCCTGAACTGGCGGCCGTCTGGGCCGAGGACATCATCGGCGTCTATCAGGGCACCGATTCCCATCTTCATGCCTTCCTGGTGGAACCCAGCGAGGGAGGCCTTGTCGCCGCCAGCGACAACCTGAAGGGATATCTTGCCTTTTCCCGGGGGCACTGGCGGCTGCAGCAACGCGGCGACCATGAACTGTTCCTGGACCGGGCGCTAGGATTGGCGACAAAGGACGGCCACTGGGCGACGGGAAAAGCACAGCCGGTGGATCGCTGGATTTACGATCATGCCGACTGGCCGCCGCCTCATCAAAGGGTGGTCTGGAATGACGACGGCCGTCTGGCTCTTGAGGATCTCCAGGGGGGAGGAGGCGCTCCTTTGCTGCTCGATTTCGGTCGCTATGAAGGGCCGGCGGTCTTCGTGCCGCTGGAATCTCCCCAATATCGCAGCGGTTTTTCCCGCCAGGATCAGATTCTTTCGCGGCGCGCGCCTCTGCCCCGTCGGCTGCTGCCCGCCGCCGGCGTCCTCTACAGCCTGATCCGCGGCCGTTCGCCGGGTCTGCCGCTGGTCGGCACTCCCACCGGCAAGGATCGGCTGGTACGCATCCACGCCACGGAGGAAGGGTTGCGGGCCGATGAGCCCTATGAGGCCGTCGAGGCTTTCATTGTCGATTTCGGTCTGCTGGGGAAAGGAACAGCGGCGAGAGCCGTACTGTTGCTGAACGAGAAGGAAGACAGTCAAGGCGCTGCTTACCTGGCGGTGCAGGAGTCGGAATGAGCTGACGGCTTATTCATGGATCTTCCGTTACAACCGTAAGCAACAAGGCCGGCATCCGCCGGCCTTGTTGCTTACGGTTTGTACCATCCCTTGCGGATCAGATCGCGGCGCAGGGAAGCCCCCAGCTTGCGGACGACGCCGTTGTACCAGAAAGGCTCGGATTTGAGGAGCAGGGGGGCCGGGGGATCGAGGCGCTTTCCCGAATGCTGGAGGAAGGAGCGGAACTTCTGGTCGGCCTCGCGGATGGCGGCGCGGATCTTGTCGGCAAGCAGCGCCGGCGAGTTTTCCATGACGTACTGGATGACGTTGCGGCCGTTGAGGTTCTCCCGGTAGTCCTGGAGGCCCCCCTCGAAGGTTTGCGCGCACTCCTCGACGAAGAGGTTCCAGTCGAGGAGCAGGTCGCCGAAATCCTCTTCCGCGTAGTCGCGGAACTCCCTGCGGGAGGAGAGCAGGTCCTCGATCATGTCCTGCTCCTTTTTGGACAGGAAAAAGACCATGCTGTCATCCACCGGGTACATCTCGAAAAGGTCGATCAGGTCGGCGCAGAATTTTTGGGAATCGAGTTCCGTGTCGGCCAGGATGGACAGTTCGGCGGGCAGCGCTCCCCGCGACGAGGCGGTCAGGGACAGGTGGTCGTGGGAGAACTCGTCGGGATAGACCAGGGCCGGGTCGAAGGGGATGTCATGGCGGGCCATCATGTCCATGATCTGGATGTGGTTGCCGGTGAAACAGGTCAGCACCTTGTCCTCGGAATAGAAAAATTCCATGCCGTGGCGGTTGTTGGCCACCCCGAAGCCGACGAAACCGTCGTGGATCAGACGCGGCAGGAAGGCGTCGATATCCTCGAGGAGTTCCTCCGTTTCCAGATAGGGGGAGTAAAATGTGGCCGGTTCGGCGGCGTGCTGGCGCGGGTTGCTCTCGTAGCATTCGAGGATGAGGAAGGACTCCTCCGGGATGAAACGGCAGAAGTCGCGGAAGATGCCGCTGATGCGGGAGGCCCCGGCCACGGCGCTGAAAAAGAAACAGCCTTCGGCGTCCTCCAGGGAGGAGAAGGTATAACCTTCCCGGAGTCTCTTTTTCCGGCGGAAGCGGAAGGACGGTTTGAGGATGAGCCCGGTGGGGCAGTCGAAAAAGGTGGCGGACAAAATTTCACTCCCGACAGATGACTTGGCGGCTGTGCCGCATGTTGATTCGCGGGAGCCAGGAACCCCCGGAGCATCAACTCTATTACGCTCGCTCCGCCAAAGTCAATGGTCTGCCTCGGCAGCTAGGGGGGTCCGCTCCGCCGGAGTCCGACGACCGGCAATTTCATTGTTTGTCCTTGTCATCTCACCAACCTTTGGGTATATTCCTACAAATGAAAACGGCGGCAGGTTCCGGCGTTTTCACTCCGAAGTCAGGATGCGTCCCGAAGGCCACCGAGGAGAACCATCCAATCCATGAGAATTCAACGGTTTTTTTCTTTTTTTCTGGTCTTGCTGCTGAGTTTTTCCTCCCTCCCATCCGCTTTCGCTCTGGAAACGGGAGTCAAGGCCCCCGATTTCGAACTGAAGGATGTCGACGGCAACAGCGTCCGGTTGGCCGATTTCGCCGGCGGCGGGCCGGTCATTCTCAAACTGGCCACCACCTGGTGTCCCACATGCCGGCAGATGACTGAAGAACTGGTGGAGGTCGCCCCCCGTCTGGCTGAACGCCAGGTGACGGTGGTCGAGGTCTTTCTCCAGGACTCGGAGAGCATGGTGCGGGATTTTTTCCGCGGCAAGGGGCTGGGCAACCTGCGCCATGTCGCGCTTCTCGATGACGGCCAGGTGGTGAAGGCGTATGACGTCTATCTCATCCCCCGTACCCTCTTTCTGGATGCCGAACTGAAGGTGGTGCGGGACGCCGGCATGGTGCCTGGGCGGGACATCCTTCGTCAGATCGAAGAGATGAGCGCCGGTAAAAAATAGCGGCTTTTCCCTTGGCATATCGCCGTTTCGGCATGTTCGGGGTCGGAATCGGGATGGGGGGCGGATTGAGAATCTGGGCTTCCAGTTATGGTTTTTTCTCTCCAGGTGTTGAAAAAAAAGGACAGGAACTTTATTGGCGGAGTCTCTCGATCTTCCAGTGGCTTATTCCTGGAGAAAGCGTATTTTCCTGTTTTAAAAGGGAAAAAAGTCTGTTAAGGTGAATTAAGGTTTCTTGGGCGCAAAGTTGGTATCTTTGTTGAATTGAAATGAACCACTTTGCAAATGAAATGGCTTTTTTTGGGGGTTAATGTATCAGCCCGGAAACCAAATTGAACGAGGAAAGGAGGTGAAATGGGGGTGAAAAAAGCGATCGGCCTGTTCCTGTTGGTGTTGTTGGTGCTTTCCCTGACCGCCTGCGCGGCCAAGAAGGGAGAGACGCGGCGGGTGAAATGCCCCGCCTGCGAGTACGAATTCGACCTCCCCGCCAAGTAACGCTTTCGGGGCGCGCCCGTCGTTGGTTTTGCCGACAGTTGACCGCAGTTCCTTCCGCCGTTATGGGGCGGGGGAAAAACCATCTGATTTTTATTTTCTCAGGAGGCAACAGTGAAACAATTCAAGATCTTTTTGGTGACCCTGGTCGCCCTGGCTCTGGCCGCGCCGGCCTATTCCGCCGTCAACGTCAAGATGAAAGGTGACTTCCAGAACTACTTCCAGTATTCCAACAACGCCCAGTTTTACCAATCCCTCGATACCAAAAAAGACAGCGACGACGATGATTTCCGCTACAATGCCCGCGTCCGTCTGACCTGGATCGCCGAAGACGATGAGAAGAAGGTCCGCGGCACCCTGGGCACCGAGTGGGACATCACCGCCGGTCAGGGTGGCGGCACCCGGAACGGTCCCGGCGGTAACTTCGAAGGCGACCGCACCAACTTCGAACTCCGTTTCGCCTATCTTGATTTCGAACTTCCCTTTGACCATGCCACCCGTGTCTACATGGGCCTCCAGCCTGCCGGCATGAACGAATGGATCTTCTGCGACAACGCCATGGGCGTGCGCCTCGAGCGCGGTTTCGGCGACTGGGAAGCAGCCATCGGCTGGTTCCGCAACGACACCCTTGCCAGCGGCGACATCAACGCCGACAAAGCAGAGTATGCCGACCTCGTCACCCTCGATGTTGCCTGGAATATTAATGAAGGCAACAAAATCGCCGCCTTCGCCTACTACATGGACGACGGCACAACTTACAACGGTCTGGCCTCCAATGATTCTTTGCCTGTGCTGACCTCTTTTGATGAGAATGACAGCGTCCAGGTATATTGGCTGGGTCTTTCCGGTGCCATGGAAGTCGGCAGCTTCTTCGGTAGCGCCACTGGCGCTTACCAGGGCGGCAAGGCTCACACCGCTGAAGACGGTAGCGGCGATGCCGATATCAAAGCCTGGATGGCCACTGGTGAATTTGGCGTCAATATCAACAAAGCCTACGTAAAAGTCGGCGGCCTCTACATGAGCGGCGACGACAAAGAAGACGACAAAGTCGAGAACTTCTTCGGCATCGACACCGACAACACCCTCATCGGCTCCGTGGCTCTCCTTGAGTTCTGGGATCCGACCGGCGACTACGCCTTCTACGGTCCTCAGCTTGGCCGCTGGGGTGCACGTCACCTCTATGCCCATGCCGGGTATGAAATCAACGACAAGACCGACGTCCGCGTCGGCGCCCTCTGGTTCAACGCCGACGAGAAAATCGACGGCGAGCGGAACCTCGGCTACGAGTTCAACGGCGAAGTCAATTACAAGATCACCAAAAACCTGACCGCCGGTCTGGCCGCCGGTTATCTGATCGGCGACGACGCCTGGGATAAACTGGCTGATGACGGCGATGGCGACGATCTGTGGAAGGTCATCTCCCGCTTCCGCTATCGGTTCTAAGATTGTTGTCTCATCAAGGTTGTTGTATAATCAGCCGGGCCTCAAGGCCCGGCTTTTTTTCTTACTTTCGCAGGGGATAATCCCCGTGGTTGCCCTGATCCGGGGCAATTTGACGGTGCCGCTCAAAAATTTCCGTTGCCGGATGAGCTTTGCCTGGGCGAACCTCAGATCGCTTTCCTGGCGTTTCTGGCGAAGGGTTTTTTGGCCGAATCGTCCATCATGTTTCGGGAGGTTTATGGTGAAACGAACAGTTTTTCTGGCGGCCCTTTTTTTCTTCGCCCTCTCTTCCCCCCTGTTGGCTCTCAAGGGTGTTGAGGTAAGTAAGGACTTTCAGCCCCTTTCCGGTTACGTGGTCTCACCGATGCAACAGGAATTCCTCATCGATCTCGACGCATCCCAGGGTGTTGCGGCGGGGGATCTTTTCGCCGTCATTCAGGCCGGGGAAAAGATCGTCCATCCAGTAACCAAGAAGGTGGTCGGCGCCGTGGAAGGGGCCAAGGCCTATCTCCAGGTGACAAGGGTGCAATCGGGTTATTCCTATGCCAGGGTGGTGGGCATGATCGACGGCGCCAAGATCGAGGCGGGAGACGTGGTGCGCCGCTACCAGAACCTGCCGGCCCGTTTCTGGGACTACTCAGGGCGCGGGGAGGGACTTTTCGCCGAACTGAAAACCAGCCTTCCCCATCTCGAATGGGGTGAATACGCCGCCGATCAGCGTTTCCGGCCCGCCGTGCCGGCACCTCCGAGCGATCAATTGGTAGGGCTGACCTTCATCTATGACGGCAGCCGCCTCGAGGTCCGCGACCCCTATTTTCAAGTCATCCGCAACTACGGCACGGCTTCCGCCGGAGCCGCCGGCGTGGCCGCCCGCCCCGCCCCGGCCGCCTCAGGCTCGGGCATGAGGCTGCAGCCGGCGCCGGGGGTTCCTTCCTATCCCGCCTATGCCGTCCCCGCCCAGCCCGGTGTCGGGGTAGGTGTGGCCGGAGGGGCGGTTCCCTACAAACTAGATGAGAAACCTCTGGCCCGCGGCGGTGGCGGGGTGCGCTACGAAGCGGCTTTTCCCGGTTTCAGGAATGTCGGCGATCTGCCGCCGGGAATCATGCACAGCGATTTCGTTGTCGCCGACGGCAAAAGGCTGATGGCCGCTGTCAACGGCAGCAACCTCTTCGTCTATGACGTCACCGGCGGCCTGGAGCGGGTCGCCCAGATCAATCTCCCCTATACCATAGATCTTCTTGCCGTGCGCTGGTGGAAACCAGCGCCTTCCGGATCTCTCCATCTGGCGGTCACCGGCTGGATTTTCAAACCCGACACCCAGCAGTTGTCCAGTTCCCTCTTCGCCTTCGACGGGAACAGTTTGACTCTGGTTGAAGACAACATCCGCTACATTCTGGGGAGCCTCGACCGGGACGGCGACGGCTTGCCGGAGGTTCTGCTGGCCCAGCACTATGACAAACTGAAGTTTTTCGGAACGAGGATCGAGCGGGGCGAACTGCGGGGCGGCAAGTTGCGGACATCCAACCTGGACATCCCCGTGCCGAGCGATCTTGCCGTGGTCAGCGGCCGCTATGTGGATATCACCGGCAGCGGCCAGAAGGAACTGGCCTACGTGCGCAACAACATCCTCTATCTCTACTCCAGCGACGGCCAGACGCGGATCTGGGAATCGAACAAGCAGATGGGGGGAAGCCTGGCCCAGGCGATGCATGACATCCATGAGGGAAACAAAGCGGTGACCATGGAGATTCTGGAAACAACAGCCCTGGAGATTCCGCCTGTGGCCGCCGACCTCGATGGCGACGGCCTGCCGGAACTGGTGGTTCCGTCGGCGGAGAAGATCGCCTTCGGGGCGGTTGAGGGGGCCATTGCCGGAGTCAAAAAAAGCTGGCTCGCGGTTGTCAAGTTTCGCGAGGGGATGTTTGTGAAAGGGACCATCGGCGAGGAGATGGAGGTTCCCATCGCCGGCCTGACGGTGACCGGGCAGGAGGTGCTCTTCATCGCCACCGAGGCGGCCAAGTTCACCGGCAAGAAAGGCAACAGCTATCTCCTTTCCTTCCCGCTGAGATAAGGCGGTTTCACCTGGTGCAAAGCAAAAGCCCCTCGGCCGCCGGCGCGGATGAGGGGCTTTTT
>JAAYDE010000028.1 GCA_012729375.1 Deltaproteobacteria bacterium | reverse complement strand
ACGCGAATAAAAGGATGACTACCCGCTCCCAATCGAAAGAGCGGGCAGAAACACCCTTCGGGAAAAGCCCCTACCTTCCGACAGCCCGGTCATTCAATCTAAAAGCCTTCCCTGCTCCGATCATGTTTTTTTGTGGGAGATCACCCACGGGAAGGGAAAGAGGCCTGGCACTCGCAAACATTGACATCTTTTTAATCCAGGTGTAATTTCAGACGGTTGATTTTTGATGCCCGGAGGATGAAATGCGTTTCCGGATGGAAAATTTAGGATGATGGAAAGAATACCGCCTGGCGTCGATGGGATGCCGGCGGTTTTTTGTTGGGGGTGTTATGAATCTTTTTGACGATGCCGAGGAACAAAGCGCCAAATCGTTGATTTCCAATCTGCTGGACCAAAGCCGCCTTTATCACCGCTCAGCCGATTACAAGGGACTCCTGGATTTTGTCGCGAGGTTGCGCAGCTTTGCCCCGTTTAACGCTTTTCTCCTGAATATCCAGAAACCCGGCTTGCGTTTTGCCGGCTCGGAATACGATTGGCGGCGCCGCTTCGACAGAACGGGCTTATGAAAGCCGCCGGACAGATCGAAAACCTTCTGCATCTGGGGGAGGAAATGGTAAGCTTCGGTCCGCGCAAAAAATGAACCTTTCCGATTTTTGTTCCCCCAAAAGCGCCGCCAAGAAGGAGCTATGCAAAACCACTCGGAAATAGCTGAATTCCTCTGGAAAATCGCCGACCTGATCAAGGACGATTACGACGCCAAGGCCTACGAGGATGTCATCCTCCCCTTCACCCTGCTGCGCCGCCTCGACTGCGTACTGCTGCCAACGCGCAACGCGGTGAGGGAAGACGCGGAAAAATACCGGGGCGTTCCCGTTCACACCCGCGACGAACTGCTGATGAGGGCCGCCGGACAGCGCTTCTACAACACCTCCGAATATTCCCTGGATGAGCTGATCAAGCGCCCGGCCGACATCGCCCAGAACTTCGGCGCCTACCTGGCCGGGTTTTCGTCCAACGTCAAGGACATCCTCTACAACTTCTCCGGCGGGGAGGAGAAAGGACTGGCGCCGATTTACGAGACCCTGGTCCGCAAGCGGCTGATCCTGAAAATCGCCCAGGCCTTCGCCGAGGCCGATCTGTCGCCGGAAACCGTGGACAACCACGGCATGGGGACGATCTTCGAATACCTGATCCGCAAGTTCAAGGAGGCCAGCAACGAGGCCGCCGGGCAGTTCTACACCCCGCGCGACATCATCCGCCTGATGGTCAAGCTGATGCTGGAGCCGGAGCGGGGGAAACTGCCGGACGGGCTGCAGGTCGGCATCTACGATCCCGCCTGCGGCACCGGCGGCATGCTCACCATCGCCAAGGAATATATCCTTTCCGCCATCAATCCCAAGGTGGAGGTCCGCCTCTTCGGGCAGGAGCTGAACGAAAAGACCTACGCCATCTGCAAGGCCGACATGCTGATGAAAGGGGAGGATCCGGAGAACATCAAACGGGAGAACACCCTCTCCCGCGATCTTCTCCCCGGCAAACAGTTCAACTACATGCTCTCCAATCCCCCTTTCGGCAAGGATTGGAAAAACATCCGCGAAGAGGTCGAGGCCGAACACCGCCTCGGGGCGGCGGGGCGCTATGCCCCCGGACTTCCCGACGTCGGCGACGGCGCCATGCTTTTCCTGCTCCACAAGCTCTCCAAGATGGCCGCCCAGGGTTCCAGGATTGGTGTCATCTTCAACGGCTCGCCGCTCTTCAACGGCGACGCCGGCAGCGGCCCCAGCAACATCCGCCGCCACATCCTGGAAAACGACTGGCTCGATGCCATCGTCGCCCTCCCCAACGACCTCTTCTACAACACCGGCATCGCCACCTACATCTGGCTGCTCAGCAACCGCAAGCCGCCGGAGCGGAGCGGCAAGGTGCAGCTCATCAATGCCTCCGGCAATGATTTTTACACCCTGCTGCGCCGCAATCTGGGGAAAAAACGGGTGGAGATCGGCGAGGACCAGTCGAACGCCATCCTCGCCCTCTACCAGGCTTGCGAGGAAAACGGCCTCAGCAAAATCTTCGACACCACCGATTTCGGCTACACCAAGGTCTGCGTGGAGCGCCCTTTGCGGCTGCGCTACGATCTGAGGGAAGACCAGCGCCGCCTGCTGGCCCTCGATGCGGTGGTTCTCAAACTCAAGGGGGACCGCGCCGCTCAACTCGCCGGGGCGCTCGAGCGGCTGGCGGGTCAAGGGCCGTGGCGCGACGACGCCCGTTTCTTCGCCGCCCTGGGCGAAAGTCTGCCGTGGAAACCCAGCGCCGGGCTGATCAAGGCGATCCGTTCCATCCTGGGGGAGCGTGACGAAACCGCCGCGCCGGTGCTGGACGGCGAGGGAAAGCCGCTTCCCGACCCGGAGCTGCGGGATTTCGAAAACGTGCCGCTGAAGGAGGATATCGATTCCTATTTCCGGCGCGAGGTGCTCCCCCACGTTCCCGACGCCTGGATGGACCGGGAGAAGGACCGGATCGGCTACGAGATCGGCTTCACCCGCTATT
>JAAYDE010000027.1 GCA_012729375.1 Deltaproteobacteria bacterium | reverse complement strand
CTGAAAAGAAGGATGAGCGCCCAGAAAACTTTCTGGGGGAGGTGATGGGGGTTTCCCCTTCGCTCCAACCCTTTCCCGCCGGGGAAAAGGGGGGGCAGGCTTGAAGTTCGGAAGGAAGGTTTTGTCCCTATGAGTGTTTTTCTTGACGATATTTCCCGGAGCCGCTGGTACTGGGCGCGTCCCCTTTTCCTGGTGGCGGCCGATTTCACCGCCCTGTGCACGGTCTGCCTGCTGTTGAACGGAATCTTTCTGCTGTGGCTGAAGGCGCCCCTCTTTTCCCTGCCGGTGATCGCCGGCGGCAGCCTTTTCTTCGTCTCCATCGCCGAGTTCAGCCGCCTCTACCACGAAAGCCTGTTGGTGCCGGGCCTGATGCCCTCGCCCCAGGAGGAACTGCGGCGCATCTTTCTCATTTTGCTCGCCCTGCTGGTCATCCGTTTCTTTTATTTTCGCGAATTCCCCCCGCTGGCCGTCGCTTTGGGGACATCCCCGAAGGGAAACATCCTGCTCAAGGCCGCGCTGGTCTTCGGCAGTCTGCCCCCGCTCTTTTTCGGTGTCGTCTTTTTCCGCTGGCTGGTGCGGGACGCCATGTTCCGCAGGAACATCGGCATCTCTCCGGTGGTTATCCTGGGGGCCGGGACCACCGGCCGCGTGGTGGCCAACGTGCTCAAAAAGAGCAAGCATTTCGGCCTGCGGCCGGTCGCCTTCTTTGACGACGACGCCGGCAAGCAGGGGCAACGCATCAACGACATCCCCGTGGCCGGCACCCTGGCCGATTATTACCGGCTGAACGACGCCCTCGACGGCGTGGTGCCTTTTCTGTGTCTGCCCTTGATGGCGCTCATGTCCTGGGGAAAGCGCATCTATCTGCGCAACAAGAGGGCCTACATCGCCAGCTCGGAAAACTTCTTTCCCTGTTCCGGAGCCGGCATCTACGACATCCACGGACTGACCGTCCTCGGCCTCAAGAACAACCTCAACATACCCTTCAACCTGCGCGTCCAGCGCCTGCTCAATCTGTTTGTGGTGTCCCTGGCCCTGGCGGTTTTTCTGCTGCCCATGGCCGTCATCGCCCTGCTGATCAAGCTGACCTCGGAGGGGCCGGTCATCTACCACGCGCCGCGCATGGGCCAGGGGGGCAAAACCATCACCATCCCCAAGTTCCGCACCATGGTCAAGGATTCGGAGGAAAAACTGGAGGAGCTTCTCGAGAGCTCGCCCCAGTTCCGCCGCGAGTGGGAGGAGCAGTTCAAGCTGAAGGACGATCCCCGCGTCACCCGACTGGGACGTTTTCTGCGCCGCACCAGCCTCGACGAGCTGCCCCAGCTATTCTCCGTGCTCAAGGGGGAGATGAACCTGGTCGGGCCGCGGCCCATCGTTGCCGAAGAGATACCCCGTTTCGGCGAGGCCTACGAGTTCATCGCCAAGGTCAAGCCGGGACTGACAGGGATGTGGGCGGTTTCCGGACGCAGCGAGACCTCCTACGAGGAGCGGGTCTTTCTGGAGACCTACTACATCCGCAACTGGAACCTGTGGCTCGATCTCTACATCCTCATGAAGACGGTTCTCGAGGTGGTGTTGTGCCGCGGGGCCTATTGAGCCGATAGACTCAGCATCAACGACGGACGACAACTGACGGGAACTTGGTTTTCTGTTTCCGTGTTTCTGCCTCTGTGGTTTACTCCTCACCAGTCACCAGTCACCAGTCACTCGTTTCCCCCTCCCCCATCCCCTCCCCGGTGGGCGGGGAAAGTTTATCCGCCGTCAGTGGTCCGCTTCCAGTTCCTTCAGCCACAGGGCGGCGCAGGCGTCGCTGGGCATGCGCCAGTCGCCGCGGGGGGAGAGGGCGACGCTGCCGACCTTGGGTCCGTCGGGCATGGCCGAGCGCTTGAACTGCTGGGAGAAGAAGCGCCGGTAGAAGAGGATCAGCCAGCGGCGGATTTCCTCTTTCCCGTATTCCCCGTCAAAGGCCTGGGCGGCGAGAAGAAGGATTTTGCGCGGCGGAAAGTGAAGGCGCAGGGCGTGGTAGAGGAAGAAATCGTGGAGGCGGTAGGGGCCGATCTGGCGCTCTGTCTGCTGGGGGTTTTCGCCGCGTCCGTCGACGGGGAGCAGTTCCGGGGAAACCGGCGTGGCGCAGATATCCGCCAGCGTCGCCGCCGCGGCGCCGCCGAACTCCGTTTCCGCGCACCAGGAGACGACGTAGCGGACCAGGGTTTTGGGCACGCCGCCGTTGACGTTGTACATCGACATCTGATCGGCGTTGTAGGTGCACCAGCCGAGGGCCAGTTCCGACAGATCGCCGGTGCCGATGACCAGGCCGTCGACCTGGTTGGCCAGGTCCATGAGGATCTGGGTGCGCTCGCGGGCCTGGGCGTTTTCGAAGACGACGTCGTGCCGTGTGTCGGGGTGGCCGATATCGCGGAAATGCCGGCGTACCGCCTCCACGATGGGGATTTCCCGGAAGGCGACGCCGAGCTCCCGGCACAGTTTTTCGGCGTTGCCGCGGGTGCGGGAAGTGGTGCCGAAACCGGGCAGCGTCACGGCCAGGATGTGGCCGCGGTCGATGTCGAGGCGGTCGCAGGCCTTGACCGCCACCAGCAGGGCCAGGGTCGAATCGATGCCGCCGGAAACGCCGATCACCACCTTGTCCAGTCCGGTGTGGAGGAGACGCTTGGCCAGACCCGTGGTCTGGATGGCGAAGATCTCCCGGCAGCGCTGATCCCGCTCCTCCTGCCGCGGGGGGACGAAAGGGTCCGGCGCGATCGGGCGGCGCAGACGGGATATCCCCTCTTCGTGGAGATCGAAGGGAATAACGCGGAAAGGATGGGAACCGGTGGCGGAGGCAAAGGTGTTGCTGCGCTGCCGTTCCGTTGTCATCCGCTCCAGGTCGACATCGGCAATGGCCATGGCGGTTTCGAAGCGGAAGCGTTCGGTTTCGGCGAGAATGGCGCCGTTTTCGGCGATCAGCGAATGGCCGGAAAAGACCAGGTCGGTGGTCGATTCCCCCGGCCCGGCGGAGGCGTAGAGGTAGGCGGCCAGGCAGCGCGCCGACTGGGAGCGGAGCAGCGCCCGCCGGTATTCCTCCTTGCCCAGGGTTTCGGGGCTGGCGGAGAGGTTGGCTATCAAGGTGGCGCCGGCGGTGGCCATCCGGCTGCTGGGGGGGTGAGGGCTCCACAGGTCTTCGCAGATCTCGATGCCGATCCGGCACGCAGGTCGGCCCGCTGCGGCAAAGAGCAGATCCACGCCGAAGGGGACCGCCTCCCCATGCCAATCCACCTTCTCCCCGAGAATGGCCTGCCCCGAAGTGAACCAGCGCTCCTCGTAAAACTCCAGGGTGGCGGGCAGGTGAATCTTCGGCACGATGCCGAGGATTTTGCCGGAGGATAGAAAAAAAGCGCAGTTGTAAAGCTTTCCTGCGTCGAGGAAGGGAGCGCCGACGATGGCGGTAGCGCCGCATGCGGCGGTGTGGCGGGCGATTTGCGCCACCCCTTCCCGGGCGCCGTCGAGAAGCGTTTTCTGCAGAAACAGGTCGGCGCAGCTGTAGGCGGTGACGGCCAGTTCGGGGAAGACCAGGAAAAAACAGCCCTCGGTGGCGGCCTTGTCGATGGCCCGGCAGATGGCCGCGCAGTTGCGGTCGATGCCGGCAACCTCCAGTTCCGGGGAGGCGACCCCGGCGCGCAGAAAACCATAGACGGATGGGTGGAAGGGCATGGGCTGACTCCACGGAAGGGTTTCTACAAGAATAGAAGAAAACAGAGGATTTTTCACCCCTCATTTTCCCCCAAGCAGGCATTTCGCCGCCATCCCGTTCCCCTGGAACAACGATTTCGATAACTCCAAATTTTTTAGCCTCGACTTAATTACACAAAACAGGCAATGCCTGAAATGTGTAATTGGTACCCGAAGCAGGTCATGCCGGCGATGGGTGAGTGCCTCCGGGGGAAGGAGATGTTTTCCGTTGCGGTGCTGGGGATGGCCCGGTTCAGAGGCCGAAGGCGTTGGGGATGTGGTCGATAGCCGGTTTTGCGCCGCCGGCGTGGACGGCGATGACATCGAAGCGGGGCTGCAGGGAAGTGGGGTGATTCTGCAGGTACCACTGGGCGGCGCGGATGATCTGGCGCTGCTTGTGGGCACCGACGGCTTCCTGGGGGACGCCGAAGGTTTGGCTGCGGCGGGTCTTGACTTCGACGAAGACGAGGGTTTTCCGGTGGCGGGCGATGAGGTCGATCTCCCCCAGGGGGGTGCGGTAGTTGCGCTCCACGATCTTCATCCCCTGGGCGCGCAGATAGTCGGCGGCGGTCTCTTCCCCCCATTTGCCCAGGGAGAGGCGGTCGAAGGTCATCGTTCCTCCGCGAATTCCCTTACCCCGCGGAAGGTGCGGCGGTGGATGGGGCTGATTCCCAGGCTGGCGATGGCGGCGCGGTGGGCGGCGCTCGGATAGCCTTTGTGGGCGGCGAAACCGTAGCCGGGGTAGCGGCGGTCATAGGCGACCATGATCCGGTCGCGGATCACCTTGGCGATGATCGAGGCGGCGGCGATGGCGTGACAGCGGCAATCCCCCTTGGTCAGGGGCATCTGGGGAAGGGGAAGGGGGACGGGAAAGGTGCCGTCCACGAGCAGGAAGTCGGGGGCCTGTTTCATGGTCGCGACCGCTTTGGCCATGGCCTGAAGGCTGGCCTGGAGGATGTTGATGCGGTCGATTTCGGCGGGGAAGATCAGGCCGACGCCGACGGCAACGGCCTGGCAGCGGATGAGCCGGAAGAAATGCTCGCGGCGCGCCGGCGAAAGCTGTTTCGACTCCTTCAGCCCCGGCAGCCGCAGCCCGCAGGGAAACAGAACCGCCGCCGCCACCACCGGGCCGGCCAGCGGTCCGCGCCCCGCCTCATCGACTCCGGCCACGGCGCGGCATCCCCGCTGCCGGGCCCACTCTTCGTGGGCCAGAAAGGAATCCTCGTCGAGGGATAAAGGTTCCCCGGTTGCCAATAAATCCGTTTTTTCGGCCATGGCGTGAAACGACAAAAGGCCCCGTTTTCGGGGCCTTTTTCCGCAAGTCGCGAATCAGTAACGTTTTTCCTGGATACGAGCGGCTTTGCCCTGGAGTTTGCGCAGGTAGTAGAGCTTGGCGCGGCGCACCTTGCCGATCTTCAGCACTTCGATCTTGTCGACGTTGGGGGAATGGAGGGGGAAGATCCTCTCCACGCCGATGCCGTCGGAGATTTTGCGTACCGTGAAGGTGGAAGCGATGAGATTGTTGGAGCGCTTGATGCACACTCCCTGGAAGATCTGGATGCGTTGTCTGTCCCCTTCCGAGATCTTCACATGGACCTTGAGGGTGTCCCCGGCCTTGAAGCGGGGGAGGACGGATTTCATTTGGGCCTGGCCGATCTGTGCGACGATGTTCATTTTCTGCCTCCTGACGGGACCCGGCGTGGTGGGCGCGGGCTTGTGGTAAATAATTGTTATTTTCAGGTGTTAGGTTTTAAGTGTTGCGTATCGGTTGTAAACCAGGAGCTATGGGCACCGGGCCGATTCACAAAGACGGTCCATGATAATGGCCGCCGCCGAGCGGACCGGCAGGTGGTTGTAATCCCCTTCCCCGCGGATCGGCTCCAGGGCGGGCCAGCCCTGTTGGAACAGGACCGGGGCGAGCCCCCAGCCGGTTCCGAAAAGGACCAGCAGGGGCTGGCGGCGGTTCATCTCCCGGCACTGTCGGCAGGAGACTCCGCCGCGCACCGCGGCGCCGGTGAGAACCGGCAGCACCGGTTCCCCGGTGTGCTTCTCCCAGTCAGCGATGGCGCCCGCCAGGTCGGGGAGAATGGCGATCAGGTCGAGGGCCTTTTTGCGGTGCGGGTTGTAGTCCGCGCCGAACCCTTGGCACCAGTGCTCGCGGATCCGTTCCACGAGGCGGCGCTGTTCCGCGATCGGGGTCACCACGTAAAACCGCTCCCAGCCGAAGGTGATGGCGTTGCGGGCGAGGTCGTGGAGATCGAGGTTGGTGACGGCGCTGGCCACCAGATCGCCGCGGCGGTTGGTGACCGGGTAGTGGAGCAGGGCCAGGGCGCGGGGCTTCATGATCCCTCCTCCTCATCCCCTTGGCGTTGCAATGCCGCGACAAAGGAGCGTTCCTCCGCCGTCAGCCGCGCCCGGTCCAGCAGATCGGGCCGCCTCTCCAGGGTGCGCCGCAAGCGTTCGCGGCGGCGCCAGCGGGCGATCTCGCCATGGTTTCCGGAAAGGAGAACCTCGGGAACCCGCATCCCGGCAAACTCGGCCGGACGGGTGAAGTGGGGATATTCGAGCAGGCCGTCGCCAAAGGAGTCCTCGCCGGCGCTCAGCTCGTTGCCGAGAACGCCGGGGATCAGGCGGGCGACGGCATCGACCATGGCCAGGGCGGCGAACTCGCCGCCGCTGAGAACGAAATCGCCGATGGAGAATTCGTCGTCGACCCAGGCCCGGACCCGTTCGTCCACCCCTTCGTAACGCCCGCAGAGAAAGGTCAGGCCTTTTTCCTGGGCCAGGGCGACGGCATCTTCTTGGCGGAAGGCGCGCCCCTGGGGGGTCATCAGCAGGACCCGGGAGTGGCGACTCCCTTGGCGGACGGCATCCAGGGCGCGGCGGATCGGTTCCGGCTTCATGACCATGCCGCCGCCGCCCCCGTAGGGGGTGTCGTCGACCGCGAAATGGGGCGGGTCGGCCCAATCCCGAAGGTTATGAATCGCGATGTGAAAGAGCTCTTTTTCCACCGCCCGGCCGAGGACTCCAGCCCGCAGGGGGGAATCGAAAAACGCCGGGAAGAGGGTGATGATGTCAAATCTCATTCTTCCGTGACCAGCCCCTCGGGAAGATCGGCGACGACCCGTCCCTGCTTCAGGTCGACTTCGGTCAGGAATGGGGGCAGGGCGGGGATCAGCACTTCGCCGAAACGCCCCGTCACCACCAGAATGCCATGGGCGGCAGTGGTGAAAAAATCCGTCACCGTGCCCAGTTCCCCAAGCCTGCGGTCGCTCACGGACAGGCCGATGAGCTTGAAGGGGTAGCAGCTGTCCGCCGGATCGTCGGCGAGATCCGCCGGATCGACAAGAACCTCACAACCGCACAACTGCTCCGCTTCCTCGATCCCCTGCACATCCTTGAGACGCAAAAAAAACCCCTTCTTCCCGGTGGTGGCCAGCAACACCTGGCGGGGATCGAGTCTGCCATCGGGATGGCGCAACACGAAACGGTGGCGATTCTCCAGAAGGGGAGCCCGGTCGGGAGAGGTGCGGACCTTCAGCCCCCCCTTGAGGCCGTGGGCGGCGACGATCGTGCCGGCCCAGAGCAAATCCCCGTGGGATTCGGCCATCACTCCATGATCTGCAGGGAGGCCCGTTTGTTCTCCCTGGTCGCCTTGGCATTGAGCAGAGTACGCATGGCCTTGGCGGTTCGTCCCTGTTTGCCGATGATTCTGCCCATGTCCTCCTGAGCTGCCGCCAGCTTGAAGAGGATAGAGCCGTCTTCCTTCTCCTCTTCGGAGAGGGTTACATCCCCTGGCTTTTCCACGAGAGATTTAGCAATGAATTCAATGAGGTCTTTCATTCTGCCGATCCTTTGCGCGGGGAAGAAGAGGGAAGCCTGCCCGGTATCTCAGCCGGGGATCAGGCTTGGCCGGCCTGCTTGAATTTTGCCCACAAGCCTGCTTTGCTGAGCAGCTGACGCACGGTTTCCGTCGGCTGGGCGCCTTTGGCGAGCCATTGGAGAATCGGTTCTTCCTTCAGCACGACCTGGGGCGGATCGCTTTTGGGGTCGTATTGGCCGACGTTCTCCAGAAAACGGCCGTCGCGGGGATAGCGTTCATCCGCAACGACAACCTGATAAAAAGGCTTTTTCTTGGCGCCCCCGCGGGCCAGCCGGATTTTTACTGCCATGGACTGTTCCTCCTGGATGTTGGTGTAATATATTTGAGTGGCAGACTGTGCACAGCCGAAAACGGGCGATGATTCACCCGGGGCGATCGCTGTTCACAACTACCTGAATCCGCCGCCCATGCCCCTCATCAGGCTCTTCAACCCCTTGGGGCCCATGCCCTGGAGCTTTTTCATCATCTTCTGGGCTTCGGTGAAGCGTTTCATCAGCTGATTGATGTCCTGCACCGTGGTGCCGCTCCCCCTGGCGATACGCATCCGCCGGGAACCGTTGAGGATGCGGTGGTCACGGCGCTCACGGAGAGTCATCGAGTTGATGATCGCCTCGATTTTTTTCAGCTCCTTGTCGGGAATCTGCATTCCCTGTGCCTGTTTCATCATTTTGTCCGCGCCGGGGATCAGCTTCAGCAGGGAGTCGAGGCTGCCCATCTTCTTGATGGTCTGCAGCTGGTCGCGGAAGGTCTCCAGGGTGAACCCCTCCTGGAGAAGCTTGCGCTCCATCTCGGCGCTGTTTTCCTGGTCGATGGCGGCCTGGGCCTTTTCGATCAGGGAGAGGACATCCCCCATGCCGAGGATGCGCTGGGCCATCCGGTCGGGATGAAAGACCTCGAGGGCCTCCAGCTTCTCCCCGAGACCGATGAACTTGATCGGTTTGCCGGTCACCGCCAGAATCGACAGAGCGGCGCCGCCGCGGGCGTCGCCGTCGAGCTTGGTGAGGATCGAACCGGTGATGTCCAGGCGCTCGTCGAAGGCCTGGGCGACGTTGACGGCATCCTGGCCGGTCATGGCGTCGGCGACGAAAAGGATCTCCTTGGGGGCCAGGGCCTCCTTGATCCGCGCCAGTTCGGTCATCAGGTTGTCGTCGATGTGCAGCCGCCCGGCGGTGTCGAGAATCAGCGTGTCGAAACCGTTGAGCTCGCCGAAGGTCGCGGCATCCTTGCAGATATCCACCGGATTGTTGACCTTGGGCGGATTGAACACCTCGATGCCGAGCTGTTTGCCGACGGTTTTCAGCTGCTGCATCGCCGCCGGACGATAGATGTCGGCGGGTACCAGCAGCGGATTGCGCTTTTCCTTGCGCAGGCGCAGGGCCAGCTTGCCGCAGGTGGTGGTTTTCCCCGCCCCCTGCAGGCCGCAAAGCATGACCGCCACCGGAGGCCGGCCGCCGAGATCGAGACGGTTGTCCCGCCCCTCGCCCATGAGGGCGGCCAACTCTTCACGGACGATCTTGATGACCTGCTGGGAGGGGGTGAGGCTTTTCAGCACCTCCTGCCCGGAGGCCCGCCGGCGGACGGTTTCGATGAAATCCTTGACGACCTTGAAGTTGACGTCCGCTTCCAGCAGAACCAGGCGGATTTCCCTCAGGGTTTCGCGAATCGTCTCATCGCTGAGATGTCCCCGTCCCTTGAGCTTTTTGAAGACCGCATCGAGCTTGTCTGCGAGATTGTCAAACATGGCCGCCGAATCCAATTCTCGAAAATCTGAACTATATTTGAGAAGGGTTTTCTTGTCAAGAAAAACCTCATCCTTTGGGGTTGCGGAAGAGGCTGTTTTTTTTAGCTTATTTTTCCCGAGGCAGGGGCCTGACAAGGGCTCGGAAGAACCATCCCGCCGACTCCGCCCTTGGCCGGAGAGGGGACAATGATTGGCGATCGGCCCTCGGTTTCAAAAGCGGCGGCCGAGGGCTGGTGCGCATGGAGGGATGAAAAGGCGGATTCCACCAGGGCGGCGAACTTAAAGGTTGACAGTTCCGCGGCGACGATGGATTTTTGACAAGCCCCGAGCTACCGATTGCCGAGGAGCCTCATGGTCAAACGCAGAAAGGATAGTGCCCCCGCCCGGCTCCGCCCGGTGGCCGAGGTCGTCGAGAAGATTCTGGACCGGTGCGGTCTGCGCAAACAGCGCGATCTGTTCAGGCTTTACGCCTCCTGGGAGGAGATTGTCGGCGGCCGCCTGGCGTCCCATTCCCAGGTGCTGCGCCTGCGCGGCGGCGTGCTCGAGGTGCGCGTGGATCAGGCGGTGTGGATGCAGCATCTGCAGCTGCAGAAGCGCTATATCCTCGCCGCCGTCAACCGGTATCTGGGAGAAGATCTGATCGAGGATATCTTCTGGCGTTTCGGCGTTCTCGAGGATGTGGCCGCAAACGAGCACCCGGCTGCCGAGGAAGAACCCCGGCCCGTCTTCGGCGCCGAGTTGGAGCCGGAAACGGAGGAACTTCTGCAGGCGCTTCCCGATCCCCGGCTGCGGGAAACCTTCCGCCGCCTCATTGGCGAGGCCAAGGGGCGCGCCTGAACCGCCAGCAGCGGTGTATCCTCTGGTCGCGGGCGAAATCGGGCGCTATGGTGGCGGCGCTGATGTCGGTTATGGCGAAACCGGGGAAGTGTTCCGGATCGAGTTTGAAACGGCGGAAATTGGTTGAGAAAAGCAGGGTTCCGTCCGTTTCGAGAAGGCGGCAGGCCTCCTTGAGCAGGACGGGATAATCCCGCTGGATGAAAAAATCCTCGGTGCGCTCCTTGGAATTGGAAAAGGTCGGCGGATCGACGAAGATCAGGTCGAAGGATCTTTTCTGGCGGCGCAGCCACTCCAGGCAATCCTCCTCGACGAACTCGTGGCGCTGGGGATCGAGGCCGTTGAGGGCGAAATTCCGCTGCGCCCAGTCGAGATAGGTTTTCGAGGCGTCGACGGTGACGGTGAGGACGGCACCGCCGGCGGCCGCATAGACCGAGGCCGCGCCGGTATAGCCGAAGAGGTTGAGGAAGCGTTTCCCGGCACTCATTTCTTCAATCAGGCGCCGGGTAGGGCGGTGGTCGAGGAAGAGGCCGGTGTCGAGATAGTCGCTGAGGTTGACCAGAAAGCGGTGGCCGCCCTCTTCGACCTCGATGAAGCGGTTGCGGTCGTCGAGCTTGCGGTACTGGTCGGCGCCCTTTTGTCTCTGCCGTTTCTTGACAAAGATCCGTTGCGCCGGGCAGTCCAGGGTCGCGGCCAGGGTGGCGGTGATTTCATCGACCCGGAAACGGGCCTTCAGGGGATCGATACTGGCCGGCGGGTCGTATTCCTGGATGTGGGCCCAGCCCTGGTAGATGTCGATGGCGGCGGCATATTCGGGGATGTCGGCGTCATAGAGGCGGAAACAGGAGATGTTCTCTTTTTCCCGCCAGCGCTTGAGACGGCGCAGGTTCTTGGCGAGCCGGTTGGCGAGCATCGCTGAGGGAGCGGCGGGGGATTGGGCGACGGCGCCGATCGGTACCCGGTAGCCGTAGAGGGCGCACTCGATGGGGCCGTTGTACAAGGGCAGGGTCGATTCCAGGGGAAGGGAGAGTTCCCTGGCCAGGGCGCCCGAACCGGTGAGCAGACCGATGCGCCAGCCGGGGAAAAGGTCGCGGAGCCTTTGCCCCAGCAGCCGATAGAGGGATTTCAGGTCGCCGTGGGCCAGGCGCTCGCCGTAGGGGGGGTTGACCACCACCAGCCCCTGGCCTTCGCCGATCGCGGGCGGCGGCGGAAGGACGGCGATATCGCTTTGCCCGAAGCGGATGATTCCCTCTACCCCGGCCACGGCGGCGTTGCGCCGCGCCGCGGCGATGGCCGCGGCACTTTTATCGAAGGCGAAAATCCTCTCTTTGCCCTTATGGGTGCGCCTGCGGCCGTGGGCTTCCTCCGTCAGCCGCGCCCAGAGCGGGGCATCGTGCCCCTTCCAGCCGAAAAAGCCGAAATAGGAACGGAGCAGCCCCGGCGCGGTGTCGGCGGCGATGAGCGCCGCTTCGATGGGGATGGTGCCCGAGCCGCACATGGGATCGACGAGGATTCCGCCGCCGGCGGCGAGCTGGGGCCAGCCGCTGAGAAAGAGCAGGGCGGCGGCGAGGTTTTCCTTCAGGGGCGCCTCTACCTGCTGGTCGCGATAGCCGCGGCGGTGGAGACTGTCGCCGGAGAGATCGAGGCTGACCGTCAGCCGGTTGCATTTCAGATAAAGGTTGATGCGCAGTTCGGGTTGCTCCGTGGCCACCGAGGGGCGCACCCCGCAGCTTTCGCGGAACTGATCGACGATGGCGTCCTTGGCCTTGAGGGCGGCGAAGTGGGAGTGCTTGATCCGGGAGCGGAAGATGGCGCAGTCGACGGCGAGGCTTCCTTCGGGGTCAAGGTGGCGGCGCCAGTCGATGGCGCGGATGCCGTCATAAAGCTGTTCCGGGGTGACGGCCGGGAAAACGCTCAGCGGCAGCAGGACGCGGCTGGCGAGGCGGCTCCACAGGCAGGCGCGGTAGGCGCTCTCCAGGGTGCCGGTGAAAGCGGCCCCGCCGGTCTCGACGCGGACGGCAAGGGCGCCGAAACCTTTCAGTTCTTCGGCCAGGGGTTTTTCCAGACCCTTGGCGGCGGTGGCGAAGAAATTTATTCTTGCCGATGGTTTGTTTTCGCAGCTGGGCATAGTCGGGCTTTCAGGGGAAAGGGGAGATCAGCGAACCGGGAGGCGTTTCTTGAGTTCCTCGACGAGGCGGTAAGGGATGCGCAGGTTGCCCTTGCCGCTACCGATGCGGATGTCAGCGCCGTCCAGGCCATGGTAATCGGAACCGCCGGTGACGATCAGCCCCAAGCGAAGGGCAAGGGTGACCAGTCGGTCCGCTTCGTCATTGGTGGCACTGGAGGCGTAGGCCTCGATGCCGTCCAGGCCGTAGGGGATGAGCTGCAGAAAGAGGGTTTTCAGTGTCTCCAGGTCACGGCTCAGCAGCAGGGGATGGGCGAGGACCGCGACCCCTCCGGCGCGGTGGGCCAGGGCGATGGCATCCAGGGTGGCGAGGCGGCGTTTCGGCTCGTTGCAGGGGGTCAGGTAGAGCTGAAAGGCCTCCTCCATGTTTCTGGCGTATCTTTTATCGATGAGCAGCAGGGCGAGGTGGGGGCGGCCGACGGCTCCTCCGGCGAGGGCTTCGACTTCCTCGGGGTCGAGGGGAGAACGCCCCTCTTCGCTCAGCTTGTCGTTGATCCGCGCCACCATTCGGCGACTGCGGCTGAGGCGGTGGTTGCGGCAGTCGTCCAGGGCCGCCCGCAGTTCCGGGCTGTCCGCATCGAAGCCGTAAACCAGGAGGTGGAGATCGTCGAATTCTCCATGGGCGGTGGAAAGTTCGACCCCGCTGAGCACCTCGATACCATGCCGGCGGCCGGCCTCCAGGGCTTCCTCGATACCGGCCACCGTGTCGTGGTCGCAGAGAGCGACGGCGGCCAGGCCGGCTTCGGCGGCGAGGCGGATCAGTTCCCGGGGCGGCTTGCGGCCGTCGGAGCAGGTGCTGTGCAGGTGCAGATCGATGCGTTTCATGATTCCCCGAGGACTTGGATAGATTTGACTCGGATCAATCTAGCATGGGAGGGGAATCCCGCTCAACGGAGAGTTTTCCCGCGGGGATGGCGAATATCGGTGGGTGGATTATTATAAATAGGGGAGAAAGGGGAAAGGGGTGGCAAGCAGAACAAAAATCCTTTTTCCGCTCCCTTAGGTTTTCCTTGCGTTTTTGACCGACAAGGGGGGAACTTCATGCGTGAAGCTCTGTTCTGGGATAAGCTGCCGGAGCACAAGGTCCAATGCCGGCTGTGCCGTTTCCGGTGCCGAATTCCGGCCGGGGGACGGGGGCGCTGCCGGGTACGGGAGAATCGGGACGGGGTACTCTATTCCCTGGTTTACGGCCGGGCCATCGCCGAAGCGGTCGACCCCATCGAAAAAAAACCCCTGTACCATGTCCTTCCCGGCAGCCGCAGCTACTCCATCGCCACCGTCGGCTGCAATTTTCACTGCCGCCATTGCCAGAACGCCGCCATCTCCCAGCCCACCGCCGAAATGGTGGCCCGCGCCGGCTTCAGCCTGCCGCCGGAGGATGCCGTGGAGCGGGCCGTTGCGGAGGGTTGCGCCAGCATCGCCTATACCTACACGGAGCCGACGGTCTTTTTCGAGTACGCCTGGGATACGGCCCGTATCGCCCGAAAACGGGGGCTCAAAAATGTATTCGTCACCAACGGCTATACCTCCGAGGAGGCACTGACCGCCATCGCCCCCGATCTCGATGCCGCCAACGTCGATCTCAAGTTCTTCTCCGACGCAACCTACCGGGATGTGACGGGCGGGGAGCTGGAGGAGGTGCTGGCCACTCTCAGGGTCTATAAAAAGCTCTGCATCTGGCTGGAGATCACCACCCTGATCATTCCCGGCCTCAACGATGGTGCCCAGGACCTGGGCGCCATCGCCCGTTTCATCGTCGGCGAACTCGGTCCGGACACGCCCTGGCATGTCACCGCCTTCTATCCCACCTACCGGATGCTCGACCGGCCGCGAACCCCCGCCGCGACTTTGCGCCGGGCGCGGGAGATCGGCATCGGCGCCGGCCTGCGCCATGTTTATGTGGGCAACGTCGCCGGCGGCGAAGGGGACAACACCTTCTGCCCCACCTGCGGGAAAACGGTTATCGAAAGGAGCGGTTTTTTTCTCCGCGGTACGCGTCCGGCCCAGGGGCGATGCGGCTTTTGCGGTGAAGCTCTGGCCGGGGTGTGGAAATAAAGGCGGCAAAAAGGGAAACGGTTTTGGTCACATGGCGGCGAAATGGGAACCGGCGCCGGTTTCGTCTCGTTCTTTTTCAGCGATGAGGTTCAGGAAAGCCTCGGTGACCTCCGGGTCGAAATGACGCCCTTTCTCCTGGCGGATCAGTTCGATCACTTTTGTTTCCTCCCAGCCGGCCCGGTAGGGCCGGTCGGAACAGAGGGCGTCGTAAAAATCGGCGATGGCCAGGATGCGGGCTCCCAGAGGGATGTCGCTTCCCGCCAGTCCGTGGGGGTAGCCGTTGCCGTCAAACTGCTCGTGATGATGGAGGATGATCGGGAAAAGCGGGGCATAGGCTCTGATCGGTTCCAGAATCTGAATGCCCAGGGCGGGATGGGTTTTAATGACCTCGTATTCCTCGGCCGTCAGTTTGCCCGCTTTGTCGATGATTTTCGGGCCGATGCCGATTTTGCCGATGTCGTGCAGCAAGCCGGCGGCCAGAAGGTTTTCCCGGGCATGGTCGCTCAGGCCCATTTTCCTGCCGATATGGACCGACAGGGCGGCGACCCTTTCCGAGTGGCCGGCCGTCCATGAGGATTTGGCGTCGACGGTCCGCGCCAGGGCCTTCATGGTGCCCAGGTTCATGGCGGCCAGTTCGGACATGAGCCGGGCGTTGGACAGGCCGACCGCCACCTGGTCCGCCAGGCGTTTCACCTGGGTAAAATAGCGATCCGCGTCGATTTCCGCCCGCGGGTGGCCCTGGATGAGAACGGCGGCCAGGCTGTTTTTGATGTGCAGGGGAAACATAAGCAGGGAGCGGCTGTTTTGCAGGGGGAGGTGCCTGAGGCAGGAGGGGACGCCCTCGGGGGAGGCGACCGGCAGGACCTGGGGGGGGCGGGAAAAGAGTTTCATCTCGTTTTCGGTCAGGGGAGAGGGATCCAGGCGAATGATTTTGCCGCTTCCGTCCGGGTCGAGATAGCTGATGGCATGGCTCAGGCCGTCCTCTTCCATCAGGCACAGGGCGGTCAGGGGCGCGGGATGGTAGGCCTGGATGCGCGGCAGGGCGGTGGCCACGACCTTGGCGGTGTCGTGATGGGAAAGGACCGTGCGGCCGATTTCCTCGATGGTGCTCAGAACGTGGAACTGGTCGGCCAGCTGAGTCGACATTTTATTGAAGGAATCGCCCAGTTCCCGGAACTCATCCCGGCTGTCGATATGCACCGGAGTGGCGAAATCGCCCTGGGCCAGACGCCGGGTTCCGTCCATGAGGTGTTGAAGGGGGCCGAGGTTTTTACGCATGGTGACCAGGCTGAGCAGCAGCACGATCCAGAAAGCGAGCAGGGCGACGAGGGGAAAGATGTAACGGAATCGCTCCAGCGGGATATAAAAATCGCTGCTTTTCTGGGCCAGGACGACGGTCCAGGTGGGGGCGTGGAAATTGGCCTTGAGAAAAATGGACCACCGTGACGTGATATGGCCCCCGTAGGTATCCGCGGCGGCAGGGGCGGCGGCCGGGTCTTCAGAAAATCTTTGCTCCGGCAGGAAGTTGATCAGGGCGGTTCCGTTTTCATCAAAAACGCCGAACTTGGTGATGTTCAGAGGGTCTTCCCGGTTATCCATGCCCCACAGAAAATTACTGTTGATCTCGGCGACAAGGCGGGCGGTGAGAGTTTCCTCCCCGGTCATCGGCAGGATCATGTAAATGCGGGCGGCTGCCTGCTCCGGCGGCCGGTTGACGATCAGCGTCATTCCAGCGGCCAGGGCGTTTTCCTGGCCCCTGTCGAGGGGTGGCGGGCCGGTCTCCGGTCCACCGAGAAGTAATTTGCTGCCGTTTTTGGCGTGGAGTGCCAGCGCACGGAAATATCCCCGGCGGGCTTCAATTTGTTGTAACAGGTGTGCGGCGAAGTGGTCGGGGTTGTCTGCGAAATTTGCCGCGATGTTTTTCAGTTCGGTCTCCAAAAGGAGGAGCCGGTCATAAGCGGCCATGCCGAAATTTTTGGACAACCGGCGCAGGTGGTTTTTCGCCAGTTGCTCCAGATGATGGGACACCTGACTGTAACTGAGCAGGAACAGAGCCAGGATGGGCAATAGGGCGCTGATCACAAACAGCAGAAACATCCTGCGCCCCAGGCGGCTATGAAAAAAGCTGGCGGAGATTTCCATTTTTCCCGTCGTGTCAATAATCGGACACCAGGCCAAAATAGCTGCCGTTGTTGCAGCGCACGATGTCGTCCTGGCTTAGCGCCGAGGTAAAGGGTGAGGCGCTCTTGCCGTCCTTGCCCTTGCTATAGAGGTCATAATCGGTGTTGACCGGAACCAGGTTGCGGTCTTTTCGGTATTGTCCCCTGCCGTTCACCCCTGCGCCGTCGATTCGCAGGTACTGATAGGGGTTCCCCCAGGGATCCCGGGAAGCGCCCCGGCCGACCTCGTGCAGGCTGTCGGGATAGGCGTTGTTTTCCTGGTGGTAGACGAGGATGTCCAGGCTGATGCTGCGCAGGTCGGAAATGGCCACCTGATAGCGGGTCTTGTCGACATAATAGGCCAATCCGGGTACGGCAATGGCCACGAGTGTGGCCAGAATGGCCACCACAATCAACAGCTCCAGCAGGGTGAAGCCCTGTTGTGTCCTGTTGCGATGGCTTTCGGGAGGAACAATCATAGCAGAATTTCCAACGAGACGACATGGAAGCAGAGCTAAACCTGATTGTCCAGCAAGGATCATGCCTAAATCTGAAAGGGAAAAAGGGGAGCCGGAAAGGTTTGGAAGGGAGACAAAACTCGAAAATTTGACAAAAAAAGACCGCGGGACGGTGCGCCCCGCGGTCCTGCCGAGTCTCAAAGGCGATTAGGTCGGTTTAAAGACAGCTGTTGACGAAATCCCAGTTGATCAGCTTGTCGATGAAGGTGGTCAGGTAATCGGGGCGGCGGTTCTGGTAGTCCAGGTAGTAGGCGTGTTCCCAGACATCCACGGTCAGCAGCGCCTTCTGGTTGTGGGCCAGCGGGGTGTCGGCGTTGCCGGTCTTGACCACCTTGAGCTTGCCGTTGTCAAGGATCAGCCAGGCCCAGCCACTGCCGAACTGGGTCGCCCCGGCGTTTTTGAACGCTTCCACGAAGGCCGCGTAGCTGCCGAAATCGGCGTCGATCTTCTTGGCCACGGCTCCCGTCGGTGCTCCCCCTCCTCCCGGCTTCATGCATCGCCAGTAGAAAGCGTGGTTCCAGACCTGGGCGGCGTTGTTGAAGAGACCGGCCTTGGCGGGATCGATGGCGCTTTTGCGGATGATGGTCTCCAGATCAAGGTCCTCCAGCTCCGTGCCCTTGATCAGGTTGTTGGTGTTGACCACATAGGCGTTGTGGTGTTTGCCGTGGTGGAAATCGAGGGTGCGGGCGCTGATGTGGGGTTCGAGAGCGTCCTTGGGATAGGGCAGGTCGATCAATGTAATGGCCATGGTTTTCCTTCTCCTTTTTTGAGTTCGGGTTGACAATGGTGACCGCGGTCAGATTTCACTGGTCATGATAAAGAGCGGCTGTCCCCTGAAGGTTTCGTATTTGGGGCGGAAGCGCTCGGCATTGTAGTATTTTGCCACATCGACCACCTTCTTGCAGCGGCTGACGACGTCGAGGGGAACGCTGTCGTAACAGCCGTTGCGCAGGCTTATAAGCTTACCGGACTGGCCGCTGAGGATCAAGTCGAGGGCCAGGTTGCCGAAGGCCATCGGCACGATGGAGTCCATGGCGTCGGGCTCCCCGCAGCGCACCAGATAGCCGAGGCGCTGGTTGACCATGTTGATCTGCCGGCCCCGATTGTGTTTGGGTGACAGTTCCTTGAGCCGGGCGGCCAGGCGGTCGCCGATGCCGCCCAGCTTGCGGTGCCCGTACTGATCCGTCTCCTGGCCCTCGAAACTCATCTCGTCATCACTCAGCATGCGGGCCCCTTCAGACACCAGGACCACGGCGTACTTGCTGGGATGGTTGGTCCGGTCCTGGACGAGGAACTCGACGAGGCGTTCCACATCGCAGAGGTGCTCGGGAATCACGCAGCGGTCGGCGGCCCCGGCCATGGTCGGCAGCATGGCGGTAAACCCCGCGTAACGGCCGAAGACCTCGATGACCAGGAGGCGTTCGTGGGAACCGGCCGTGGTGCGCAGCTTGTGGGTCAGTTCGATGGTGCGGGTGACGCAGGTGCTGAAGCCGATGCAGTAGTCGGTGCCGGGGACATCGTTGTCCATGGTTTTGGGGATGGCGACGACATTGACCCCCTCTTCGTGGAGCCGCTGGCCGTAGCTGAGGGTGTCGTCGCCGCCGATGGGTATCAGGTGATCTATGCCGAGGAACTCCAGGTGGCGCAGGATGTCGGGGGTGATGTCGTTGATTTCCTCCTGGTACTTGCCCTTGAGATGTTCCGGCAGAAGGGCTTTGGGAAGATGGCTGGGGCGGGTCCGCGAGGTATGGAGGAAGGTGCCGCCGGTACGGCCGGCGCGGTTGACGATGTCCTCGGTCAGGACGACGATATGATCGCGGTTGTCCTCGTTGTAGTG
>JAAYDE010000026.1 GCA_012729375.1 Deltaproteobacteria bacterium | reverse complement strand
TTCCCCCAGGGTTGCCATGATCCTCTCGGCGGCACCTTCGTTTTACAGAATAAGCCGCCGGAAATTTGCGGAAAAGGCACCGTGCTGGTGGTCTGCGCCGGCACCTCGGATCTGGCCGTGGCTCGGGAAGCGGCGGTCACCGCCCGCACCTTCGGCAACAGCGTCGAGGAAATCGCCGATGTCGGTGTGGCCGGCCTTCACCGCCTCTTTGCCCAAGCGGATAAACTCCGCCACGCCGCCGTTATCATCGTCGTGGCGGGGATGGAGGGTGCCCTTCCTTCGGTAATCGGCGGTCTGGTTCCCGTGCCGGTCATCGCCGTACCCACCTCGGTAGGCTACGGTGCCGCCTTCCACGGCCTGGCCGCCCTGCTCGGCATGCTCAATTCCTGCGCCAATGGAGTAACCGTGGTCAATATCGACAACGGCTTCGGCGCCGCTTGCGCCGCCACCCGCATCAACCGGAACGGAACCTGAAAACATGGCCCCTGACCGCAGCATCCTTCTTCTCGATCCTTTCTCCGGTATTTCGGGGGATATGTTTCTCGGCTTGATGATCGACCTGGGCGTCGACCCGGACCGGCTGCGCCGGGAACTGGGAAAACTCTCCCTGCCGGGCTGGTCCCTCGACGTCCGCCGGGAAAAAAGACGGGGCATCGAAGGCCTCCGCACCCTGGTGACAACAGCCGAGGAACAGGCCCACCGCACCTGGCCCATTATCCGTGAATTGGTGGCAAAGTCCTCTCTGGAGGCGGCAACCCGTGATCTGGCCCTGCGCATTTTCCGGCGCATTGCCGAAGCCGAGGCCCGCGTTCATGGAGTCGATATCTCCGCCGTTCATTTTCACGAAGTGGGCGCCCTCGATTCCATCATCGACATTGCCGGCGCCGCCATCGCTCTAAATCATTTGGGCAGACCAAGGGTTTTCTGCCGTCCCCTGCCCCTCTTCCGCGGTTCCGTTTCCTGCGCCCATGGCAGCTTTCCCCTGCCCGCTCCCGCCACCCTGGAGATCCTCAAGGGAACACCGCTGACCGATTCTCCCCTTTCCTGCGAACTGGTCACCCCGACGGGGGCCGCCATCGCCGTTGAGATCGCCGATTTTTCCCCGCCACCCGATTTCATGCCGAACCGGATCGGTTATGGAGTCGGCTGCCGCGATTTGGCGGAACAACCCAACCTGCTGCGGGGAATCCTTGGCGAAAGCTATGCCGCGGTGCCGGAAAACGATCGGGTCACGGTCCTGGAAACCGATCTCGACGATGTCAATCCGGAATGGCTGGGACCGCTGATGGACCATCTTCTCGAAGAAGGAAGCCTCGATGTCTCCTATACTCCCCTGCAAATGAAAAAGGGGCGCCCCGGCACCCGCATCACCGTTCTCGCCCCTCCTCAACATGCCGCCCGCCTCGGCCGCATCCTGTTGTTGGAAACCAGCGCCATCGGCGTCCGTTTCCATGAGGCAGGACGCTGGAAGTTGGAGCGGGAAACGCGGCTCCTTGCCACCGCTCTTGGCGAAGCGCAGATCAAACTGATTTTCGACGGGGGAAAACTCCTCCGCGTTACCCCCGAATACGAAAGCTGCCGTCTTCTGGCGCAACAAACGGGGATGCCGCTTCCGGAAATCTACCGCATCGTCGCCGCGGAAGCGGACAAACGCTTTTTTCCGGAATAGGAACCATGCGCCGATTGATCATCCTGCTCTCCAGCAACCTCGGCCTCGGCTACGCACCCGTCGCCTCAGGCACCTTCGGCACCCTGGCCGGCATTCCCTGCTTCTGGCTGCTGGCGGGCCGCCCGGCGGCGGTCCAGCTTGGCGCCTACCTGGTGCTGCTGGCCCTTTCCTTTTGGGCGGCGGAACAGGCAGGCAGAATTTACCAAAGCGCCGACGACGGCCGCATCGTCATCGATGAACTGATGGGCTACCTGACGACGGTGCTCTTTCTTCCCTTCTCCTGGTCGACGGCCTGCGCCGCTTTTTTCCTGTTCCGCTTCTTCGACATCGCCAAGCCGCCGCCGGCATCGACCATCGACCGGCGCATGAAAAACGGCATCGGCGTCGTCCTCGACGACGTGGCCGCCGGCATCTACGCCGCGGCGACCCTGCGCATCTATCTCTGGCTGCTGAGCCAATGGTGAATGAAGGATCGACATGGAACCGTCCATCGCCGTACTGACCATCGGCAACGAAATCCTCAACGGCAGGATACAGGATACCAACACCCGCACCATCGCCCGTCTTCTGGTTGCCCGCGGCCTGGTGGCGGAACGGGCCATGACCGTCAGTGACGATTCCGCGGCGATAAAGGAGGCACTGCTGCTTCTGGGCGCCCGCCACCACTTTGTGGTGGTCAGCGGCGGTCTCGGACCGACCAGTGACGATCTGACCGCCGCGGCGGCCGCGGCGGCCTTCAACCGCCCTCTTTGCAAAGATCTCCAGGCCCTGGACATGGTGCGGGCCTTTTTCCGCCGCCTGGGACGGAAGATGACGGAACGGCAGGAGAAGCAAGCGCTTCTTCCCCAGGGGGCCGTCATTCTCCCCAATCCGCAAGGGAGCGCCCCCGGATTTTTCCTTGACGAGGGCGGCTGCCGTTTGGCCTTTCTCCCCGGCGTGCCGGCGGAGATGGAGGAGATGATGGCCCGCAGCGTCCTTCCTTTGCTCGGCGAGGCCTTTCCCGCCGCCGGTAATTATCGCCAGAAGAGCTTCATTCTCATGGGGCTGCCGGAATCGGAGGCCGAGGCCTTGCTGGAAAAAATCCCCCTTCCTCCCCAGACCGGCGTGGCCTTCTGCGTCAATTTTCCCTTGGTCGAGGTCCGTCTCAGCACCACTGTGGAAAACGGCTTGGCGCTTCTGGAAGAAACGGCACCACAAGTGCGCCGCATCTACGGAGAACATCTGGTGGCCGAGGACGAAGACACTCTGATCGAGAAGGTCGCCCGGCTGCTGATCCATTCCGGCAAATCTCTTGCTTTGGCAGAATCCTGCACCGGCGGCTGGATAGCCAAAATTTTGACCGACATCCCCGGTTCCTCGGCCTTCCTGGACAGAAGCGCCGTGGTCTACGCCAACAGAGCTAAACGGGACTGGCTCGGCGTCCCCGAGGACCTCCTCGAAAACCATGGCGCCGTCAGCGCCGAATGCGCTCTGGCCATGGCCCGGGGAGCTCGCCGTGGCGCCGCCTGCGACATCGGCCTCGCCGTGACCGGCATCGCCGGACCGGCCGGGGGCTCGGAGCAAAAACCAGTGGGCACGGTCTTTATCGCCCTCGCTGCGAAACAGGAGGAGTCGGTGGAGCGGTTTCTCTTCCCCGGCAACCGCGACCGGATACGCTGGCGGACGGTCTGCACCGCCCTCGACCGGCTTCTTCGCC